>DASZTT010000242.1:0-5165 GCA_035547895.1 Rhodanobacteraceae bacterium
TTGACGCCGTGCTGCTTGGCGATCGCCGCCACCGCGCCGGTGACTTCGCCGTCGTTGCGCAAACCATTCGCCTTCATCGCCTGCTTCATCAATTTCCAGGCGGCGACGATCGGACGGTAGCGCTCGACCGAATAATCGTCACCGAAGTAGCGCTGGCGGACGTAGTACCAGCGCGCGTAGGTGGCGGGCGGCAGCACGTCGTGCAAGGTCTTGCCGTCGGGATTGCGCTGCGCGCGGTACAGCGTCGGCAGCAGGAACAGCTTGCCGAACCAGTTGGTGTCGACCTTCAGCTTCACGCCGGGCGTGTCGAGCACGCTTTGCGAGGCGGCGATGGTCTGCGCGACCTGGCTCGAACGCCATTCGATGCCGGCCGGCAATGTGGGCACCACGCCCAGGATCCACAACACATGGTCGCCGCGCGTGACCTTCCACAAGCCGGGGCCCGGCACCACGCCGGTGACGGTGACCGCCTGCAGCGTGGTGATTGAGGACGCCGCGGCGGGCGGAGCGGGCGGCGCGGTTTGCGCGGCGGCGCCCACGCTGAGGATCAGCGACGCGAGCGTGACAGGAAGGATGCGCATCCCGTAATGATCGCAGGACAGGCGCCCGAGTTCATTCGAGCGGCTTGACGGCCCGGCGCCGGCCGCTTGGCGGGACGGACGCAACCCGCGACAATGGCGGTTTGCGCGTTGCGTCCACGGAGCCTTGCATGTCCAAGATCATCTACACCCTGACCGACGAAGCGCCCTTCCTGGCCACGGCGTCGCTGCTGCCCATCATCGAGGCCTTCACCGGATCGGCGGGCGTCGAGCTGGAGACGCGCGACATTTCATTGGCGGGCCGCATCCTCGCGCAATTCCCGGACGTGCTGAAGGCGGACCAGAAGGTCGCCGACGATCTGGCCGAACTCGGCAAGCTGGCGCTCGCCCCGGAAGCCAACATCATCAAGCTGCCCAACATCTCGGCTTCGCTGCCGCAGATGAAGTCGGCCATCAAGGAATTGCAGGGCCGTGGCCATGCGCTGCCGGACTATCCCGACGAGCCGAAGAACGACGCCGAGCGCGACACCAGGGCGCGCTACGACAAGGTCAAGGGCAGCGCGGTGAACCCGGTGCTGCGCGAAGGCAACTCCGACCGCCGCGCGCCGCTGTCGGTCAAGAACTACGCACGCAAGCACCCGCACAAGATGGGCGCATGGAAGTCGACGTCGAAGGCACACGTCGCGCACATGGAGGCGAACGATTTCTACGGCACCGAGAAATCGGCGACGCTGGCCAGGGCCGGCACGCTGAAGATCGTGCTGGACGGCGCCGACGGCAAGCAGCGCGTGCTGAAGGAAGGCCTCAAGGTGCAGACCGGCGAAATCGTCGATGCCGCGGTGATGTCGCGGCGCGCGCTGGCCGCCTTCATCGACGCGCAGATCGCCAACGCGCGTGCGTCGGGCGTGCTGTTCTCGGTGCACTTCAAGGCCACCATGATGAAGGTGTCCGACCCGATCATGTTCGGCGTGGTGGTGGAAGAATTCTTCCGCGACGTGCTGTCCGCGCACGGCGATGCGCTGAGGCAGGCCGGCTTCAATCCCAACAACGGGTTGGGCGATCTCTACGCCTGCCTCGCGAAAATGCCGGAAGAGCAGCAGGCCGCGATCAAGGACGACATCGGCATGCAGTACGGCAACCGGCCGAAGCTCGCGATGGTCGATTCGGACAAGGGCATCACCAACCTGCACGTTCCATCCGACGTCATCATCGACGCATCGATGCCGGCGATGATCCGCGATTCCGGCAAGATGTGGAATGCCGACGGGGAGCGCCAAGACTGCAAGGCCGTCATTCCCGATCGCTGCTACGCCGGCATCTACCAAGTGATGATCGAGGACTGCAAGGCCAATGGCGCGTTCGATCCGGCCACGATGGGCAGCGTGCCGAACGTCGGCCTGATGGCCGACAAGGCCGAGGAATACGGCTCGCACGACAAGACCTTCCAGATGCCGGTGGATGGCGTGGTGCGCGTCACGGATCAGGACGGCAACGTGGTGTTCGAGCACGCGGTCGAGGCCGGCGACATCTGGCGCATGTGCCAGACCAAGGACGCGCCCGTGGCCGACTGGGTGAAGCTCGCCGTGTCGCGCGCGCGCATTTCCGCGACGCCGGCGGTGTTCTGGCTGGACAGGAAGCGCGCGCACGACGCGCAGGTGATCGCCAAGGTCGAGCGCTATTTGAAGGACCACGACACGTCGGGTCTCGACATCCGCATCCTCGCGCCGGAAGACGCGATGCGGTTTTCGCTCGCGCGCATCCGCGACGGCGAAGACACCATCTCGGTGACCGGCAACGTGTTGCGCGATTACCTCACCGATCTGTTTCCGATCATGGAACTCGGCACCAGCGCCAAGATGCTGTCGGTCGTGCCGCTGATGGCCGGCGGCGGCCTGTTCGAAACCGGCGCCGGCGGCTCGGCGCCCAAGCACGTGCAGCAGCTCGTGGCCGAGGACTACCTGCGCTGGGATTCACTGGGCGAATTCCTCGCGCTCGGTGCGTCACTGGAACACCTCGCCCGAACCTGTGACAACCCGCGCGCGAAGGTGCTGGCGGACACACTGGACAAGGCGATCGGCCGCTTCCTGGAAAACAACAAGTCGCCCGCGCGCCAGGTCGGCGAGATCGACAACCGCGGCAGCCATTTCTATCTCGCGATGTACTGGGCGCGCGCGCTGGCCGACCAGAAGGACGATGTCGAGCTGGCAAGCACCTTCGGCAAGCTCGCCGACACGCTGGAAGCGGACGAGAGCACCATCGTCGGCGAACTGAACGGCGCGCAGGGACAGCCCGTCGATCTCGGTGGCTACTATCGCCCGGACATGGACAAGGTGAGCGCCGCCATGCGGCCCAGCGCGACCTTCAACGCGGCGCTGCAGGCATTGCATCGAAACGGCTGAGCCGCGCAGAACGCGCGCCTCCGCGCGCGCCAGTGCAGCACGGCGTCGGGCGTTGCTTCGTGCTGTCAAGCACGCTTGACAAACCCCAGGACACGCACTAACTTCGCGCTGTCAAGCTGACTTGACAAGAGGGCGAAGCGATGGCGCGGGTATCCAAGGGCCGGTACAACCTGCAAGTGCTGGCGATCATGGCGGTCTACGTCGTGCTGATGTTGTTCGAGTGGCCGCTGGTCGGCAAGACCGAAGGCCTGGCCTTGCGCACGCTGCTGGCGTTGCTGCCCACGCTGCCGGTGGTGGTCGTGATCGTGCTGGCGGCACGCATGGTGATGCGCGGCGACGAGCTGGAGCAGCGCATGCATCTGATCGCGCTGAGCGTCGCCGTGGGCGTGATCAGTGTCGCCAGCATCGTGGGCGGCTTCCTCGCCGTCGCGAAAGTGTGGACGGTTGGCGGCGACGTGCTGTTCTGGGTATTCCCGCTCTTGTGCATGGTGTATGGCATCACCCGCGTGGTGCTCGTCCGCAGGGTGACGGGCGCCTGGGATTTCTGGGGTTGCTGATGAAAAACCGCGTGCGCGCATTCCGCGAGGCCCGCGGCTGGTCGCAGGGCGAACTGGCGGAGCACCTGGACGTCTCTCGCCAGACCATCAATGCCATCGAGAACGGCAAGTACGACCCCAGCCTCCCGCTGGCGTTCAAGCTGGCGCGCTTGTTCAAGCAACGCATCGAATCGATGTTCGAACCGGACGAGGAACGCTGATGAAGATGAATCCGCGCATGATCATGCGCATCGCCGCAGCGGTGATCCTGGCCGCCGTGCTCGGCTGGCAGTGGTGGGGCAAACAGCACCGCGCCAGGCATGCCGATGCCGCCATCGGGGCGGCGAGCGCGACGGCTTCCGCGTCGCCGGCGACTGCCAAACCGGTGAAACCGGTGCCGCCTGCGACGCTGAAGATGGGCAGGCTCACGCTGACGGCCTGCGAGCTGAAGCGTCCGCATTCGGCGGCCACGCTCGCGGCCTTCTGTGCGAAATTCCCGGTGCCGGAAAATCGCGCGGATCCCGGGTCGCGCACGATCGACCTGAAACTCGCGATCCTGAAAAGCGCCTCGGCCATGCCCGCGCAGGATCTGGTGGTGTATCTCGCCGGCGGCCCCGGGCAATCGGCCATCCAGACCTACCCCGACCTCGAGCCCGCGTTCGCGCCCTTGCTCAAGCATCACGACGTGCTGCTGCTCGACCAGCGCGGCACCGGTGCTTCGCACCCGTTGAAGTGCCCCGCGTTCGAAAAACTGATGAAGCAGCAGGTCGACGCGAATCCCAGCATCGAGCAACGCGCGCAGTGGGTCGGTGAATGCGCACGGGAAGTGCAGAAGTCGGCCGATCCGCGTTACTACGCGACGAGTGATGCGGTCGCCGACCTCGAAGCGGTGCGCGAGGCGCTGGGCGCGCCGAAGCTCGATCTCGTCGGCGTTTCCTACGGTACGCGCGTGGCGCAGCATTACGCCGCCGCGCATCCCGATGCCGTGCGCAGCGTCGTGCTCGACGGCGTGGTGCCGAATTCGCTGGTGCTGGGCGAAACGTTCGCGACCGCCTTGCAGCACTCGTTGAAGCTGCAGGCGGAGGCATGCAACACGACGCCGGCCTGCAAGCAGGCCTTCGGCGACTGGTACGCGACGCTGCACCAGCTGTACGCCAAACTGAAAACGGGCCAGCCGCAACAGGTGACATTCGCGGATCCGTACAGCTACAAGCCGGTGACGAAAACCCTCACGGCCGACACGCTGGCCGGCGTGGTGCGCCTGTTCTCCTACAGCGAGGTCACCGCCGCACTGTTGCCGCTGGCGGTGAACGAGGCCGCGCGCGGCAACTATGCGCCGCTGATGGGCCAGGCGCAGCTGCTCACGGGCGACCTTTCCGAATCCATCGAGGGCGGCATGCAGATGTCGGTGATCTGCACGGAAGACGCCTCGCTGCTGACGCCGCGTCCGCAGGACGAAGACCTGCTGCTGGGCGACGAGCTGATCAAGGGGTTCATCGCAGAATGCAAGGCATGGCCGCACGGCGCAATGCCGAAGGATTTCCACGCGCCCTTCAAATCGTCGATTCCCACGCTGCTGGTTTCGGGTGAACGCGATCCGGTGACGCCGCCGGCGTACGCGGAGGAAGTGCTGAAGGGTTTGTCCAACGGCCGTTCGCTGGTCGTGAAAGGCCTGGGCCACGCCGAAGCGA
>DASZTT010000243.1:0-8098 GCA_035547895.1 Rhodanobacteraceae bacterium
GGTCGGGCAAGCCCTGCGCGCGCAGGCCGCGCACGATCGGGTCGCGCTGCCCATCCGGAATGCCGTCCGCGTCACGCCACGCCGCGAAATCCGCGTGTTCCAGCGCAGCGTGCACCGCGCTGCCGAAGCGCGCACCGGCGAGCGGCATGGCCAGCGAGGGCGCCTGATCGACATCCGCCGCAGACACGTCGCCACTGCCCGGTGCCGGGTCGGCGTCGTCGCTGCGCGCTTCGCCGCGCACCAGCCGCGAAAACGACCACGTGCGCCAGTCGTGTTCGAGCGCGCCGTGGAATTCCGCCGCCGCGAGGCGCGCCGCGCCCATCTCCGGCTTGGGCAGGCGTCCTGTGTCCGTCGGAAGGGGTGACGCGACGACATGCCCGCCGCCCCGCGCCACCAGTTCATCCAATGCACGTGCGCACGCTGGTTCATCGAAAGGCAACAGCGCTTCGCGCCCGGTCTCGTGCAGCAGCCAGTGCAGCGCGGTTGCGTTGGCCTGCTTCACGCAGCCCCACGGCATGACGCAGGCCGCGCGCGCACGCGTCACGCCGACATAGAACCTGCGCACCTCCTCGGCCAGCGTTTCGCGCCTGGCGACCGCCTCAATCTGGGCGTCGACTTTGTTGCCGACGGCGACGCGCGCCAGGTCGCCCTCGTGATACCAGGTCAATGCCGGCTTTCGTCCGTTTTTGGCGGGCGAGTGGCCCGATGCCGCGCAGGGCAGCAGCACCACGCCGTACTCCAGGCCCTTGGCTGCGTGCACCGTGGCGATCTGCACCGCCTGCGCGTCGGTGTCGAGACGCAGGCGCACCGCGTCGGCGTCGGTGTCGCCCGCGCTTTCGCGCAACGCCACCGCGTATCCGTCGCAGAGATCGTCGATGCCGAAACACGATGCGCGCGCGTCCTGCAACAGTTCGGCGAGTTGCAGGTAGTTGGCGACGCGCCGCTCGCCGTTCGGCATCGCCAGCAGGCGCGGTGCTGCGCGGGCGATCAAATGGTGCAGCAGCGGCAACGGGCCGCGCCGTTGCACCAGCGACGCCCATTGGGCGGTTTCGGTGAGCAATGCATCCAGTGCCGCACCGTCGCTGCAGGTTCGCGCGATCGCGCCCGCATCGTCGCCGACCAGCAGCGAGGCGCGCGCGGCACGGGCACGCGGTGCATCGGCCGGGTCGCGCAGGGCTTCGAGCAGCAGGCGCAGGTCGGCGGCTTCCTCGCTGGCGTAAACGCTGGCACGCAAGCAGGACGCCGCCGGCACGCCGGCCCGCGCCAGCGCGCGTTGCATCGAACGCGCTTCGCGATTGCTGTCGACCAGCACGGCGATGTCGCGTGCGCACAGCTCGCGCGTGCTGCCGTCGCCCTCACGCAGGCACACGCGGCCGTCGCGCGCGCCCTGCAGCCATTCGACGATCTGCGCGACGCAGGCGGCTTCGATCCGCGACTGGGCGCGGCCCTTGCCCCAGGCGCGCGCGATATCGTTCGGAGGCAGTTGCCAGACCTGAAGCCCCGGCGCCGGCGTACCGTCCACCAGCAGCGCACGCTCGGCCACGCGGGGCGCGGCATGCACGTCCTCGTGCGCGATGCCCGGCTCCACGAATGCACCCTCGCGCGAGAACAGCGCGTTCACCGCCGCGTTGACGCCGCGGCCGGCGCGCTGGCTTTCGTCCAGCCGCAGCGGTTCGCCGCCGGTTTCCTGTTTCGCCAGCAGCCACGCGTGCACGTCGCCGCCGCGGAAGCCGTAGATCGCCTGCTTGGGATCACCGACCAGCACCAGCGTGCCGTCGTCGTGCGCGAACAACTTTTTCAGGATCTTCCACTGCTGCGGGTCGGTGTCCTGGAACTCGTCCACCAGCGCGGCCGGCCAGCGCTGGCGGATCGCGCTTACCGCGCGCGCGCCGCGCTCCGGATCGTCCAGCGCGGCGGCGAGATCGTCCACGGCCTGGTCGTGCCCGAGCACGTCCAGTGCCTGCATGCGTACAGGCAGTTCGCGGTCGAGGTAGGCGCGCGCATCCAGCAGCAGTCTTGCACGCGCGGCTTCGTCGAGGTCTTCGAGCACTCGGATGCCGGAATCGAGGTCGGCGATCGACGCGAACACCGGGCCTTGCGGCAGGCGCTTGCAGCTTTTCATTTCGGAAAGCCTGCGCTCGGCGAGATCATCGACGGCCCTGCGTGCGGCGGCCGACAGAAGATCCGCGGCGGTGTCCGTGCGCGCCCACTCGCGCAGCGCGCGCAGGCTGCGCGAGCGGCTTTCGCGCGCACCCTTGTGATTGATGCAGCCGGCAAGTTCGGCATCCGCCGCCAGCAGGGCATCATCATCCCAACCCGCAATCGCGTTGCGGATCGCGTCGAGCCGGGCCAGCGTTTCATTGCGGTGCTCGACTGAATCCTGATTGCCCTCGAATCCCGTGGCGTTGTCCACGCCGCGGCCGCGCCAGCGCGGGTCGCCGACTTGCCGGGCGAGGGCATCGGGCGTCCGCCAGGTTTCGGCGAGCAGGCGCGCGGCGTTGGCGTCGGTGGAACAGGCGCGCCAGAAGTCCTCGGTGATTTCCTGTTGCAGGGCGCGCGCGTCCTCCAGCAATTCCGGTTCGCCGGGTGCGCGGCCCGTTTCGAAACCGAATTCGCCGAGGCAGCGGTTGCAGAATGCGTGGAGGGTGCCGATCACCGCGGTGTCCATCGCCAGTTCCGCTTCGCGTGCGCGCGCGGCGAGCGTGCCGATGTCGCTGACGGACAATGCCTGCGCGATTACCGCGCGCGTCGCCTGCATTTCACCGTCGTCGTCGTCGCGTGTATTCGCGGGATCGTCCTGGCGCAACATGCCGGACGCCGTCCGCAATCGCTGGCGCAGGCGCATTGCCAATTCCGCGGTGGCCGCGCGGGTGAACGTGGCGACGACGATGCGATCCGGCGTCAGGCCCCGTTCCAGGATCAGGCGCAGGTAGAGCGTGGCGATGGTGAAGGTCTTGCCGGTGCCGGCGCTGGCTTCGACCAGGCGTACGCCCGGGAGCGGCAGGTCCAGCGGGCCCAGGCGCGCGTTCATGCGAACTGCTCCGCCCACGCATGCGCGGGATGCGCGAATACCGCGAGCGCGGTCCGGTGCAGGGAAAGGGCGAGCTCGCCATCCCAGGGCCCCGGGAGATCGCGACCGCGCCAGGCGAGGCACACCGCGTCGCTTTCGAATTCGTTGGGCCCGCCGAAGCCGTTGTCACTCTCCGCCTGCCTTGCGGCCTTTTCAAAAACATCGTTTCCGAGCGGGAATTCGGTGACGTCGAACGCGCCTCCCGCTTGCGCGCACGCCAGCGCGTGATTCCATGACGTGCGTACGAATAACGGCAATGGCGCGCGTCGGCCTTCGCGATGGAGATCGATCAACGCGCGCAACTGTGCACGCGCCTCCATCGGGGCGAGCCTGGGCAATGCGAACGAGCATGCATCATGGTCGGCGAGGCCGACCAGCATCACGGGTTCGTCCACGCCCGCGGCCGCGCAAAGCAGCGCATCCAGCCATGCGCGCAGCACGTGGCGGCCGTCGATTTCGCCGGGCCGAACGTGCAGCAGTCCTGCGGGATAGCGATCGACCGGTGCACCTTCGAGCGATGTGCCGTCGTTCCAGTCGACACGCAGCGTCACGGTCGGCAGTGGCGCTGCGCCTCCGGTGAACGCCAGCACCGCGGTGCGCAACGCATCGGCACGCACATGCGCATCGCGCAGTGCCTCGTCGCCGAGCGCGCCGGGCGGCAACTGGCCGCGCGCGCGCAGCAGGTCGCGTTGCCCGGAAGCATTGCCTTCCCCGAAATCCAGCAGCGCGCGGGTCAGGCTCCAGCGGGTCAGGCCATCGGTGGGTGACAGCGGTTCGTCGTCGGGATCGTCGCGATCGCGCGGCAACACGAGGCCCAGCCCCTGTTCCAGAAAGCCGCGTGCAGGATCGAGCAGGAAGCGGCGCAACGCGTCCAGCGTCAATGCGGCGGTCGGGAATGCGTCGGCTTGCGGCAGCGGCGCATCCGGCACGAACGGCATGTCCGCGATGCCGGTTCCGGGTGAGGCGGCCGCCGCCAGCCATTCCTTCCGGAAGGAATGCGGTGCGCGCGCATCGAACAGCGACGCGTCGAACGGATGCAGGGGCTGCACGCGCGGCAGCAGCGCGCCCTGCGCATTGCGCAGCGCCTCGTCCTGCAAGAGGTAGCCTTCGCGCAGCGCATCCATCAGTTCCGCCACCACCACGGAGGGCGCCAATGATTCATTGGTGTGCGCGTCGCGGCCGATCCAGCTCACGTAAAAGGCGTCGCGCGCGGCCGCGATCAGTTGCAGGAACAAGAGGCGATCATCGTTGCGCACGCTGCGGTCGCCGCGCCGCGCGCGTCCGGCGCGGCGGTCGGCGCCCAGGGGATCGAGGCCGGAAGGATCGCGGCGCGGGAATGATGCCTCGTCCATCCCGAGCAGGCAGATCACGCGGAACGGCACCACGCGCAGCGGCACCATGCCGCAGAAGGTGACGCCGCCGGCGAACAGTTGCTGGCGCTGGTCGGGTTGGTCGAGGCGCTCGCGCAGGAAGGCACGCAGGTCGTGCCATGGCAGCGATTGCAGGGACGCGGCCGCAGTGTGTTCGACCAGTTCGGCCAGCGCGCCGCGCACGCGCTCCAGCGCGCGCGTTTCGGCGACGTCATCCGGATTGCCCGCGTACAAACCATCGAACAGCGCATTCAATCGGCGTTGCCAATCCGCCGGTTCCATTGTGCGCGACGACCATTCGCGCAACTTGCGCCACGCCGCGAGCACGGCCAGCAGCGCGTCCATGCGCGCGAACGCCGCGCCTTCGACGCCGGGCAGCGGTGCCACGCCCGCGACGAGCATGTCGTCCCGTTCGTCGCACGCGAATCCGGCCAGCATGCGATCCAGTCCGAACGCGAACGAGAACTCGCGATAGCCGCCTTTCTCCGCGCGCGCGCGTTCGTCTTCGCCCCAGCGCACGCCGCCCTCGCGCAACTGTTGCGCCAACTGCTCCCGTTGCGAAACATCCAGGTCGAGGCGACGCATCACACCGGGCACCGCAAGCACGTTCGCGATTTCGCTGCATTCCCAGCGCGAGGCCGGTGCATCCAGCAAAGTCAGGAGCAGCCGCACCGCCGGATGCGCGGCGCTCGCCGCGACATCGCCGAGGTTGTACGGAATGAAGCGTGCATCGTGCTCGGGCACGCCGCCGAACACCGCCTCGATCGCGGGCCGGTACGCCGCGACGTCCGGCATCATCACCGCGACGTCGCGCGGTTTCAGGGAAGGGTCGGCCGTGAACATCGCCAGCAGCCGGTCGTGCAGCGTCTGCACTTCGCGCAACACCGTATGGCAGGCATGGAACTGCATCGAATCATCCGGCACCGCGACGCGTTCGTCGTTGCGTGCGCCGCGGTGTTCGAGGATGTCGTCGCGCACGCGGCCGAGCAGCGTGCTGCGCGCGATGTGCCCGTCGAACAGATCGGATTCCTCGTCCGGCTGCACGTGCTCGTAGCCATACAGCAGCTCGACGAATTCTGCCGCCGCGCCGCCCAGCGAGGTGATCAGCGGGTTGCCGCCATCCTTTTCCAGCAAGCGCGCGCGCACTTCCCGGCGCGCACGCGGCGTATCGCCGAGATAACCGCGCGATGGCAGCGGCAGATGGAAATCCACGTCGCAATGCAGGCCCGCCACCGCCAGCATCCGCAGCACGTCGGGCGAGACGTTGGCGCAGGCGAAGCACGTCAGGTGTTGCGGCAGGCCGGGCGGCGCGGGTTTTTCGTTGAAACTGCCGGCCGGATATTCCGGATCGAACGCGCGCAGCCATTCGTCCACCCGCGCCGCACGCGACAGGCCACCCACGCGCGGCAACAATCGGTGCCACAATTCGGCCTGCCAGTCGCTGCCCTCGCCGCGTTCCCACGCGAGCAGCGTGTCGCGCCGGTAACCCTGCATGCGTTCGTACACGCGCGCGAGCTCCAGGCTCAAGGCGAAACGGCGCAGCGGATCGCCACCGGCCGAAAGGTATTCACGCAGCGGCGCCGGCGCCGGCGCCGTGCCGTCGAGCCGTTCGCCCAGCAAGCCATACAAATGCCAGCGCAGCACCTCGACCTCGAACGGCGAATGCCGCGGCAGGTCGGGGCGCGCGGCGCGCAGCAGTTCCCACGCGAACTGCGCGGGCGGGGTGAATTCGACGTTCGCGATCACGCCGAATCGTTCGGCCAGGTGCACCTGCAGCCAACGCTTCAGACCGGCCTGCGGCACCAGCACGCGCGCGGGCACCAGCGGATGGTCGTGCGCTGCATGCAGCCGTTCGCCGAGGGCGTCGGCGAGCCTGGCGGCATCGTTGGAGGTGTGCAGTCGAAACATGCGCGGGCCGCAGAAGGATCACGCCAGTATGCCTGCTGCATGCTCACCCGTTGAGACGAAAGCCGATCGGCTGCGGGGAGTTGTTGCGAATGATTCGTATTCGTGAAATGATGCCGCTCCCTTCTTCCGAATGCCCCGCATGGCTGCCCCGCACCGCTGGCTCAAAGTGTTCCGCACGTTGCACCTGTACCTCGGCGTGTTCACCGCGCCGGCGTTGCTGTTCTTCGCGTTCACCGGCGCGCTGCAAAGCATGGACCTGCACGAAGCGTCGCGCGGCAGCGGCTACCAGCCGCCGGCATGGATCGTCAGCATGGCCCATATGCACAAGAAGCAGAGTTTCGAAGTGCCCGCCAGGCGGTCACCGCCGCAAGCGTCCGGTGCGCACGCGGTCATCGGCGCGCCCGCGCGCATGGATGCCAAACCTGCGGCGTCGAAGCACAGCCCGTGGCCCATGAAGGTCTTCTTCGTGCTGGTGGCGCTGAGCCTGCTGCTTTCGACCCTCACCGGCGTCTACCTGGGCTGGCGCCACACGCGTCATCGTCGCCGCTACGGCGCGGTGCTGGCGGCGGGCATCCTGGTGCCGGCACTGCTGATGTTGTTCTGACCGGCGGTGCGGGAAACGGATGACCGGCGCAGGCGTGCGTCGCGATAATCGCGCGATGCAACGTGCATCGACCGACACCGGAAGCGCCACGTCAGTGGCCGTCGCAGGTCTGATCGCACTGGCGGTGGCGATGGGCATCGGCCGCTTCGCCTTCACGCCGATCCTGCCGATGATGGAAGCCGACGCGGGCCTGACGCTGAAGGCCGCCGGCTGGCTGGCTGCCGCGAACTACCTCGGCTATCTGCTGGGCGCCTTGAGCGCGACGCACTTGCCGCGCACGTGGGGCATCCGCGGCAGCCTGCTGCTGATCGCGGTGGTGACATTCGCGATGGGCGTGACCGACGCGTTCGCGCTGCAACTGGTGCTGCGGCTGCTCGCCGGCGTCGCCAGTGCATGGGTGCTGGTGCACGTGTCGGCCTGGGCGCTGGATCGTCTTGCTGCGCTCGGCCGCACCGAGGCCAGCGGTGTGGTGTACGCGGGCGTCGGCGCCGGCATCGCGGGCGCGGGCCTGCTGTGCATGGCGCTGATGGCGGGACACGCGGATTCGATGCACGCGTGGCAGGTGTTCGGCGTGGTCTCGCTGGTGTTCACTGCGTTGACCTGGACGGTGTTCGGTGGCGATGCGCAGACGGCCGCCGCGGGCGCGGCAATGCAACCGCTGCGCTGGAACGCCGAGCGCGTGCGCGTCGCGCTTTGCTACGCCGCGCTGGGTTTCGGTTACATCCTTCCGGCCACGTTCCTGCCTGCGATGGCGCATCGCTACGTCACCGATCCAACCGTTTTCGGCCTGGCGTGGCCGGTGTTCGGCGCGGCCGCCGCGTTTTCGACCTGGGTCGCCGCGCGCTGGCTGCACGCGGTGGACAATCGCCGGCTGTGGGCGGGCGCCTACCTGTTGATGGCGATCGGCGTGGGCTTGCCGGTGGCGTGGCCGGAACTGGCCGCGATCCTGATCGCGGCGCTGCTGGTCGGCGGCACGTTCATGGTGGTAACCATGGCGGGCCTGCGCGAAGCGCGCGCCGTGGCACCGGAATCGGTGACTGCGTTCATCGCGGCGATCACCGCCGCGTTCGCGCTGCTGCAGGTGCTCGGACCACTGGTGGTCAGTGCCGTGGCGCACCTGCGCCACGGCTTCGAGGCCTCGCTGCT
>DASZTT010000244.1:0-2016 GCA_035547895.1 Rhodanobacteraceae bacterium
TGCCGTTGGCCACGGGCGCCGGGTGCGGAGGCGTCAGTCGCGGATCGGAATGGCGCAACACGTCTTCGGTCTGGCCGTCACGGAATCGATCGAGCGATCGCGCGACCTTGTCGTCGTGCAACGCCACGATCGCCGCCGCCAGCAGGCCCGCGTTCTTCGCGCCGGCCTCGCCGATCGCCAGCGTGCCCACCGGTACGCCGGCCGGCATCTGCGCGATCGACAGCAATGAATCCAGCCCTTTCAGGGCGCGCGACTGCACCGGCACGCCCAGCACCGGCAGGCGCGTTTTCGCGGCCAGCATGCCCGGAAGATGGGCGGCGCCACCGGCGCCCGCGATGATCACCTCGATCCCGCGCGAGGCCGCGCCTTCGGCGTAGGCGAACAGCTTGTCCGGCGTGCGGTGCGCGGAGACCACCTCGACTTCGCATTCCACGCCCAGCGACGCCAGCATCTCGGCGGCGTGCCGCATCGTCTCCCAGTCCGAGCGCGAACCCATCACCACCCCGACCCGGGGCGCGACCGTCGATTTCCGCATGGTCTCACCGGCGCAAAACGGGTATTGTACGCGGCATGGACAAGCGATTGCTGGACATCCTCTGCGATCCGGTCACCAGGACGCCGGTGCGGCCGCTGCGGCGCGACGAACTGGACGCCCTGAACCGCGCGATCGCGGCGGGCAACCTCGACACCGTGGCGGGCCAGAAGGTCGCCTCGCCGCTGGCCGCCGGGCTGATCACCACCGACCGCAAGGTCGTGTACCGGATCGAGGACGACATCCCCGTGATGCTGGCCGAGGAAGGCATCGGCACCCTGCAGCTCGCGGATTTTCCAGGCTGACGCGGACGGCCGCGGTGGGCTGACGACCGGCCTGTGAGCCGTTTCACGGTCTTGCAACCTTGCCCGAGCATACTTGGCGGCCCGCCTTCCATTCAGCGAGCAGGTTTTTTCGATGACGCCGATCTCGCCCGACCCGCATACCGATCCGGACAAGAAGGTGGTGGACATCGGTTCGCGCGCGACCGAAGCCGGCCAGGAACACGTTGGCGGCCTGCTGGTGGCCGTGCGCGAAATGACGCTGAAGGAAACCGGCAACCTGGTCGCCGAATTGCTCGACAACGTCGACGACACGCTGTTCGACCTTGCCGAGAAAGCCGAGAGCAACGCCAGCCAGACCGAATACTTCGACGGCATGCGCGAGACGCGCAAGAAGCGCCCGCGCATCGAGCGCATGTTCGGCGAACGCGTGGTGCGCGGCTTCGCGGATTTCGCGGCCGGTCGGCCGGCACGCACCAACGAAACGCAGCGTGCGTTTTCCGCCAGCGGCGAATTGAGCCTCGTCGATGATCGCGAGCTCGAGGAGTCGCTCGCCGTTTCCAGCATGGTCGCCAAGGCCGACGGCCGCCTGTCGGCCGCGCTGATGGCGCTGAACCAGCGGCTGTCGGTGTTGAGCGGCGGACGCACCACCACCAACGCCACCAATCCGCTCGCCCCGAACGCATTGACCGAGGCCTTCCGCGAAGCGCTGGGCGAGCTGGGCGACGTCAACATCCGGGTGCGGCTGATCATCCTGAAGATGTTCGAGCGCTACGTGCTGAAGGCGCTCGACTCGCTGTACCACGACGTCAACGTCAGGCTGGTGCAGGCGGGCGTGTTGCCGCAGTTGCACCATCCCACCGTAGTGCGGCGGCCCGGCGCGCCGGCGGGCACCGCACGCGCAACGCGCACCGCAGCTGCCACCGCCGACGCCGAAAGCGCGCAGGTTTATGCGGGCACCGACACGATCGCCGACGAATTGCATCAGGAACTGATGCAGCAACTCACGTCCCTGCTGGCCGCGCGCCGCCATGCCGAGCGCCCGGACGGCATGCACGTGTCGGGCGGCGCGTCGTTGACGCCGGCCGAACTGCTCGGCGCACTGACCTTGCTGCAGGGCGAATCGCGCCCGCTGCCGGCGTTGCCCGCGGCGATCGACACCACCGCCGCGGCGGAAATGGTGCAGCACCTGAAAGACGAGTT
>DASZTT010000245.1:0-5478 GCA_035547895.1 Rhodanobacteraceae bacterium
AGCAGATCCTGACGCAGCTGACGCGCCTGAGTGGGCTGAAGACGATCTCGCGCACCTCGACCGAGAAATACGCCAGCCACCCGGAAGACGTGAAGATCATTGGGCGGCAGCTAGGCGTCGGCAACGTGCTCGAGGGCAGCGTGCAGAAGGAAGGCAACGAGGCACGCATCAGCCTGCAGTTGATCGACACGAACACCGACGCGCAGGTGTGGGCGCAGACCTACGACCGCAATCTCGACAACGTGTTCACCGTCGAGAGCGACGTGGCCGCGCAAGTGGCGGATGCCTTGCAGGTCACGTTGTTGCCGAAGGAGAAGCAGGCGTTGGCGAAGGTGCCCACGCGCAACGCGTATGCCTACCAGGCATTGCTGCGCGGGGAAGCGGCACAGCAGCGCGCCGACGTGAGCTGGAAGCAGCCGGACATCGACGCCGCGATCTCGGCCTATCAGGAAGCCGTCGCCGCCGACCCGAAATTCGCGCTGGCGTGGGCGCGGCTTGGCTACGCCTACGCGTGGACGATCAATTTCGTGCCGTCCGTCGATGTGCGTGGGATGGCAGTCAAAAGCAGGCAGGCCTTCGAACAGGCGCTGGCATTGAATCCGGACCTGCCGGAGGCGTACGTTGCCGCGGGCTTTTACCAGGAGTGGGCCAGGCAGGACAACGTGGCGGCGCAGGCCGAGTTCAAGCGCGCGCTGGCGCTGAATCCCCGGGACGCCGACGCCCAGTTGGCGCTGGCAGACACGGAATATCATCTTGGGCATCTGGATGAGGCGAACGTTGCCTACGAGCGCGCGGTGAGCCTGGATCCGCGCAACGTGTTGGCCTTGCAGGGATTGGCATGGCTCGAAGGCGAACGCCATGAATACGCCGCAGCCGATCGCAACCTGCTGAAGGCGCTCGACGTCAACTACCACGCCGGCTTGACCTGGGGCATGCGCGATTATCAGGCCTACCTCTCCACCGGCAGTGGTGCTGCACAACTGGCGATGATCATGGCCGCGCCGCCCGACGTGCGGGCGATTCCGACCCATCTCGTCGATCATGCGATGGCGTTGTATCACTCGCACGATTACGTGGCGGCGCTGCGGTTGTTCACTGCGAGCCAGGGTTCGGCGTACGGCGAATCCGCCCTGTGCGAGTGGCGCGCGGATACCGAATGGCAGCTCGCGCGGCGCGACAAGGCGGTGGCCGAGTACCGGCATTGCGTGGAGACGATCCTGGCCAACCCCGACCACGAAACCAGCGGGTACGAATCCGCACGGCTCGGCTGGGCCTATGCTCGGCTGGGTCGCAGGCAGGATGCCGAACGGGAAAGCCGGCACGCCGTGGCGCTCATTCCGGTTTCGAAGAATTGGCAGGACGGGGCGGACATGCTGGAGAACCTCGCGCGCGTGGAGGCGCAGCTCGGGCATGCCGACAAGGCGGTGCCGATCCTGGACGCGCTGGTTTCAGGCGACCACGGTGGCACGGCCACGATCGCCACGGTGCGCACCGACGTGGACTTCGATCCGATCCGCAATACGCCCGAGTTCAAACGACTGCTGCAACGCTACGCGAGCGTTCATTACTGAGCCGCGGCGGGCATTCAGGCGTTTGCGCGCCGTGCGAGCCAGTCGTCGATCGCGGATTTGGGCAACGGGAAATAGCCGTTGGTGACTTCCGGATCGCGCGCATCGGCATCCACCATCAGGTTCACGTGCCACGCGCCGATGCGGCCGACCTGCAGGCAGTCGTCGATTTCGTGCAGGTCGTCCTTGTGGGTTTCCACGTGGCTTTGCAGCAACGTTTGCCTGGCGCGCTCCTTCGCTTCGGCCTTGTTCGGCGCGCCGAAGAATCCCCAGGCGTGATGCTCGGCGAACACGCCCGGCCGGTAACCGCCGATGTTGATGAAGTAGAGGTGCAGGCCGTTGCCGGCGCGCGTACGCGACAACCGCACGCGGTAGCCCGCGACGCTGTCGAGGAAACACCAGGCATCCACGTGCAGGCCGCGCGGATCACCGAACCAGCTATCAAGAAGTTGATCGTGCACGGCTTCCAGCGATTCACCGACGGCGAACGCGACGTCGTGCAATTCGGTTCTCGCGCCGGGCGCGGTGCCGCCCAGCACGCAGGCGATCAGGCGTTCGCTCATTTCGATTGGCTCGGAAAGGGACATGCCATCATGCCATGCCGACGCGGCGGCGTCGCGTTCGGTGCGCCTTTCACGCTGCTTTCAAGCAGGCCTGCGTAGGCTTTGATGCGACGTTCCCTGCCTCGTTCAAGGAAGAACCGCGATGAAACACAGGGTCTTGTCGTTGCAGTCCGATTTCGAGGTCGCGTTCACGCTGCGCAAAGTGCAGGCGGCGGAGATGACGCTTGCGCCGGGTTCGAACACCGGCGGTCCCGACAATCGTCACCGCGGTGCCGACCAATGGATGTACGTGGTGTCCGGAAACGGCGTGGCCATCGTCGATGGCGTGCGGCAGCCGTTGCAGGACGGCAGTCTGCTGGTGATCGAGCGCGGCGAGGCGCATGAGATCCGCTGCACGGGCGATGAGCCGTTGCGGACGGTCAACTTCTATTCGCCGCCTGCCTACCGCGACGACGGCAAAGCATTGCCTGCGGGCGACGGCTGAAGGTTCAATTCCGCGCGGATTCCAGGTGCACGCCCGCGATGCGCCAGCCTTGCGCGGTCCCCGTCAATTCCAGCGTGATCGCGCGGCGCATGAACACGCCGCCGTGTTCAACCTCGTTGCTGGTGATGTAATCGACCGCGCCGTTGACGCGGCAGTCGGTCGCGCTGCAATCAAGCTGTCTGATCTCGATGCGGTCCGGCCACGGGCTGGAGCCTTCGCGGCCGATGATCTGGTCGGGATGCGCGTGCCAGGTCTTCAGCAATGCCGGTGACAGCAGGCCGCCGTAGGCCTTCGGCAATTCCGCGCGCACGGCATCGGGCGGTGCGAGCACCGAAATGGCCTGCATCCGTTTGCCGAAGCGTTCGACCACGGAGCGCGCGGCCTTGCGCGCGCCGGCCGCCGTCTCACTGGACGCGGCGCTGGTGGACGCCGTGGCCGAGGATGCGCGCTGCGGTTCGTTGTGGCTGGAGCAAGCGGCCAGCAGTGCCGCAGCCGCGAGGCAGGGGAGGAGACGTTCGAAAGGAGTCATGCTCCGATTGTAAGGGTGCGGCATACCGAACCCTCACCCGCCCTGCGCCCGCGTTCGTCCGCTCCGCCTCTCCGGCGGAAGAGAGGGAAAACATCACGCGGCCTTCGCTTCGTCCTTCAGCGATTGCATGTCGATCACGAAGCGATATTTCACGTCGCTCTTCAGCATCCGCTCGTAGGCCTTGTTGATGTCACGCATCGGGATCATCTCGATGTCGCTGACGATGCCGTGCTTCGCGCAGAAATCCAGCATCTCCTGGGTCTCGCGGATGCCGCCGATCAAAGAACCCGCGATGCCGCGGCGCTTCATGATCAGGTTGAACACGGTGGGCGAGGGATGCGGCGAATCGATCGGCGGCGCGCCGACCAGGCACATGGTGCCGTCGCGCTTCAGCAGGTTGAGGTAGGCATCGAGGTTGTGCGGCGCAGCGACGGTGTTGAGGATGAAGTCGAAGCTGCCGGCGTGCTTCGCCATCTGGCCGGCGTCTTTCGAGATCACCACTTCGTCGGCGCCGAGGCGCTTGCCGTCCTCGATCTTGTTCGGCGAGGTGGTGAACAGCACCACGTGCGCGCCCATCGCGTGCGCCAGTTTCACGCCCATGTGGCCGAGACCGCCGAGGCCCACGATGCCGACCTTCTTGCCGGGGCCGACGTTCCAGTGGCGCAGCGGCGAATAAGTGGTGATGCCGGCGCACAGCAGCGGCGCGACCGCGGCGAGGTTGTCCTTGTGCGTGACATGCAGCACGAACTTTTCGTCGACGACGATGTTGGCGGAATAGCCGCCGTAGGTGTTGCCGTGGTCTTCCTGTGTGGGGCCGTTGTAGGTGCCGGTGAAACCGTTCTCGCAGTAGTTTTCCTCGCCGGCCTTGCAGGAATCGCAGTGCCCGCAACTGTCGACCATGCAGCCGACGCCCACGGTGTCGCCGACCTTGAAGCCTTTCACGTCCTTGCCGACCGCGGTGACGGTGCCGACGATTTCATGGCCGGGCACGGAGGGATACATCGTGTTGCCCCATTCGTTGCGCGCGGTGTGCAGGTCGGAATGGCATACGCCGCAGAACCTGATGTCGATGGCGACATCGTGCGCGCCGGGCACGCGGCGTTCGATGGTGTGCGGGCCGAGCGGTTTGTCGGCGGCCTGGGCGGCGTAGGCGGGGGTGCGGGTCATCGGGATTCTCCTTGGTGCAAATCAATCTGTCATTTTCGTCATTCGGCGCAGGCCGGAATCCATTTGCTTCTTTGAAGAGTCATGGATCCCGGCCTGCGCCGGGATGACGAGCAAGGCGGCGTGACGGCTGGCAGGCGTGTGGCTGCGTGTGTTGCGGAGGGATCAACCCGCGGCCTTCTCCCGCACCGGCAGTTTCCAGTCCGGGCGGATGAAGTGGCAGGTGTAACCGTCGGGAATCCGCTCCAGATAATCCTGGTGTTCCGGTTCGGCTTCCCAGAAATCGCCGGCGGGTGCGACTTCGGTGACGACCTTGCCGGGCCACAAGCCGGACGCGTCGACGTCCTCGATGGTGTCTTCGGCGATGCGCTTCTGCTCGTCGTTCGTATAAAAGATCGCCGAGCGGTAACTGGTGCCGATGTCGTTGCCCTGGCGGTTGACCGTGGTGGGGTCGTGGATCTGGAAAAAGAATTCCAGCAGCTTGCGATAGCTGATGCGCGCAGGATCGAAGGTGATCTCGATCGATTCCGCGTGGGTGCCGTGGTTGCGATAGGTGGCATTCGGGACGTCGCCGCCGGAATAGCCGACGCGCGTGGAAACCACGCCGGGCTGTTTGCGGATCAGGTCCTGCATGCCCCAGAAACAGCCGCCGGCAAGGATGGCGCGTTCGGTGGTCATGTCTTGGTCCTCGTTTGGATCGGGTCAGGCGTGCTCAAAGAATTTACGGTACTCGCCGTAACCTTCCTTTTCCAGGTCGGCGAGCGGGATGAAGCGCAGCGACGCGGAGTTGATGCAGTAACGCAGTCCGCCAAGCTCGCGCGGGCCGTCGTCGAACACGTGGCCCAGATGGCTGTCGCCGTGTTTGGAGCGCACCTCGGTGCGGACCATGCCGTGGCTGCCGTCGTGTTTCTCGATCACGTTGGCGGCTTCGACGGGCTTGCTGAAACTCGGCCAGCCGCAATGGCTCTGGAACTTGTCCAGCGAGGTGAACAGCGGCTCGCCGGACACGATGTCCACGTACAGTCCGGGCGCGTCGTGATCATTGAATTCGTTGTCGAACGGCCGCTCGGTGGCCGCTTCCTGGGTCACGCGATATTGCGTGGGCGTGAGTCTGGCCAGGGCTTCGGGGGTCTTGCGGTATTCGGGCATGGAAGTTTTCCCGTGCGAAAG
>DASZTT010000246.1:0-18763 GCA_035547895.1 Rhodanobacteraceae bacterium
TAACTCGTGACTTCGACCGGGCCTTTCAGTTGTTGCAGCAAGGACCGGCTTTGCGGACCAATCGTCGCGCGCGCGCCGGCGCTCCAGTCCGCGGTGAAACCGAAACGCGCGGACAACGCGGCGATACACACCGCGATCACCACGCACAGCAGCGCGTACAGCCATCCCTTCCATGCGCCGCGCATCACGCGCGCCCCCGCTCGGTGCCCACGCGCCGAACCGCCAGCGCCAATGCCAGCGCGGCGACGATCAGGAAATAAACGATGTCTTCGCTGCGCACCAGCCCACGCATCGCCGGTTCCAGGTGCGTATGCAGTGCGAGATAGCCGAGCCAGCCGCCTTCGCCGCCGCTGATGCGGACGCCCGCGTCGATCAGCGACAGGCCCTCGCCGATCAGCAGCGCCGCGGCCGCGGCGAGCGCAGGTTCCGGCGTGAACGCCGAGCAGGCGATGCCGATCGCGGTGAGCGCGGCAACGCACGATGCGCTGGCGATCAGCGCGGCACCGAATTGGCCCCAATCAGGATGCGTCGCCCTGCCGAGCACCAGCGGCATCGTCGCGACGATGATCAGCAGCAGCCACAGGAACGCCAGCCGCGCCGCGAACTTGCCGAGCACGATCTGTGCGCCCGACGCTCCGCAGGCCGCGAGCAGCGCAAGCCGTTGCGCGCTGCGCTCGCCGGCCAGGGCCTGCATCGTGATCAACGGCGCGATCACCAGGCACAACTGGATGTAGTTGAGCAGGTACGGCGCAACGACCGCATCGACGTAACCGGGTCCGCTGGCGGGGCCCGGCACGCCGGGCTGGGCGTGCATGAAGGCGGACACGCCCAGCAGGAATTGCCACGCCATCATCGCCAGCGCGATCCCGGCCAGCGTCCATGCGAACGGACGCACGGCAAGCCGCTTCAGGTCGATGCGTGCAACCGCGAACGCACTCATGCCGCTGCGCTCGCGGGTTGCGAAGCGATCGTGCGGAATTGCGCATCGAGTCGACCGCTTTGACCGTCGAGCTTCGCATCGTGGTACACGCGGCCTGCGTGCAGGATCACCACGCGGTTGCAGATCGCTTCCACTTCGGCCAAGTCGTGGCTGGACAGGATGATGCCGCGTTCGGGCGAAAGCCTGCCGATCCATTCGCGCAGTTGCGCAGCCTGCACGGGGTCGAGTCCGTTGCCGGGTTCGTCCAGCACCAGCAGATCCGGTTCGTGCAGCAGTGCCTGCGCCAGCCCGACGCGGCGTTTCTGCCCGAGCGACAACTGGCCGCAGAGGCGTCGTGCGATGCCGGTGAGTTCCAGCCGCACGAGTTCGCGTTCGAGCGCCGTTTTGCGTGAAGGTTTCGGCAAGCCTCGCAGGCGCGCGCAGGCATCCAGTGATTCAGCGACCGTCAATTCGGGCCACAACGGGACGCTTTCCGGCACCCAGCCAATACGGTCGCGCACGGTCCGTGGATCATCGAGCGTATCGCGTCCATCGATGCGTACGCAGCCCGCGTCGGGTTGCAACACGCCCGCAATGATCGCCAACGTCGTCGATTTGCCGGCACCGTTCACCCCCAGCAGGCCCAACACGTCATCACGGCGCATGCTGAACGAAACGTCCTGCAACACCAAGCGCCCCGACAATCGGCGGCTCACGTGGTCGAGTTCCAGCAACGCCGGCGTCGAGGGCATCAGGTTACGTTTGTGCGAGCGGTTGAAATCATTGTCGTGGCCATCACATTGTTTAGGCAAGCCTGTGGCGGCGATGCATTTTCTGCCCTAGACTCGGCGGCACGGGGCTTGCATTGGCCTGTTCCTCTTTCCGCGTGATCCGTGATGCTCAATTCCTTCCTTGATTTTGCCGCGCATGGCCTGGCGAACGCCGGCTGGCTCGCAATGCTTTTGTATGTGCTGGTGACCACCCAGCTCACCATTTTCGCCGTGACTCTCTACCTGCATCGCAGCCAGGCACATCGCGGCGTGGATTTCCATCCCGTCGTGTCGCACGTGCTGCGTTTCTGGAACTGGCTCGGCACCGGCATGATCACCAAGGAATGGGTGGCGGTGCATCGCAAGCATCACGCGCACTGCGAAACCGAGCAGGATCCGCACAGTCCGCAGATCGCCGGCATCGGCAAGGTGTTCTTCGAAGGCGCGGAACTGTATCGCGTCGCGGCGGCCAACCAGGCTGACCTCGACAAGTACGGTCGGGGCACCCCCGACGACTGGATCGAGCGCCATCTTTATACCCCGCACCCGATCCTCGGCGTCGCGCTGCTGGCGGTGATCGACCTCGCCTTGTTCGGCGTGCTGGGCGGCGCGATCTGGGCGCTGCAGATGGCATGGATTCCGTTCTGGGCCGCGGGCGTCGTCAATGGCCTCGGCCACTGGTGGGGCTATCGCAACTTCGAGACCGCCGACAAGGCCACCAACCTCACGCCTTGGGGTGTGTGGGTGGGCGGCGAGGAACTGCACAACAACCATCATGCGTTCCCCAGCTCGGCCAAGTTCGCGCTGCGCAGGTTCGAGGTGGATATCGGCTGGGTGGTGATCCGCGGACTGGAAAAGCTCAAGCTGGCGAAAGTGCTGCGTGTCGCGCCCTCGCTGGATGAACGCCCCAATGTCGCCCTGCCTGACATGGATACCCTGAAGGCGTTGCTGACGCATCGGTTCGAAGCCATGACCGATTACTACAAGACGGTCATCAAGCCGACCGTGCGCGAGCAGTCGAACGAGGAAGGCACGCGCTGGTTCGGCGCGATGCCGCGCCGCCGCCTGCGCCGCGCGCTGGCCAATGGCGGTCGCTGGCTCGACAAGAACGGCAAGGCTCGCTTGGCCGCCGCGGTGGAAAATCGCCCGCGCCTGCAGCAGATCAGCGAATACCGCGCGCGCCTCGCGGCGCTGATGGAACAGCGCAAGCCCGAATCCGCACTGGCCGCGTTGCAGCAGTGGTGCCGCGAAGCCGAAGCCAGCGGCAATCGCAAGCTGGCCGAGTTTGCGGCGCGGTTGAAGCGGTATTCGGTAGCGAGGGCGTAATTTGTGCGATCGTCCATGATCGCCGCGCCACCAGCCCTCAAGCTCGCTGAAGCGGTATCGTTCTGCAAGAGATCACCTCGGCCATCCTTGGCCTGACTTTTCACAACAGCCGCTTCGAAAGTAGTGTTCTGAGCTTTTGAGAACTCGCCGCAAGGCGGGTTCTTGCTGTCTGCGAACGGCGTGACACAATCCGCGCCGATGAGCGTCCTGTGGCATCCCGCACTACGCGCCGACTGGCTTGTGCTGCAACGCACGGGCACGATCGCGTACGTGCGGATGCTTGGCGCGCCGGTGGCGTTGCTGGCGTCCTGCGTGATCATCGCGTGCGGTGATTTCGACGGTGGTTACGGATGGTGCCTGGCGGCTAGTGCATTGCTCGCGCTGGGTGGCAGTCACGCGATCGCGCACCAGCGAGTGCTCGATGCCCTGGAACGATGGCGGCTCGGTTGGTGCGGTGCCCTGCCGATCGCACGTGTCACGACGGCGTGGACTTTGTCGATGGTCATCATCGCGACGTTGCTGGTGTCGCTCGCTGTTGTTGAGGCGTTGCTGCTGGGCGTTTCGATGCATGCTCCGCATCGCGAGGATTTGCCGTACGCATTGACAGGTGTCGGTCTTGCACTGATGGTGGGTACGATCGTCGCGACGTTGCGCGCATTGCGCGGGGGAGCGCGGCTGCATCATGCAGACGGCATCCGCGAGCCCTTGTTCGCGCTGCGATGGTTGAACGACGCGCGCCTGCCGCACTTGCCCGATTGGCAACGCCGCGCAGCGCTGGTGCGGTGGCGGCGTGGCGGCAGCTTCGTGATGGTCGGGATCGTGCTGGCTGCGGTGCCGATGGGCGCGCCCATGCTGGAAGTGGCCAGCGTGGTGCTGTTGGTGCTGTCATGGTCATGGTTGGCGGTGGCGATGCGCGCCAGCGCGGAGGCCACCGCCGGTGCCGTGCGCCTGCTTGGTGCGATGCCATTGGATATCGCTCGCGCGCGTACCGTCTCGTTTCGTTATCCCGTGGTCGTGACGTTCTGCGCGCTGGCCTGGATGGCGGTCGGCGTTGCATTGCTCCGGCGCGGCATGCTGGTGCCGGCGTGGATCGTCGTTGCGGGGGCAGCGTCGCTGTGGCCGGTGCTTCGGATCCTCCGCGCGACGCGCAGCGCGAAAACCGCGACATGACGGCGCTGTTGCGAACGACCGCCTTGCGCGTTGCCTACGGCGACGCATGCGTACTCGACCGCATCGACCTGGAAATCGCGCGCGGCGAATTCGTCGCGCTGATCGGCCCCAACGGCGCGGGCAAGACCACCTTGCTGCAAGCCATCGCCGGCACCGCCGTTGTGTGCGACGGCCATGTCCGCATCGATGGACACGATCTTGCGAAAACGCCGCGCGAGGCAAAACAGGCGATCGGGCTGGCGGTCGAACCACCGAGTCTCCCGGCGTTGCTGACCGGCCGCGAGTGCCTCGCGCTGTTTGCGGGCGCGCGTGGATTGGCGCCCATTCCACCAGCCACGCTCGCGCTCGGCGAAATCCTGTCGTTGACGCCGATGCTCGATCGGCGCATCGCCAGCTATTCGCTGGGGATGCGGCAGAAGCTCGGAATCACGCTGGGTCTGATCGGCGAGCCGCCGTTGCTGCTGCTGGATGAGCCCTTCAACGGTCTGGATCCGCGCAGCGCCCTGGCGTTCAAGACACACCTTGCCTCGCTCGTTGCACGGGGCGACACCAGCGTGTTGCTGGCGACGCATTCACTCGATGTCGCCGAACGTCACGCAACCCGGGTCGTGTTGCTGATGGACGGTCGCATTCGACGCTCTTGGGATGCGGGCGAACTTGCCACGATGCGTGAGCACCCTGGGCATTCGCTGGAAAGAGCGATGGCCGAGGCGTGAAGACCGTGATGTGAGGGAATGTCGAAGGCGGTTGTTGCTTAAGGAGAGACGACGCGTTGGCCACCAAGTCGAGTGACCGCCTTCCAAGGCAGTCGGATCGGGCGTGAGGCCTCGATTATAGTTGACTAGGAAACTAAATCGCTGTAGTTTTCCCGACAGCGAGGATCCGCCATGCCTTCGAGCAAACCCGTACCGGACCTGACCGCACACCTCGGTTACTGGCTCCGCTTTGTCTCCAACCACGTCTCGCAGGCTTTTGCGCGCAAGGTGGAGGCGAACGGCGTGACCGTGGCGGAGTGGGTGTTGATGCGCCGACTGCTGGACGAGAAGGGAATCCCGCCGAGCTTGCTGGCCGAGCGCGTCGGGATGACCCGCGGGGCCATCACCAAACTGGCGGATCGGTTGATCGCCAAATCCTTGCTGGTGCGCCTGGCGAATCCGGAAGACGGACGCGCGCAGGTGCTCTCGCTTACGCCCGCCGGGCGCGCGCTGGTGCCCAGGCTTGCGGCACTGGCCGATGTCAACGACGCCGAATTCTTCGACCACCTCCCGGACAGGGACCGCAAGGCGCTGCTGCGCATCTTTCGCGGGATCGTCAGGAAGCGCGGCCTGAAATCACTGCCCATTGACTGAACCCCTGTTTCCCAGACAAGAAGGGATTGACATGAAAACGCATTGGCACGACGTCGCCCGCGCCACGCTCGAAGGTGCCGAGTCGGGGTCGCAGAGCTTTCCCGAAGGCGTTCGGGTGCTGCTTGAGGCAGGTTTCGACGGCTACATGGTCGACTTCCGAACCTCGACGCGCACCTACTACATGCCGGATGGCCAGGCGATCACGCTCGCGACCGCCACGACCGAGCCGGTAGCGAAGGACTTCGACGCCGCGATGATCAGGATGGCCATCAGCGAGGCGCAAGCGATGGTGCCCGGCTACACCTACAAGGGCTTCTGCGCGAAGGTCGCCCGCGCAGGCTGCGCCGGCTACATGGTTTCATTGCCCGGAAAACGCGTGCTCTATTACGGGCGCACGGGTGAAACCCATACGGAGTATTTTCCCGGGGTGCGGCCGTCCGCCGCGCCTTGAAAGAACGTTATGGGTTGCCGGGCCGGTTCTGGTCAATCCGGCCAAAAGAAAACCCGCCACACGGCGGGTTTTCTTTTGGCGCTGGATTCCGAGTTCAACGCTCCGCGTTGCCCAGGGATGACGCATCGGCAAAGGCGCACTGCGTGCGCGCCGCAAATGACGAACCCGCCATTCGGCGGGTTCGGAGTATTGAAACTGGATCCCCGCCTTCGCGGGGATGACGTAACGGCATTCCACGCGCGCGCGCGCGTGGGCCGTTACGTCACTTGATCTTGCCTTCCTTGTAGATCACGTGTTTGCGGACGACGGGGTCGTATTTCTTGACCTCCATCTTGTCCGGGGTGTTCTTCTTGTTCTTGTCGGTGGTGTAGAAATGCCCGGTGCCGGCCGAGGAAATCAGGCGGATCTTGTCGCGTTTGGTTGCCATGGGAGTTCTCCTTACACGCGCTCGCCGCGTGCGCGCAGGTCCGCGAGCACGGCGTCGATGCCGTTCTTGTCGATGGTGCGCAGGGCCTTGCCGGACACGCGCAGTTTCACCCAGCGGTTCTCGCTTGCGACCCAGAACCGGCGCTCGTGCAGGTTGGGCAGCCAGCGGCGGCGGGTCTTGTTGTTGGCGTGCGAAACGTTGTTGCCGGTGCTCGCAGCTTTACCGGTGACCTGGCATACACGTGCCATGGCATTCTCCTCATGGTGATCCGCGTGGCCCGCGGAAGTTCGGCCCGGCTGGATCCACGCGATTCGCCGGAGTCGCCGCATCGATCCCGCGTCGCGTCGCGGAATGCCCGGAAGGCCGGGCCGGCTTGAAGTCAGCCGCGTAATGTAGCAGGCGGCCGGCCGCAGGGCAATCGGAGCGTGCACGCGGCGGCATGGTGTGGGACAATCCCCAATCTTTGACCCTTTCCCAGCGGAGCTTGCAAGAACATGGCAGAAGAGACCCCGGCCCCGAGCAACGGCCAAGCCGCCCCCCAGATGCAGATGGCGCTGCAGAAGATCTATGCGCGCGACGTCTCGTTCGAGGTCCCGAATGCGCCCAGGGTGTTCCAGGAAGAGGGCCAGCCGCAAGTCCAGCTGAACCTCTCCCACAAGGCCACGCCGATCGAGGGCGACAATTATGAAGTGGTGCTGACGCTCACCGTCACCTGCACCCTGAACGAGCGCACCGCGTACCTCGCCGAGGTGCACCAGGCCGGCGTGTTCTCGTTCGTGGGCTTCGACCCGCAGAACCTCGCGGTCGTGCTGGCGACGTATTGCCCGAACGTGCTGTTCCCCTATGCACGCCAGGTCGTGTCGGACCTCGTCCTGAACGGCGGTTTCCCGCCGCTGCTGCTGCAGCCGATCAATTTCGACGCGCTGTACGCCGAACAGCAGCGCCAGCAGCAAGGGCAGGGCGACGCCCGGCCGGCCCTGAACGCCTGACACCATGTCTCGCGCGACGGTTGCCGTACTCGGCGCCGGATCGTGGGGCACCGCGCTGGCGGCATTGTTGTGCAGCAACGGTGCCGCCGTCCGCCTGTGGGGACGCGACGCGGACGCGCTGGCGGAGATCGCGGCCGCTCGCCGCAACCAGCACTACCTGCCGGATGTCGAGCTGCCGGCGGAGCTGGCGTGCGTGCCGGACCTCGCCGAAGCGCTGCGCTGCGTCGACCTGGCGCTGGTGGCGGTGCCGAGCCACGCCTTCCGGGAGATGCTGATCGAAGCCGCACCGCTGTTGCCGGCAGGCGCCGGCTACGCGTGGGCGACCAAGGGCTTCGAGCCGGGCACGGGGCGCTTCCTTCACGAACTGGTGGCCGAATATCTGCCCGGCACCCCCGCGGCGGTCGTGACCGGCCCTTCGTTCGCACGTGAGGTGGCGGCCGGCATGCCCACCGCGGTCACCGTGCATTCCGACGACGATGCCTTCGCGCACCGGGTGGCCGAACTGCTGCACGGCAACGCCTTTCGTGCCTACACCGGCAACGACATGCTGGGTGCGGAGCTCGGCGGTGCGATGAAGAACGTGCTGGCCGTCGCGACCGGCGTCGCCGACGGCATGCAACTGGGATTGAACGCACGCGCAGGCCTGATCACCCGCGGCATGAACGAGATGCTGCGCCTGGGCGCGGCGCTGGGCGCCAAGCCGCAGACGCTGATGGGCCTGTCCGGCCTGGGCGACCTGGTCCTGACCTGCACCGGCGAGTTGTCCCGCAACCACCGCTTCGGTTACGCGCTGGGCCGCGGCGTGCCGCTGAAACAGGCCCTCGCCGACATCGGCCAGGTGGTCGAAGGCGCCGTCACCGCCGACGAAGTGATGCGGCTGGCCATGCGCCACGGTCTCGACCTGCCGATTTCGCAGCACGTGCAAACCGTGCTGCGCGGCGAGATGACGCCGACCGATGCCCTGCATTCCCTGCTGGCGCGCGAACGCAAGCCCGAGTATCCGGAAAGCCTGTTCCAGTAGGCATCCCGGTTGCGCTCTGCGCTATGCTTTGTCTCTTTGGGTAGCGGATCGATCGCGGATGCAGTCCCGCAACGGTCAGAATGAAACGCCGACGGCGGCCCGGGCCAGGTCCACGGGCGCGCCGTTGCCGGCCGCGTGGTCTCGCTTGATCGACGCAGCCGACGCGGCTGCGGCTGCGCCCACCGGACAAGCTTCCACCCTCGGGTTCCTGCTGGAACTGCTGCAGGATGAGCCGGCGCTTTCGCGCCTCGAGGCGGCCCCCGTGCTGCTGGAAACGATCGCGAAGGGGCGGCTGGGGCGCGCGGTGCCGCTGGATTCCAAACAGCTTCTGGCCAGCGCCTTGCCCGATGCCGAAACGCGGCTTGCCGCCAGCGTGCTGGGCCTGCCGCAGACGCAGCGCAAGGGCCGCACCTACGCGCACCTCGCCGGTCCGTTCGGCGATGCATTGCTGCGCGAAATCCTCGCCGGTGCGCCAAGCCTGCTCGGCGGGGTCGCCGGATTGCAGTTGTCGCTGGGCAAGCCGCGTCCGCTGGAATGGGAATGGCAGCTCGAGCGCGACGGCCGCCAACGCCTGCTGCCGAAATTGCCGGCGCACCAGCGGCTGGTTCGCGTCGGCAGCTTGTGGTACCTCGATCCGGAACGTGCCGAACTCGGGCCGCTGGATGGCGATGCCGCGGAAGTCGCGCTCATCGAAGCCCCGCCGCTTTCGCCCGAACACGCGGCGTTGCTGGCGGCGCGGGTCGCCGCTTCGCCATGGGCCGCGCGGATTCCCGCGCCGCAAGCGTTCGATGCCGTGCAGCGCGCTGACCTTGCGCCCAAGCCGGTGATGATCTTCCAGGCACTCACCCGCCATGCGCGCATCGGCGCGGGCACGCCGCCGCTCGCATACGCGCGGCTCGCGTTCGATTACGGCGGCGATCGCTTGCCCGGGCGCGGCGGCGAAGCCATCGTGCGCCGTGTGCGCAACGGCAAGCTGGTCGAGATCGTGCGCAAGCGAGCGGAAGAACTCGCGACCATGGAGCGTCTGGAATCCTTCGGCCTTGCACCCGCGGTCGATTGCGAAGGCCTGCCATGGGACATGGCCGATGCGCTGCCGGAAGATGCCTGGGTGTTCCCGGGCAAGGGTTACGCAGGCGCACTGGAAGTGAATACGCCCGCGCGCTGGCTGGGCCTGCGCGAAAAACTGGAGAAGGAAGGCTTCGCCGTCGAATACGCGTCGAGCTTTCCGTTCGAGGTGCTGGAGGGTCCGCCGCGCTGGTACGGCGTCGCACACGTCGATGACGGCGGCGAAGCCTTCGAGTTCGAGATGGGCATCGAGGTCGAAGGCAAGCGCATCAACTTGCTGCCGACCGTCGCGCGCGCACTGTCCGAGCACACGCTGTCCCTGACCGCGCCTGAAAACGAAACCAGGGACGCGGTGTGGTACGCCCCGGTCGACGATCGCCGCCGCGTCGCGGTGCCGCTGGCGGTTCTGCGCAAATTGCTGGCGCCGCTGGCCGAGTACCTCACGCATCCGCGCGACAAACTGCGCCTGCCGCGGGTCCAGGCCGGACGGCTGGAGGAATTCGAGGGCGCACTGCCGAAGAACGGCAAGCTGGATGCGCCGAAGGATCTGACGGGGTTCACCACGCGCCTGCGCGAAGCCGCCGAACACGCGTCCGATGCAGTACCGGAAGGACTGATCGGCGAATTGCGTCCGTACCAGCGCGAAGGCCTGCGCTGGTTGAACGCATTGGCGGATGCGGGCCTGGGCGGGGTGCTGGCCGATGACATGGGCCTCGGCAAGACCGTGCAACTTCTCGCGCACGTCCTGGCCTTGAAGCAGAACTCCGCATTGACGCAACCCGCACTGATCGTCGCGCCCACCAGCCTGATCCCGAACTGGCAATCCGAAACCGAGCGCTTTGCACCCTCGCTGAAGGTGCTGACGCTGCACGGGCCGGAACGCGTCAAGAGTTTCGACCGGCTCGCCGGACATGACGTGATCCTCACGAGTTATGCACTGCTGCCGCGCGATCTGGCGGTGCTGCGCGAGCAGCCGTTCGCCCTGGTGGTGCTGGACGAGGCACAGCAGGTGAAGAATCCGCGCACGCAGGCGCGCCGAGCGCTGCTGTCGATTTCATCCAGGCGCCGCGTGTGCATGACCGGCACGCCGCTGGAAAATCATCTGGGTGAATTGTGGTCGCAGGTCGATTTGGCGGTGCCGGGGCTGCTGGGCGACGAGGGTTCGTTCCGCCGTCATTACCGCATCCCGATCGAACGCCAGGCCGACGCCGACTGCCAGGCGCGTCTCAATCACCGCATCGCGCCGTTCATCCTGCGCCGCACCAAGGCGCAGGTCGTGAAGGAACTGCCCGCGAAAACCGAGATCGCGCGACGCGTGGTGTTGTGCGGCAAGCAGCGCGAACTCTATGATGCGCTGCGCATTTCACTGGGCGAGGAAGTGCGCGAGGTGGTGCGCCAGCGCGGCCTCGAGCACAGCGGCATCATCGTGCTGGACGCGCTGCTGAAGCTGCGCCAGACCTGTTGCGATCCGCGTCTCGTGAAACTTGAATCCGCGCGCGGCGTACGCGAGTCGGCCAAGCTGGAATTGCTGATGGACATGCTGCCTGACCTTCTGAGCGAAGGCCGGCGCGTGCTGCTGTTCAGCCAGTTCACGGAAATGCTGGCGTTGATCGCGCGCGAATTGAATCGACGGCACCTGCATTACGTGACCCTCACCGGTGACACGCGTGACCGCGCCGAGCCCGTGCGCAAGTTCCAGGACGGCGAAGTGCCGTTGTTCCTGCTGTCGCTGAAGGCCGGCGGCGTGGGCTTGAACCTCACGGCCGCCGACACCGTGATCCACTACGACCCGTGGTGGAATCCCGCGGCCGAAACACAGGCCGCCGACCGCGCGCACCGCATCGGCCAGGACAAGCCGGTGTTCGTGTACCGATTGATCTGTGCCGACACGGTCGAAGAACGCATCGAGGATTTGAAGGCGCGCAAGGCCGAACTGGCGCAAGCCGTCCTGGAAGGCGGCGGCACCCGCGACAAGTTGAAGTTCGACGAGGATGACCTGAACGCGCTGTTTGCGGCGGAGTAGTCTGCGGTCCGGGAGCGGCCGCGCCGTCGATCGGTTCTTGTCGTCATTCCGGCGAGAACCGGAATCCGAGGCCTTGCATGCCTCCCTCTTCCGCGCGAGATGCCCATGGTCACCACGGAAACTATCGAAGGCGGCTGTGACTGCCGATCCATCCGTTATCGGCTCACTCGCACGCCGCTGTTCGTGCACTGCTGCCACTGCCGCTGGTGCCAGCGCGAGACCGGCAGCGCGTTCGTGCTGAATGCGCTGATCGAAACCGAATGCGTGGCGTTGCTGCGCGGCGCGCCCGAAAAGGTGATGACGCCGTCGGCGAGCGGCAAGGGCCAGGGCATCGCGCGCTGCCCGCGCTGCCACATCGCGCTGTGGAGCCATTATTCCGGCGGGGGACCACTGTTCGCGTTCGTTCGCGTCGGCACGCTGGACAATCCCGATCGCTTCCCGCCTGACATCCACATCTTCACGATGTCGAAGCAGCCGTGGGTGATCCTGCCCCGAGGCGTACCCGCGATGCGCGAGTATTACGACCGCAAGCGATACTGGCCGAAGGAAAGCCTGGAAAGGCGCGCGAGGGTCCTGGCGAAATCTTCAAACTAGGCCGGACGACTCCGCACTGCACCGGGGCGAAGCCCGATGACGCAGGGTTCGCAAACAGCCGCCCACGCCCATTTACCTCGGTTTCGGCCCGCGCATCGGTACGGGGTGGCCGTACAGCGACGCGGGATCGCGCGACAGGCCGTTCCTTTCCAGCGCATCGAGATACGACTGCCAGTTTTTTTCCTGGTTGATGCCGAGGTCGTACAGCGTCTCCCAGGAATAGATGCCCGTCGCATGGCCATCGGTGAAGCGCAGCGACACGGCGTAGTTGCCGACCGGCTGCAGTTCCATGATCCCGACCTCGCGCTTGCCCCCGACCAGCACCTGCTGCCCTGGGCCATGGCCCTGTACTTCGGCGGAGGGCGAATACACGCGCAGGTATTCCGCAGGCAGTACAAAGTGTTCGCCGGAGTCGAACGCGACTTCCAGCGTGCGTGATTTCTTGTGCAAGGTGATGTCGGAGGGTCGGGGCGCGGCCATGCCGGCAATCTTAGCGACGCAGGACGACGATCTGTCTGACGACGATCAGGAATGTGCGGTTGCGCTGGTTGCCAGCGGTGCTTGCTACCGGCGTTCCGCCACCTTGTTGGATTTTCCGGACAGGGTTTTCACGACGTCTTGGAGCGCCCTGCGCGGTCATTCTTGAACGTGGCATCGTGGCTGGGCGACAACAGCACCCGTTGCGTGATGCGCGTACGCGCGTGAACGATGGCCGCGGGTTTGCGTCCATCCTGGTTTTGGTTATTCCGGCGCAACCGGACCCCAGGTTTTTTGGCGCTGGGCGCTAGCGAAAGTCGCTGCCTGATATCGCTTTGCGATCCGGGGATGCCGAGCAAAGCGGTCTCACTGCGCGCTGCCGAATCCCGAGCCGGTGAAATCGATGCGTGGCGGCTGGCCTGCCACGTCCAGCAGCACTTGCGCATACGGCTCGTCGAAGCTCACCGTGGAGATTTCGTCCCAGCCGAAGAACGACGGCTCGCGCAGCCATTCCGCGTCGGGCGTGATCTCCTGCAGGGTGAAGCCGTCGTCCTCGATGCCGAGCGGCCGGCCGATGTAACACACCTCGTGCTCGTCCTCGGTATCCACGTGCACGCACATCACCGCCGCGTACTCGGCCGCGGCGCGCACCACCTGGGTGATATCGTCCAGCGGGAAGTTGCGCGGCAGGCGTGGGTGGATGTTGCGCACCGCCAGGGCCTTCTCGATGAAGGCCGCATGGCCGTCCGGGGCTTCGACTTCAGTGATGTCGGCCAGCCGCATTGCATAAAGACCATCGAAGCTGATCTGGTCGCCGACCACCCACATCAGCAGCCACTCCTTGCCGATGCCGGCCAGATAGCCGCAAAAGCTGCCGTCCTCGATGTTGCCCCGCCACACCCGCACCAGTTCACCGCGTTGCATGGCACCGCGCAGCTTCGGGCGCGGACTCTCGGATTGAAATTTCAGAACCTTGCCCATGGCGTCATTCTAGCGGCGGCGGGCAGGGGCTGCCCGCCGGCCGGCCCTCACAGTATGTAACGGGACAGGTCTTCGTTCGAAGCCAGATCTTTGAGGTTTTTATCCACATATTCGGCGTCGATCAGGTACTTTTCACCACTTTTATCCGCCGCCTCGAACGAGATCGACTCCAGCAGCCGCTCCATGACGGTCTGCAGGCGACGCGCGCCGATGTTTTCGGTGCTTTCGTTCACCTTGAAAGCGACCTCGGCCAGCTTGGCGATGCCATCCTCGGTGAATTCCAGCTTCACGCCTTCGGTGTTCAACATGGCCGCGTACTGCTTGGTCAGTGCGTTGTGCGGCTCGGAAAGGATGCGCTCGAAATCCTTGACCGACAGTGCCGACAGTTCGACCCGGATCGGCAGGCGGCCCTGCAGTTCCGGAATCAGGTCGGACGGCTTGGCCATCGAGAACGCGCCGGAGGCGATGAACAGCACGTGGTCGGTCTTGACCGGGCCGTATTTCGTGGACACGGTCGAGCCCTCGACCAGCGGCAGCAGGTCGCGCTGCACGCCTTCCCGCGACACGCCCGCGCCACCCCAGTCGCTGCGCTGGGCCACCTTGTCGATCTCGTCGATGAACACGATGCCGTTCTGCTCGCAATTCTCGATCGCCTGCGCGCGCAGCTCGTCATCGTTGAGCAGCTTGCCCGCTTCCTCGTCGATCAGCATCGGGCGCGCGGCCTTGATCTTGAGCTTGCGTTTCTGGGTCTTGCCGCCGCCCATGCTCTGGAACATCGAACTCAATTGCTGCGACATTTCTTCCATGCCGGGCGGCGCCATGATCTGCACGCCCACGTTCATCGCAAACTCGAGCTCGATTTCGCGTTCGTCCAGCGCGCCTTCGTGCAATTGCTTGCGCAGCTTGCCGCGGGTGGACGAATCGGATTCGACCTGTTGCTGGTCGCCCTGCTGGTCCCAGCCGCCGCTCCGTTCGCGGCGGGGCAACAGTGCGTCGAGGATGCGTTCGTCGGCGTGCTCCTCGGCCTGCGATTTCACGCGTTCCTTGGCCAGGTCGCGCGTCAATTTGTAGGCGACGTCGGCGAGGTCGCGCACGATGGAGTCCACGTCCTTGCCGACGTAGCCGACCTCGGTGAACTTGGTCGCTTCCACCTTCACGAACGGCGCTTTCGCCAGCGTGGCGAGGCGGCGCGCGATCTCGGTCTTGCCGACGCCCGTCGGGCCGATCATCAGGATGTTCTTGGGCGTCACTTCGTTGCGGAATGAAGGTTCGAGCTGCATCCGGCGCCAGCGGTCGCGCAGGGCGATCGCCACCGCGCGCTTGGCATTGTGTTGACCAATGATGAAGCGGTCGAGTTCATTGACGATTTCGCGTGGGGTGAGTTCGCTCATCTTTTCTTCTCAGAGTTCTTCGATCGTCACGTTGTGGTTGGTGTAGATGCAGATGTCCCCGGCGATGCCCAGCGCCTTTTCAACGATGGCGCGCGCATCCAGGTCGGGGTTGTCCAGCAGTGCCTTGGCCGCGGCCTGCGCGTAAGGGCCGCCGGAACCGATCGCGATGAGGCCGTGTTCGGGTTCCAGCACGTCGCCGTTGCCGGAGATCAAGAGGGATGCATCCCTGTCGGCCACCGCCAGCATGGCTTCGAGCCGGCCCAGTCGCCGGTCGGTGCGCCATTCCTTGGCCATCTCCACCGCCGCGCGTGTCAACTGGCCGTTGTGCTTGGCCAGCTTGTCCTCGAACAGCTCGAACAGCGTGAACGCGTCGGCGGTCGCGCCGGCAAAACCCGCCAACACGTCGGCGTTTTTGCCGAGCCGGCGGATCTTGCGCGCGTTGGCCTTGACCACGGTGGTGCCAAGCGTGACCTGGCCGTCTCCGCCCAGGACGACATGGCCGTTCTTGCGCACGGACAGGATGGTGGTGGCGTGGAAAGACTCCATGGCAGCCTCTTGGCGGCGGGTAATGTCGCCTAGGTGGGGGCGCCGGCGGGCGATGGCAACCGTGCGGGGAACGGCTCGACGCCGTCCGGCCGTCCCGGCATTGCGGCGCCTGCTGCGTGGCCAATGACACTTGCGTTGCAGGAATTTTTCCGAACCGCTATCGTTAAATCGAAGTTAGCGGTTGGCGGGATCGCAGGGGGATGGTGCGCGACACGCGAACGCCTTGCATCGGTGCGTCCGGAACGGCTCAGCGTGTGCGTTGGCGTTGTTTGGTATCCACCGGGAAGAACCCATGAACCACAAAGAGAAACGCTTGTCGCTGGCAGTGCGCGTAGGCCTGACGGCCGGCCTTGTTGCAGTCGCCGGACTGGCGCAGGCACAACAAGCGCCGCCGAACCCGAACCAGCCCGCGAATGGCCAGGCTCCGTCAAACGGCCAACCGAAAACGCTGCAAACCGTGGTGGTCACCGGTTCGCTGATCCGGCGCGTGGATACCGAGACCGCCAGCCCCGTCACGATCATCGATCGCCAGAACATCACCAATTCCGGCAAGCCGACATTGGGTGATGTGCTGCAGCAATTGCCCAGCATCGCGGGCCAGGCGACCAATCCGCAGAACAACTCCAACGGTGGCGGCGTCGCTTCCCCGCTGACCGAAGGCGGCGATGGTGCCTCGCGCGTGTCGCTGCGTGGCCTCGGCACCGGCCGTACGCTGGTGCTGATCGACGGCCAGCGCATGCTCAATGCAGACCTGAACCTGGTCCCGCAGAACATGGTGCAGCGGATCGACGTGCTGGCCGAGGGCGCATCGACGACTTACGGCTCCGATGCGGTCGGTGGCGTCGTCAACATCCTGCTTCGCCACGATTTCGACGGCGCCGAAATCAGCGTGAACGACGGCATTTCCGGCCACGGCGACGGCCAGCGGCATGGCCTCAGCATCACGATGGGCCACTCCGGCGATCGCTACAACATCGTCGGCGGCATCAACTACAACAAGTACGATGCGGTATCCGACGCGCGCCGCGACTTCTCGGCGCATCAGTTGTATCTGACGGATGGGCTGGTCAGCGTGGCGGGCTCCAGCTCGATCCCCAACGGCCGCATGCAGCTGCCGGGGTCATTCGCGGCACAGTACGGGTGCACGCCCGACTCGTCAGGCCACATCGTGGTGACGCGGAACAGCGGCAGCGGCACCAGCCTGGGCGACTACCGTTGCCGTACCTCGAGCGACACGTTCAACTACGCGGCGTACGACTATATCCAGGTTGCCCAGCAGCGCACCGACGGGTTCGTGCTCGGCAGCTACAACCTGACCGACAACATCACGGCCTTTGTCGACGCCTTCTACAACCACACCTCGTCGGCCGGCCAGGATGCGTCCATTCCGGTAGGTACCGGCGATGGCCTCGTCATTCCATCCACTGCCCCATTCAACCCGTTCGGTGTCACCTTCAGCCCGAATCCGATCCCGGGGGATCCGAACAGCGGCTACGTGTACCAGACTCGCCTAACCGGCGTGGGTACGCGCATCCATCCCTATGTCACCAGTACCGGCCAGTTCATCGCCGGTTTGCGCGGCGCCGTCGGCCAGAGCAGCTGGAACTGGAACGTCACCTTCGACTATGGCCATACCGCGCGCACGCAGACGGATGAGAACGAGCTGTACATTCCCGCGCTGCAGGCGGCCATCGATGCCGGTGCCAATATTTTCGACCAGGCCGACAACGGGGCCGCGTTGAGTGCGGGCGCACTCGATGCTGTCTACCGGAAGAACGAGAACCTGCGACAGATTTCGGCCGGCGCCAATGGCAACCTTTTCTCGCTCGCGGCCGGGGATGTGCAACTCGCGGTGGGTGCGTTGTATCGCAGCCAGTCCATGAACTACACGATCAATCCGCTCGCCCTGCTCGACCCGACCACGGGTCTTTGCCAGATTTCCGGCGAAGCCTGCGGCTCGCCCGGAAGTGGCAAGGACAACGTCAAGGAAGCGTTTGCCGAAACGTTGATTCCGCTGCTGAAGGATGTGCCGGGCGCGTACTCGTTGAACCTCGACCTGGGCGTCCGCTATTCGGACTACGACAGCGCCGGTTCGACCACCAACGGCAAGATCGCGATCGAATGGCGTCCGATCCAGGATTTGCTGGTGCGCGGCACGATCTCGCAGGTGTTCCGGGCACCGAACCTCGACCAGCTTTACGACGGACGTTCGATCGTCCAGCCGACGCTGAACGATCCCTGCGCTCATCTTTCGGCTGCAGAACTCGCGCAACATCCCACCGCGTGTCAGTACGTGCCACCGGACTGGGCAGGCAACAGTCCGGCGCAGGTGAATACCTATTACTCCGGCGCCAACACCCTCGGGATCAACCTCAAGCCCGAGCACGGCAAGTCGGTGGATTTCGGCTTCGTCTACAACCCGAGCTGGGCCCAGGGCCTGAACACCAGCGTCGACTTCTGGCATATCTACCTGTATGACACGCTGGTGCCGATTTCGGGCATCACCGTGGTCGACGCGTGCTTCAACAACGAAGCCAGTCCGTTCTGCCCGTACATCCATCGCTACGACAACACGACCCAGCAGCCCGGCCAGGTCTTCTACATCGATGCGCCGGTGGTCAATCTGGGTACGTTGAGCACCAGCGGCATCGACTTCACCGCCAACTACAAGCTTCCGCACTTCGATTTCGGCGGTTTCAATCCCGGCGATTTCAAACTCGGCTTGGCGACCAGTTACATCTCGACTTTCAACAACAATACGACTCCGGGCCAACCCGGCTCCACGGTCGACAAACTCGCGGGTACCTGGAACGCGCAGTTCGGCAACGTTTCGCGCTGGCGCGCAACCGCCACGGTCGGATGGGAGCGGGGCAACTGGGATGCCCAGTGGCGTACGCGTTACATCAGCTCGGTGACCGCGCTCAATGCGGACTACGCCACCGGCGCGAGTTTGCCCGTAGCCTCGGTGGTTTACAGCGACATCCAGGTCGGTTACGCGGTACCCGCCATTCACACGCGTTTCGACGTCGGCGTGGACAACCTCTTCGACCGCCGGCCGCCGCTGATCTACCAGAACGGACAGGGCAACACGGATTCCGCCACCTACGACATGATGGGCAGCTACTACTGGGCTCGGGCGACGCTGAAGTTCTAGTCGCCCCGTCGCAGGTAAGCGCACTCGGAGGGCGCCGCGCGAGCGGCGCCCTTTTTTATGGCTACACTGCGGCGATCCCGCGCTACCGAACCGACCGCATGCCCGTTTCG
>DASZTT010000247.1:0-17365 GCA_035547895.1 Rhodanobacteraceae bacterium
AGTTCGATGCTCGCAACGACGGCGCTGCGCGGGCCGGCCTCGCCGCCCGGCTTGGCACCCTTCGCGGCACAGGCGATGAATGCCACCGCTTGCGTGAATTCCTCGCGCCAGGCATTGCGCGCGAACACCGCGCCGCGCGCAGGGTCGACTTCGACCTGGGTGTTCGCACGCGGATCGCCGCCGATCGGCCCGAGCATCCACGCGACCATTTGCGCGACGTCGATCCGGCGCGCACGTCCACTGCGGTTGTGCAGACGCAGGCGCGACAGCTTCACCGGATCGGCCGCGGCCACGCACTGCATCAATTCGGACTGGATGCCGTGCACGCTGGCGTCGAAGCGCGCGTAGCCCGGACCGAAGCGCGCGACGTACGCCGCACCGCCCACGCGGATCGGCGAGGCGGTGGCGCTCCATTCCGTGCCATCGTCCGCGTCCCGCAACAGGAAGACCTCGCCCGGCGGGTCGCACGTTGCGTCATTCGACCATGCGGTGATCTGGTTCTGCTGGCTGTTGACCGCCCACGCATAACCTCCGCCCGTCGCCGTCGCCAGGAATCCGAAACCGGGATTGGCGACGAGATGCGACCAAGGCGCAGGCGTGCTCGCGCCGTCGCGCAGGACGGTGACGTATTCGCGTCCGTCCCGGGTGAAGCCTCCGAGACCATTCCAGAATGGCAGTTCCTTCGATGACGGCATCGACGCAGGCTGGCCGCCGCGCACATGCGGGGTTTTCGCCCTCGGCATTGCCATGACCGAGGTGTCATCCGATGCACGCCGCGCGACCTGCGTCGCAAGACCGCCATCTCTCGCATCCAGCACGATGCACGCGGCTGCGCGCAAACCATTGCGCAAGCGCTCGTCGAGTTCGCCGCCGCGCAACAAGAACAGCGAGCCTTGCGACTTTTCGCCCTGCCCGGCCGCGCTCGCGATCTCCTTCAATGCGGCATCGGCGGCATCGCCGCCGGCACCCGGCACAGCATTCACGACCACGATGTCGGTGGGCAACTGGTGCGCACGCCACCAGCGCTGCGCGTCCAGCAACTCTTTCGCGATGGCCGCCTGAGCAACATCGTCGAGGCACAACAGCACGATTGGCAGGTCGCCGGAGATGCCCTTGGCCCACAACACCGGCGCGCCACCTTCGGCTTGCGCAATGGCTGCCGCGTCCGCGCGCCACGAATCATCGATGCCCAGCAGCGCGCCCGCCAGGGCCTGGAACGCGCGCGCGGCTTCGGCATCGATGCCGGTGCTTTGCAACGTGCGCGGTGCCGCGGCGCGTGCACGCGCGAAAATCCCGGCACAGGCTTGCGGCGTCAAGCAGCCACGAATCGACGCAAGCACCTCGTCGCGCGAAGCGGCGACCGCGGTGACGAACGCCGCGCGGCGCGTCTGCCCCGGCGCGACCGCCACGGACGTGCGCAGGCTGAAGACCGGATCGAGCACCGTTCCGACGGTGCCGGACAGGGCCCGTGCATCGCGCAATGCCGCGGGCACGGCCAACGAACCATCGCGGCCGATGAAGCGCATGCGGTCGGTCTCCCATTCACGCGCGCCGCATTCATCGCCATCGACGACCAGTGCGTGTGCGGCCCAGACATCCGGCTCGGACGGATCCTTCTTGCGCCGCCACGCCAGCAGCACGCCCTGCTCCATGACGACCTGCTCGACGGCCGTCTGCACGAACATCTTCGAATACGCCGGGTGCGCGTTGTCGGCCTGCTGCGAACCCAGCACCAGCTCGAGATACGACGTCAGCTCGACCTCGCGCGCGACGGGGCCGTCGTTGCGCAATCCGAGGCCGCGCACCTCGACCGGATGCCCGGGATCGACCGCGACCTCCAGCGTGGTGACCAGCGTGCCGTCGCGGCGCGCGAAACGCACCATCGCTTCGTCACACCAGCGGCGGACCGCACCGCCGCAGGGCGCCGGCGACGCCGACCACAGGTTTCCGTCCGCCTTGTCACGCAGGTACACGTAACCGCCGGCGGGTGAGCGATCGGCCGCACGCCAACGCGATACCGCCAGGCCGTTCCAGCGGCTGTATCCCGCGCCCGAGGCGTCCAGCATCACGCTGTAACCATCGCGGCCCAGCAGGTTGACAGGAGCGCGAGGAATGGGGGCATCGGCAAGCATGGCCGGAGGTTTTCCCTGGCGTGCGCGACCGCACAACATTCGACAGTATGCGCGGATTCGCTTCAATCGTTCGTGAAAACTTGCGGCGGTGCAACTTGACGCCGTGCAGGCGCAGGCACACGATGCGGCGTTTGATCGCCCGCACGGGAGGAACCCGATGTCCGAGATTGCGACCAAGGCAGGCGCGTGCCCCATGCACGCCACGGACATGGCCAAACCGGAAGCGCCGCCGGCCACCTCCGCGCCGCAACTCACGTGCTACCAGGTCGATCCGCGCGCAGCGCCGATCGTCCCGGGCCGCCGCGACCGGACGTGGATGGACCAGACCAACGATCACTACGCCTACCGCTGCCTGCCGCTGTCGATGGCCAACACCAGCGGTTGGGAAATCACTTCGCCGCTGGATTTCGAGGTGACCTGGAACGGCGGCCAGGGCATCGACGCGATCACCGCGCGCGCGCCGGGCGTCGATCCGAATGCATTGCGCGCACTCATCACCTCGCATTTCGGCCACGGCGTGCTGACCTTCCACACCGGCTGGCTGTTCCGCACCTCGCCGGGCTGGGGCCTGTGGGTGCGTGGCGCACCCAACTACGCGAAGGACGGCATCCACGCGCTCGACGGCATGGTCGAAACCGACTGGCTGCCCTTCCCCTTCACCATGAACTGGCGCTTCACCCGGCCCTGCACGGTGCGCTTCGAAAAGGGCGATCCCTTCTGCTTCATCACCTTCTGTCCGCACACGCTGATGGACGACGTGGCGCCGCGCCGCGCCAGCATCGACGAAGATCCCAAACTGAAGGCCGACTACACCGAATGGGGCAAGTCGCGCGCGGAGTTCAACAAGCTGCTGCACGATGGTGATCCCGCGACGGTCGCCAGGAAGTGGCAGCGCGGCTATTTCCAGGGCAAGGCCCTCGACGGCGACGCGCCGTTCCACGTCAACAAGCGCCGCCTGAAGCCGGTCGAATAGCAAACATCGCCGCACGCAATGGCACGCGCTACCATCGCGGACTGCGATGCATTCCGTCGCGCTTCCCAAGGAGACCCGCATGCAACTCGGAATGATCGGCCTCGGCAAGATGGGCAACTTCATGGCGCAGCGCCTGATGAAGGCCGGCCACGACGTGGTCGGATTCGATCCCAATGGCGACGCGCGCAAGGCGCTCACCGATGCCGGCGGCAAGGCCGTCGACTCGCTCGACAAGCTGGTCGAGGCGCTGCAACCGCCGCGCGCGGTATGGGTGATGGTGCCGGCCGGGAAAATCGTCGACCAGACCGTCGCGGCCCTGAACGAAAAGCTCGCCAGGGGCGACGTCGTGATCGACGGCGGCAATTCCAATTACAAGGACGACCAGCGCCACGCCGCGGAACTCGCGCCCAAGGGCATCGACTACGTCGACTGCGGCACCAGCGGCGGCGTATGGGGCCTCAAGGAGGGCTACAGCATGATGGTCGGCGGCGACGAACAGGTCGTCGCTCGCCTGAAGCCGATCTTCGAGGCGCTGGCGCCGGCGAAGCACCAAGGCTGGGGCCGCGTCGGCCCGGTCGGTTCGGGGCACTTCGTCAAGATGGTCCACAACGGCATCGAATACGGAATGATGCAGGCGTACGCGGAAGGGTTCGCGATCTTCCGGCACAAGGACGAATTCAAGCTCGATCTCGGGCAGATCGCCGAGATCTGGCGCTACGGTTCGGTGGTGCGCTCGTGGTTGCTGGACCTGACCGCCGACGCGCTGAAGCGCAACCCCGACATGCAAGGCATCGCGCCCTACGTGGTCGATTCGGGCGAGGGCCGCTGGACCGTCGCGGAGGCGATCGATCTCGACGTGCCCGCGCCGATCATCACTGCCTCGCTGATCGAACGCCTGCGTTCGCGCGACAGCGATTCGTTCACGGACAAGCTGCTGTCGGCGATGCGCAACGAATTCGGCGGCCACGCGATGAAGAAGGAATGATCCGCGTCCCGGCCGCCCTGCCCGCGCAGACCGTGCGCTGGCACGAATTTCCCGACGACACTTCGCTGCTCGCCAACGCGCTCGCACGGGTGATGGCGGCCTCGCGCGATGCGATCGCACAGCACGGCGCATTCGACATCGTGCTGGCGGGCGGCAACACGCCGCGCAAGCTGTATCGCGCCCTGCGCAACGCCGACACCGACTGGACGCGCTGGCACGCCTGGTTCGGCGATGAACGCTGCGCGCCACCGGATGATCCCGAACGCAACAGCCGGATGGCGCGCGATGAATGGCTCGACCACGTCGCGATTCCCGCCGGCAACGTGCACGCGATTCCCGCGGAAGCCGGCGCGCGCGACGCCGCGGTTCTCTACGCGCGCGAACTGCGGGGCGTCGACGTCTTCGACCTGGTGTTGCTGGGCCTGGGCGAGGACGGCCACACCGCCAGCCTGTTTCCCGGCCACGACTGGGGCGCGTACGCCGATTCCCCCGATGCACTGGCCGTGTCCGATGCGCCCAAGCCGCCACCGGAACGCGTGTCCCTGAGCGCGCAGCGGCTGTCGCGCGCGCGGCACGTGCTGTTCCTGGTCGAAGGTGCAGGCAAGCGCGCCGCCGTCGCGGCATGGAAGCGCGGCGACGCGATCCCTGCGGCGTCGATCGCGCCGGAACCCGGCGTGGACGTGCTGCTGGACGCCGCTGCGGCGAGCGTTGCCTGACTCCTAGTTGCCGCCCAGCTCGCCCATGTGCGCGCGGTAGTAGCGCAGCTCCTCGATCGAATCCCTGATGTCCGACAGCGCGGTGTGCGCGGAGTCCTTGCTGAAGCCCTTGTACACCATGGGCGCCCAGCGTCGGGCCAGTTCCTTCAGCGTGGACACGTCGAGGTTGCGGTAATGGAAGAAGCGTTCCAGCTGCGGCATCTGCCGGTAAAGGAAACGGCGATCCTGGCAGATGGAATTGCCGCACATCGGTGACTTGCAGGGCGGCACCCATTGCTGCAGGAACGCGAGCGTCTCGGCTTCGGCGTGCGCATGCTCGACGCCCGATTCAAGCACGCGCTGCCACAAGCCGGACTTGCCGTGCTGGTGGCGGTTCCAGTCGTCCATCGCCAGCAGGCGCGCTTCCTCATGGCGGATCGCGAATTGCGGACCTTCGGCCAGAATTTCGAGGTTGCGGTTGGTGACCACGGTGGCGATTTCGATGATCGAATCGGTATCGGGGCACAGGCCCGTCATCTCGAGATCGATCCAGATCAGGTTGTCGTCAGCACATGCGGCCATTGCATCCTCCGGTCCTGCCAGTCTAGCAACAACACGGGCCGGCACGGATTGCCACGCCCGCGCGCACGCCCTACGCTCGCGCGATGCCCACGCCGACCATGCTGTGGTACGACTACGAAACCACCGGCACCGATCCGGTGCGCGACCGCCCGGCGCAGTTCGCCGCGTTGCGCACCGACATGGCGCTGCAGCCCGTCGGTGAGCCCGTCACGTTGTACTGCACGCCCGCGCCCGACGTGCTGCCCCATCCGGAAGCCTGCCTGATCACCGGCATCACGCCGCAGGAGGCGGCGCGCGAAGGCGTCGCGGAAGCCGAGTTCGCGGGCCGCGTGCACGAGATCCTCGCCGAACCGGGCACCTGCTCGGCCGGCTACAACTCGATCCGCTTCGACGACGAAGTCAACCGCAACCTGTTCTACCGCAACTTCTTCGACCCGTACGAACACTGCTGGAAGAACGGCAACGCGCGCTGGGACATCATGGATCTCGCGCGCGCCTGCTACGCGCTGCGCCCGGACGGCATCGAATGGCCGCTGCGCGAAGACGGTTCGCCGTCGTTCAAGCTGGAACACCTGGCGCAGGCGAACGGCCTGGAACAGGCGCGCGCGCACGACGCCACCTCCGACGTGATCGCCACGGTCGCGCTCGCGCGGTTGCTGCGCGAACGCCAGCCGAGGCTGTACGACTGGTGCTTCGCGCTGCGGCACAAGCGCGCCGTGATACCGCAGCTTGCCGGTGCGCTTGCCGAACGGCGTCCGCTGCTGCATGTATCCCACAAGTACGCCGCGCAGCGCGGCTGCCTTGCGATGGTGGTGCCGATTGCGGAACATCCGACGCGCGAAGGCACCTTCATCGTCGCCGACCTCGATGTCGATCCGGACGCATGGACCGCGCTGGACCCCGAGGACCTGGTGGAGCGCATGTTCACCCGGCGCGCCGATCTGCCCGAGGACATCGAGCGTCCACCGCTCAAGGAGGTCCACGCCAACCGCTCGCCCTTCATCGCGCCGATCGGAACGCTGCGCGACACGGACACGCGGCGCATCGCGCTCGATCCGGACCGCTGCCTGGAGCACCTGAAGCGCATCCGCGCTTCCGAAGGCCTGGCGGAACGCGTGCGCCGTGCATTCGCTTCGCGCGAGCCGCGCCGCGCGGACGGCGAAGACCCGGAACTCATGCTGTATTCGGGTTTTGCTTCCGATGCGGACCGCAAACGCTTCGGCGAGGTGCGCGCCACGCCGCCCGCGCTCCTCGGCACCACCGATTTCCGGTTCGGCGATCCGCGCTATGCCGAACTGCTGTTCCGCTACCGCGCACGCAACTGGCCGGACTTGCTGGACATCGCCGAACGCGGCCATTGGCGTGCATTCGTGCGCGACAAGCTGAGCCGCGAATCGGGCCTGGCCTCGTTGACCCTGGAGCAATATTTCGCAACCATCGCGCGGCTGCGCGGCGACCTTCCGCCCGGTCCGCAACACACGGTGCTGGACCACCTGCAAGCCTGGGGCGAAACCGTCGCCGCCGAATTCGGGAACTGACATGCCGCACGCGTACTTCTCGCCCGCCACTTTCAGGTTCCTGCGCGCGCTGCAGCGCCACAACAACCGCAGCTGGTTCAAGGCGCACCGGCAAGACTATGAAGCACAGGTGCGCGGGCCGTACCTGCAACTGATCGCCGACCTGCAGGCACCGGTCGCGAAGCTCAGCAAGCACTACCGCGCCGATCCGCGCAAGGTCGGCGGCTCGCTGTTCCGCATCCAGCGCGACACGCGGTTCTCCGGCGACAAGGCGCCCTACAAGGCCTGGGCCGGCGCCCGCATCTTCCACGAACGCCGGCGCGAAATCGCCGCGCCGTCGTTCTACCTGCACATCGCGCCGGGCGACTGCTTCGTGGGCGCAGGCCTGTGGCATCCGGAAAACCACACGCTGCGCAACGTCCGCAACTTCATCGCCGACAATCCGGCGTCGTGGAAACGCGCCGTGCACAGCCGCACGTTCCGCGAACACTATGCATTCTGGGGCGAGTCGCTGAGCCGCGCCCCGCAAGGCTTCCCTGCCGATCATCCGCTGCTGGACGACCTGAAGCGCAAAAGCTACGCCGCGGGCGTCGGCTTCGACGACGCACTGGCGTGTTCGCCGCAACTGTTCCCGTTCGTCGTCGAGCACTTCAAGCGGCTGGCGCCGCTGGTCGATTACCTGTGCGCGGCGCAGAACCTGGAGTTCTGACCATGCGGAATGCCCGCTGCGCACTCATCCTCGCGGCACTGCTGGCGTGCTTCTGCACCATGGCGCGCGCCGCGGGCGACCAGCCGCTGCAGGTCCTGTTCGTCGGCAACAGCCTCACCTACGTCGGCAACCTGCCGGCGGTGTTCACCGCGCTGGCCGGGGACAACGGCCACGCCGTTCATGCGGACATGCTGGTGAAAGGTGGCGCCACGCTGACGCAGTGGCTGGAATCGGGCGCGGTGCCCAAGGCGTTGCAAGTCCACCACTACGACTACGTGGTATTGCAGGAACGCGGCAACGACTTCGCGTGCGGATTCGGACCGCAGGTCTGCAAGGATTCGCGACACGCGTTGCATGCCTTGGCGGGCATCGTCCGCGGCGCGGGTGCCCGGCCGATCCTGATGGGAACCTATCAGGTCGACCCCCATGCCTCCAGAGACCTCGTCGCCGCGGAATCGAAGGCGGCCAACGCCGAGGCGATGCCGTACATCGACGTCTCGACGCGTCTGAATGAAGGCCGCGAACGCGTGCCGTATGACGACTGGTTTGCCAAGGCCGGCCACCCCGGACACGCCCTCGTGCTGCTGGAAGCGGTACTGTTGTACCAGCAGTCGTACGGCGGCTTGCCCCAGGCCAAACCCCTCGCAGTGCGCGCGCCGATGTTCGTGCCGGGCAGCAAGTTCGCGCCACCCGCGCCCGTCTCCGAGCCGCTGCTGCCCGAGATTGCACTCGCGGGCGGGTACGACTATTCGCGCGACGACGTGGCGAACGCGATCGCGCTGGCACACGGTCGCTGAGGAAGGACCGATCGACGCATGCTGCGGCGCAACCTTGCGCGCCGGCGGCTTCGCGTATGCTGCCGCGGTTGCGCAGGGGCGCGGCGCGACAGGCGCGGAGCGCGACCACGTCCGCTCCGCCGGTCCAACCCGGCAGGGAGACATCCATCATGAATCTTGGCAAGCGTTGCGTGGCCGAGTTCTTCGGCACGTTCTGGCTGGTATTGGGTGGTTGCGGCACCGCGGTGCTGGCCGCGGCCGTTCCGCAGTTCGGCGTGGGTTACGCAGGCGTGGCACTGGCGTTCGGGCTGACGTTGTTGACGATGTGCTACGCGATCGGCCACATCTCGGGCTGCCACATCAACCCTGCGGTCACCTGCGGACTTGCGGCCGGCGGCCGCTTTCCGGTAAAGGAAGTGATCCCGTACATCGTCGCGCAGGTGATCGGCGGCATCGTCGCCGGCGGCGTGCTCTACCTGATCGCGTCCGGCAAGCCCGGTTTCGATGCGACCGCCAGCGGCTTCGCCTCCAACGGCTTCGGCGCGCATTCGCCGCAAGGTTACTCGATGGGCGCCGCCGCGCTTTCCGAACTGGTGATGACCGGTTTCTTCATCTTCGTCATCATGGGCGCCACGCACAAGAGCGCGCCGGTCGGATTCGCCGGCATCGCGATCGGTCTGTGCCTTACCCTGATCCACCTGATCAGCATTCCGGTCACCAACACTTCGGTGAATCCCGCGCGTTCGACGGGCGTCGCGCTGTTCCAGCACGGCTGGGCCATCGACCAGTTGTGGTTCTTCTGGGTGATGCCGATCATCGGCGGCATCATCGGCGGACTCATCTACCGCTATCTGAGCAGCGAACAGGCTGCGCGGCCCGACATCGTGGGCGACGCCGCCTGATCGCTCCGAATCACGGAGGTGCGCGGATCGCGAGACCGCGCCCTTCCGTTCACGCTTCGGCGAACGGAAACGCCAGCACCTCGCGGATGTCATCGGTGCCGAGCATGTGCATCAGCAGTCGATCGACGCCGAGGGCGACGCCTGCGCAATCGGGCAAGCGGTCCAGTACCGCCAGGAGGTTCTCGTCGAGCGGCAGCTCGTGCTGGCCGCGCGCCTGCCGGCGCGTGTTTTCGTACTGGAAACGCGCGCGTTGTTCGGCGGCATCATTCAATTCGTGATAGCCGTTGGCCAGCTCCCGCTGGCCTAGGTACAGCTCGAAGCGTTCCGCGACCGGCGGCTGACCATGCCGCACGCGTGCCAGCGAACACTGCGACGCGGGGAAGTCGTACACGACGGTGATCGCATCCTGCGGCAAGGCCGGCTGCAGGCGGTGCGTCACCAGCAGGTCGAGCCAGTCGTCGCGCGTCAGTCCGTCGGCATTGATCGAAAAATCGCGCAAGGGTGCACGCAGTTCGTTCTCCTCGGCGCCGAACGGATCGATGTGCAAGCCGTCGCGAAACCAGTCGCGGTAACTCGTCGTGACGACACGGGCCTCGCGTTGTACCAGCGCCAGCGCGGTTCGCACCAGTTGCGCGCACTCCAGCATCAGGCGGCGGTGATCGAACCCGGTGCGATACCACTCCAGCATCGTGAATTCGGGGTTGTGCGATGATCCCGCCTCGCCATTGCGGAACACGCGGCCCAGTTCGAAGCAATCGCCGAAGCCTTCGGCGAGCAATCGCTTGAGCGGATATTCCGGCGACGTGCGCAGGAAACGTTCGCGTGCGCCCGCGCCGATCGGCCCGGCGAACGTGGTGGAAAAGCCTTCGATGTTGGGCTCGGTGTTGCCGGCGGCCGACAGGATCGGCGTCTCGACCTCGGTCACGCCTCGCTCAACGAAGAATCCGCGGAACAACGCGTAGAGGCGCGCGCGCAGGCGCAGCGCTTCGAACCGGCGATCAGGCATCATGCGTTTTCAGCAACGCCAGCAATTTCGCTTCGTCCCAGATCTCGACACCCAGCGCTTCGGCTTTCTCGAGCTTGGAGCCGGCGGCCTCGCCCGCGACCACGAACGAGGTCTTCTTCGACACCGAACCCGCGACCTTGGCGCCGAGTGCTTCCAGCCGGTCTTTCGCCTGGTCGCGCGTGAGCGACGACAGGCCGCCGGTCAGGACCACGGTTTGCCCGGCCAGCGGACCCTCCGCCCTGCGCTGCGGCGCGGATTCCTTCCAGTGCACCCCGGCCTTGCGCAACGCGGCAATCACGGCGCGGTTGCGCGGCTCGGCGAAGAACGCGGCGATGTGGGATGCCATGATCGGCCCCACGTCGCTGACTTCGGTGAGTTCGGCCTCGCCGGCGTGCATCAATGCCTCCAGCGCACCGAAATGCCGGGCCAGCGTCTTGGCCGTGGCTTCGCCGACTTCCGGGATGCCGAGCGCGTACAGGAACCGCTCCAGCGTGGTGGTCTTGCTCGCCTCGATCGCTTCGATGAGGTTTTCCGCCCATTTGCTGGCGATCTTGCCGGCCTTCACGGTTTCCGGAACGATGCCGTCGCGCTCTTCGGCGCGACGCTTCATCGCAAGCAGATCGTCCACGCCAAGCTTGTACAGGTCGGCGGGCGAATGCAGATAGCCGAACGCGATCAGATCCTCGATGTAGCGCTCGCCGAGTCCGTCGATGTCCATCGCGCGACGCGACGCGAAATGCACGATGGCTTCCTTGCGCTGGGACGCGCACACCAGCCCGCCCGTGCAGCGCGCCACGACCTCGCCCTCCTCGCGGACGATCGCCGAACCGCACACCGGGCAATGTTTCGGCATGCGCCACGGCCTGGTGCCCGGCGGCCTGAGCTCCAGGTTGACCCGCACGACTTCCGGGATCACGTCGCCGGCGCGGCGCACGATCACGGTATCCCCGACGCGTACATCCAGCCGCGCCACCTGGTCCATGTTGTGCAGCGTGGCCTTGGTGACGGTGACGCCGCCGACCTGCACCGGCTGCATCACGGCGAATGGCGTGGCCGCGCCGGTGCGTCCGATGTTGATCTCGATGGCTTCGATGACCGTGCTTTTTTCCTGCGCCGGATATTTGTGCGCGAGGGCCCAGCGCGGCGCGCGCGAAACGAACCCCATTTCGTTCTGCTGGTCGTAGCGGTCGAGTTTGTACACCACGCCATCGATTTCGTACGGCAAGGAATCGCGCTGCCCGCCCATGCGCCGGTAATAGTCGAGCAGCCCGTCCAGACCTTCGGCGCGTTCGACCTGCGGGCTGACCGGCAGGCCCCACGCGCGCAACCGCTGCAGCGTCGCCAGATGGCTCGGCGGCAACTTGCCGCCCCGCACCTCGCCGATCGCGTAGGCGTAGAACGCCAGTGGACGCGAAGCGGTGATGGCAGGATCGAGCTGACGCAGCGAGCCGGCCGCGCCATTGCGCGGATTGGCGAGCGTGCGCTCGCCGCGCTCGCGTGCACGTGCGTTGAACGCCTCGAACGCGGCCTTGGGCATGTACACCTCGCCGCGCACTTCCAGCACGCCCGGGTAACCGTCGCCGCGCAGCTTCAAGGGAATGGCCTTCACGGTGCGAAGATTGGCGGTGACGTCTTCGCCCACCGCACCATCGCCGCGGGTGGCGCCCTGCACGAACACACCGTCTTCATAACGCAGGCTGATCGCCAGGCCGTCGAGCTTGGGTTCGGCGGAAAATTCGAGTTTTGATTCCTCGCGCCCCAGCGTCTGCGCGATCCGGCGCACGAATGCCGCCGCTTCTTCGTCAGTGAAGGCATTGGACAGCGAAAGCATCGGCAGCGCATGCTCGACCTGCGCGAAACCGCCGCTCGCCCGCGCGCCGACGCGGCGCGTGGGCGAATCCGGCGTCGCCAGTTCCGGGTGCACGGCTTCCAGCGCCTCCAGCTCGCGCATCAGGCGGTCGTACTCGGCGTCCGGGATGGACGGATCGTCGAGCACGTAGTAGCGATGATTGGCGTCGTCGATCGCGCTGCGCAGGGCTGCAGCCTGCCGCGCCGCGGCGGTTTGCTGGATCATGGATGCCTTGGCCAGGTTGCAGGTCGCTCCGGTGGACCGGGCAAGTTTAACCGGCGTTCCGGCACCTCCGTTTCGTGCGCTTGCTCACGCAAGCAGACCCTGAACGAAAGGTGACGGAAAGGTTGCTGGCGCAGTATCGATCGCGGGTGAGGTGCGGTTCCCAATTTGTCAGTGAACAGTTTTGGAGCAACCCTCGTGCTGCGGGCTGTTCATGGTCTCACCCTCGTGCCTGGCCTGCGTCGAACCCCTCCCCGGTGACGCAGGCCGGGCACGTTATTTGTGCGATCGTCCCGATCGCGGCACCACGCGGCGATTTCGCACGACAAGGCCCTTGAGCCGTGTGAGAGAACACCTGTGTGGACCGTGGTCGCGTCTGCGCGAAAGCATCCGCGGTCCCCCGTCGCTGCGACTGCCTTGCATGCGGCCATCGCACAAGCAGTTAAAATGCCGGATTCTTGTCGCGACGCCGACCACGCGAACGTCCCCTGATGTCCGAAGCGAGTGCTCCCGAAGGCACGGCGCGCATGCGCGGCCTGATCTGGCTGGTCGCGGCCGCGTTCTTCATGCAGACGCTGGATTCGACCATCGTCAACACCGCGGTGCCCAGCATCGCGCACGCGCTCGCGGTGCCGCCGATCGCGCTGAAGACCGCGCTGACCAGTTACGTGCTGACGCTGGCGATCTGCATTCCGGCGAGCGCGTGGCTGTCCGATCGGTTCGGCACGCGGCGCGTGTTCGCCGCATCCATCTGGATATTCACGCTGGGCTCGCTGGCTTGCGGCGTATCGCAGAACCTCACGCAACTGGTCGCCGCGCGCGTGCTGCAAGGCGTGGGCGGCGCGCTGCTGATGCCGATCGGGCGCTACGTGCTGGTGCGCGCGTTCGGCCCGAAGGATTTCGTGGCCGCGATGAGCACCGCCGGCATTCCAGGCCTGCTCGGACCGGTGCTGGGACCGCTGCTGGGCGGCGTGCTGTCGCAGTACGCGTCGTGGCGGCTGATCTTCCTGGTCAACGTGCCGGTGGGGTTGGCCGGGCTGTGGCTCAACCGGCGCGAGATGCCGGATTTCCGCGGCGAACGCCGGCCGTTCGACTGGATCGGCTTCGTGCTGTTCGCACTCGCCTCGGGAATGTTGCTGACCGCCGCGGAAACCGCCGGCGACGGCGACTACCGGAGCGCAGGTATTGCGGCGCTGATCGGACTCGCCTGCGGCTTCGCTTATTGGCACTACGGGCGGCGTGCCCGGCATCCGGTCGTCGACCTCACCTTGCTGAAGGTGCGCAGCTTCAACATCGCGGTCGGCGGCGGCATGTGCATGCGGCTGGGAACCGCCGGCCTGTCCTTCATCCTGATGCTGTTCCTGCAGGTGGGCTGCGGCTGGACCCCGACCGCGGCGGGCATGATCATCGTGCCGCAGGCGATCGCGATGGTGCTGATGAAACTCTTCATCGACCGCATCCTGAAACGCTACGGCTATCGGCGCACGCTGTTCGTGAACACCGCGATCGCCACCGCGTTGCTCGCCTGTTTCGCGTTGTTCGATGCCGCCACGCCGTGGTGGGCGATCGCGGCGCTGATGTTTGCCTACGGTTTCGTGATGAGCCTGCAATACACGGCGATGAACACCCTCGCGTTCGTGGACCTGGCGCCCGACCGCGCCGCCCAGGCTTCGTCGGTGACCTCCGCGACGCAATACCTGGTGATCAGTTTCGGCATCGCGCTGTCGTCCTGGCTGCTGGCGGTCTTCCTCAACGGCCGCCACCACGATCCTGCGGCCTACGTGCACGGTTTCCGCGCCGCGATCCTGGTGATGGCCGCACTGTCGCTGGTTGCGGTGTACGTGTTCACCCGCCTGCGCCATGACCGGCCGTTGCGGCGCTCGATCACGACACCCGAAACAGCAGCGTGAGCCCGGCATTCATGTAGCATCGCGCGATGGCCGACACCACCGCGATCCTGCTGGAGGTCTTCATCATCTTCGCCGCCGCGCAGGTGGGCAGCCTCGCTGCACGCTGGATACGCCTTCCCGACGTGGTCGGGCAAATCGTCATCGGCTGCGTCATCGGCCCTTCGCTGCTCGGCTGGGTCACGCCCAGCGAACCGCTGGAAGTGCTCTCGGAAATCGGCGTGGTGTTGCTGCTGTTCTCGGTGGGGCTGGAAACGCGCCTCGAGGACGTGAAGCGCGTAGGCGGCAGCGCGTTCGCCGTCGGCGTGATCGGCGTGATCATCCCGTTCGTATGCGGCACGTTCTGGGCGCATTCGATCGGGCCCGACTGGCCGCGCTCGCTGTTCGTGGCCGCGGCGTTCGTGGCGACCTCGGCCGGCATCACCGCGGCCGTGCTGAAACAGATGGGCGCGTTGCGCCGCACCGAAAGCCGCGTGATCCTGGGCGCGGCGGTGATCGACGACATTCTGGCAATGCTGTTGCTGGGCGTGGTGGTAGCGATCCAGGCCGGCGGCACGTTGCGCGTCGGCAGCCTGCTCGCCGTCGCCGGCGAAGCCGTGGGTTTCGTGCTCGTGGTCGGCTGGCTCGGCACGCTGATGATGCGGCGCGGATCGAAGTGGCTGGAACGTTCCCGCAATCCGCTGTTGCCGCTGCTGGTGGTGCTGGTGCTCTGCCTCGGGCTCGCATGGGTGGCGACCCGCTTCGGACTGGCCGCGATCATCGGTGCCTTCCTGGCCGGCATGATCGCTTCAGAAACGCGGCAACGCGTGCAACTGGATGAACAGATGCAGCCGCTGCTCGCGCTGCTGGCGCCCTTCTTCTTCGTGCTGACCGGCGCCAAAGTCGACCTTGCGAAACTCGCCAGCGGCGAAGCGCTGTGGCTGCTGCTGGTGGCGACGGTACTGGCGCTCGTCACCAAGCTAGCGGGCGGCTGGCTGGGCGCGTTGCGGCTGGGTCCGCGCAGCGCGCTGATCGTCGGTGTCGGCATGATCCCACGCGGCGAAGTGGGCATCGTGGTCGCGGCACTCGGATTGTCCGCCGGCGTGTTCGGCGACCTGCTTTATGCGGTGATCATCGCGATGTCGCTGCTGACGTCGATCATCGCGCCACCGTTCCTCGCGTTGCTGCTCAAGCGCCCCGCCAACCTGCAGGACCCTGCATCGGGAACGCGCAATCCGTGAACGTCACGGTCTCGCCATCGCGTTGATGCCTGCTGCCTGATTTCTTCCGATCGATCCCGCGCGCGCGGCATTGCGATGTGAGCCGGATGCGATGTTCTTCACGCGCCCTTGCCGCCGATTGTCGGACAGTCGTAGTTTCCGGAGGTCATCATGTCCGCCAAGCACCCCGAAGGACAGCGCGACTCGCCGGGCAGCGCTGGCCTGCCGGCGCTCAGCCGGCGCTCGTTCCTGAAGGCGCTCGGAGTGACGGGCGTCGCGTCGCGCGTCGGTTTGCCACTGGCCGCGCAGGCCGGTTCCTTTGCAGCCGCGGCGAGTGTCGATGCAGGCAGCGCATCCGATCAGCGCATCACCACCACCCTCACGGTCAACGGCCGCAAGCGGGCCGTGCAGGCCGATCCCCGTACCACTCTGCTGGACGCGCTGCGCGAGCAACTGCAACTCACCGGAACCAAGAAGGGTTGCGACCACGGCCAGTGCGGCGCCTGCACGGTACTCGTCAACGGCCGGCGCGTGAATGCTTGCCTGAGCCTGCTGGCGATGCACGAAGGCGACGAAGTCACCACGATCGAAGGGCTCGGCACGCCCGATCACCTGCATCCCTTGCAACAGGCCTTCCTGGAACACGATGGTTACCAGTGCGGCTACTGCACCTCCGGCCAGATCATGTCCGCCGTCGCCATCCTGAAAGAACCGTGGGGCAACAGCGACGCCGACATCAAGGAGGCGATGAGCGGCAACATTTGCCGCTGCGGCGCCTACAAGAACATCCTGGCCGCGATCAGGCAGGTCCGCGAAGCCTGAGGCACTCCATGGAACCGTTCGCCTTCTCGCGCGCCACCGATCCCGCCCAGGCCATCAAGGCGGGCGCGGCGGCGTCCACGGCGCGGCAGGGCGCCGAAGTCCGTTTCGTCGCCGGCGGGACCACGCTGATCGACTTGATGAAGCTTGACGTCGAAACGCCGTCGCACGTGGTCGACATCAACCACCTGCCGCTGGCCGGAATCGAACGTACACCCGATGGCGGATTGAAAATCGGCGCGCTGGTGCGCAATTCGGATCTCGCCAACCACGCGGACGTGCAGCACGATTACCCGGTGCTCTCGCAGGCGCTGCTGGCCGGCGCATCCGGCCAGTTGCGCAACATGGCGACGACCGGCGGCAACCTGTTGCAGCGCACCCGCTGCGTGTACTTCCGCGACACCGCCACGCCCTGCAACAAGCGCGAACCCGGCAGCGGTTGTTCGGCCATCGACGGCTACAACCGCAACCTGGCGGTGCTGGGCACGAGCGAACATTGCATCGCCAGCAATCCGTCCGACATGAACGTGGCGCTGACCGCGCTGGAAGCCACCGTCGTGATCCGCGGCACCCAGGGCGAACGCAGGGTGCCGATCGGCGATTTTTTCCTGCTTCCGGGCGACATGCCGCAACGCGAAACCGTGATGCAGCCCGGGGATCTCATCACGCACGTACTGCTGCCTCCGCCACAACGAGGCGCGCGCTCGCACTATCTTAAGTTGCGCGACCGGGCATCGTACGAATTCGCGCTGGCATCCGCCGCGGTGGTGCTCGCCAGCGACGGCGGCACCATCCGCCACGCGCGCGTGGCGCTGGGTGGCGTCGGCACCCGGCCGTGGCGGTCGCCGGAAGCCGAGCAGGCATTGATCGGCAAACCTGCCGATCGCGCAAGCTTCGTTGCCGCCGCGGACGCGGCAATGCGCGATGCCAAACCACAAAGCCAGAACGGCTTCAAGATCGAACTGGCGAAGCGCTGCCTCGTCAGTGCCCTGACCGCCGTCGCGACCGCCTGAGGGAGCCGAGCATGCCACCCGACGCTTCTTCCACAGTGCAACCGGTCGGCCGTGCGACCGTCCGCGTGGACGGTCCGCT
>DASZTT010000248.1:0-3081 GCA_035547895.1 Rhodanobacteraceae bacterium
GCAGCGTCAGCGCCTCCTCGAACAAGTCGCGCAGTGTCGGCGTGGATTCCACTGTCGCAACTCCCGGTCGTGTCCTGTGATAAACCCCGTCTGCGCGCCTTTTGCGACGCGTCGCGTCAATCCAGATGCGTCTTGATGAACGCGCGCGCGAACCGCCAGTCCCGGTCGATCGTGCGGCGCGCCAGCCCCAGCGTCTCGGCCACCTGCTCCAGGCTGAGGCCGGCGAAATAGCGCAACTCGACGACCCGGGCCGCGCGCGCATCGGTCTGCTCCAGCGCATCCAGCGCCGCATCCAGTGCCAGCGCCTGTTCGGCCGTATCGATGGCCAATTGCGCGTTGCGGTCATCCAGCGTCACGCGGTTCCATTGGCCGCCGGCGCGCAGCCGCAAACGGTCGCGCGCGCGATTGATCAGCAGGTGGCGCATCGCGCGCGCGGCGTAGGCAAAGAACTGCGCAGGTTCCTGGAATTGCAACGCCGGGCGGTCGCCCATGCGCAGATACAACTCGTGCACGAGTTCGGTGGTATCGAGCGTGCCGTTGCGGCGCTGGCCTGCCAGCCGCCGCGAGGCCATCGCCTTCAGGCGCTCATAGACTTCGACGAACAACGCGTCGGTCGAACTTCCGGCCGGGATTTCGCTGCAGTCGACCATCGGCGCCTCCCGGCCATGCGACTCCCGTTTCCGCGATCGCCAGCGTCACGCAGAATGGCGGGAAACGCAAGCCCGGCAGGAACCGCCGCAGGTTGCGGACGGCGCTACGGCGCCTTGCCGGCCTGGAGGTTCTGCACGATTTCCAGCGAACGCTTGACGTGCTGGTCCGGCGTCAGGTGATCCGCCTTCGACGACAACGTGGCGACGACCTTGCCGGTGCGGTCGAGCACGAAGGTCGTGCGCGGGAAGAAGCCGTGGGTGACGGGCTTGTTCTGCACGTCCATCACGCCCTTCTGCGGCGGAATCATCTTCAGGTCGTATTGCGCGGCGATCTTGCCGTCCGGATCGGAAGCAACCGGAAACTTGCCGGCGCAGTAATTCGGATCGGACGAAAACTGGTTGAGCCGCGCGATCGAATCCGCCGACACGCCGATGATGGTCGCGCCGGCCTTGACGAACTGGTCCGCATCGGTCGCAAAGGTGTGCGCTTCGAGATCGCAGCCGCCGGTGTAGGCCGCCGGATAGAAATAGACCACCACCGGACCCTTCGCCAGCGCGTTCTTCAGCGAGAACGTGAAGTCCTTGCCCGCGAGGCTCGCGGTGGCCGTGAAATCCGGCGCGGCGGCGCCCGTTTTCAGTGCGGCCACGCCGGGAATCGCCAGCATCGACGTCAATGCGCCCGCGGTAATCAAACCTGCCAATCGCTTGTTCATCTCGAAACCCTCCGGTAATCAGCGCCACGGTAGCACGACGGAATACTCCGGGTGAGTGCGCCCCCGGCCGGCCAGGGTTGCATTGACAGTCGGGGCGCCGGGCGGCTATCGTACGCGGCTCGCTGGCGCCCCGCGCCGCGGCCGGACACCTGCCCAGGTGGCGGAATTGGTAGACGCACTAGTTTCAGGTACTAGCGGGTAAAACCGTGGAGGTTCGAGTCCTCTCCTGGGCACCATCTTGCGATCATCCCTGATTGCCGCACAGTGCACGATCGGACGATCTGCTGGTCCTGGCAGCCAGAACGGTTATCAGTGGACCAATCTTCCGCGAAGCCATTCCCGGCGCAATGTCGCAGGTCTTTCTATCTGCGCGTTCCGGATTTGCCCGATTGCGCTTGCGGCACTACCATTCGCGCGCCCATCGCGTGAGGCGATCGGCTCCGGCGCCACGCCGGGATACATCCAACGGAACCTGGAAAGGGGAAATCATGAGCAGGAAAATCACAGCGCTTGCGCTGTTCACGGCGGCTGCGTGCGTTGCCGCCAGCGCCCAAGCCGCGGACGTGACGGGCTGGTTCGTCAACGGCGGGGTTGGCAGTACACATTACAAAGCCAGCTACGAAGGCTTGTCGGGCACGGAGTCCGACAATGGCTTCCAGATCAATGGTGGCTGGCGTTCGCATTTCATCGGCATCGAGGGTGGTTATGCCGATCTGGGCAGCGTCAGCGAGAACGACGGCACGGGCGACAGCGCCAGCCTGTCGGGCAAGGGTTGGACGCTGGGCCTCAATGGCCATTTCAACCCCACCGAAAAGTGGTACATCTCGGCACGCGCGGGCTTCTTTTTCTGGAAGCTGGACGGACATGCCGATCTCGCCGACGGCAACGGCGGCACGACGCACTATTCAGCCAGCGAGAACGGGATGAACGGCTACGCCGGCCTCGGCACCGGTTTCGACATCAATCGTCACTGGAGTGTCGGCGTCAACTTCGATTATTACAAGATCAACAAGGACCACTTCAACATCGACACCAAGATGTATTCGGTGAACGCTGAATACCGCTTCTGAAGCAACGGAGATGTCGGTTCCAACGGGCGCCGCAAGGCGCCCGTTTTTTTGCGGGGCTCAGCTCGCCAAGCCGTCGCCATCGAGCGCGGCGGCCACCACGTCGGGAAGTGAATCGATGCGGAAGGGCTTTTGCAGCACGCGGTACACGGCGGGCTTCAGTTCGGGGGGCAGGCTGGGCGCGTAGCCGGTCATCAGGATCATCTTGAGATCCGGGCGCAGGGATTTTCCGGCCGCGGCAAGTTCATAGCCGCTGAGGCCCGGCAAGCGGATGTCGCTGACCAGTACGTCGACCGGTGCATCCGACTGCAGCACGGCCAAGCCGGCCTCGCCGTTGCCCACGTGCGCCACTTCGTAACCGGCTTCCTGCAGGCTCTCGGCCACGACTTCGCGCAGGAACGCCTCGTCTTCGACAACCAGCACGTGCACGCCCTTGGAATCCGCGGCGGTGCTCATGCGACCTCCGTGGAAACGTCGCGCATTTCGCGCGGCAGCACGATGTCGATGGTGGTGCCCTTGCCGAGTTCGCTGTCGATGCTGAGCCGGCCGTTCGACTGCAGCACGTAACCCAGGATGGTGCTCAATCCCAGCCCTGTTCCCTTGCCGACCGGTTTGGTCGTGAAGAACGGATCCAGCGCCCTGCTTCGCACT
>DASZTT010000249.1:0-9605 GCA_035547895.1 Rhodanobacteraceae bacterium
GGACTGGAACGGTTTTGCGCGCTCGCTTCAAGAACACGCACCGCACGCCGTTGTTGTCCAGGGCGCTGCCGGCCCCCGCATCGCGGGTACGCTGCGCGATTCGGCGCTGGCCTGTCCCGTCGAAGAAGTCGCCGAGCTTGCCGCCGCGGTCGCGTACGCAAAAAAAACCACCCCGAAGGGTGGCGTCGTGTTGCTGTCGCCGGGCGCACCCAGCTTCGATCAATTCCGGAACTACGCCGAACGGGGGCGCGCCTTCGCGCGGCTCGCGGACTTCGATGGCGATGCCATCGGCGAAATCACCGGGCTTGGCATCGCCTGAGCCCGGTGATGTCCGGCAACGGTCAGCGGGTGGTGTAGCCCGACAAGCGCCACTTCTTGTCGCTGTCCAGATGGAACGAAACCAATTCGCGGATCGGCTTGGTTTCGTTGGCGAATTGCGTGGCAAAAACCACGTTGGCGTACAGGCCCTGGGGCAGCTTGTCCTTGCCGTTGGACAGGGCGCGGGTGACACCTTCCACCTTGCGCGAAGTCACCTTGCCGAGCTTGGCGCGATCGCTCTCGGTCGCCTTGGTGAACTGGTCCCGCGAAACCGTCTTCTTGGCCACGTCGGAGGCCTGGTCCCAAACCTGTCCGCTTTGCCCGTTGTCGATCATGGCAATGATCGATTCCGCATACTGCACCAGCACCTGGTTCTGCTTCTGGATCGCGGCGCGCTGTTCCGGCGTCAGCTGTCGCGCGGCGGGTTTTTGTTGCGTCTGCGCGGGCTGGTTCTGGGCGCTCGCGACGCCGGCAAATCCGATCAACAAGGCACAAACGAACAGACGGGCGATCATGGATTCACTCCATCGTACGGGAAAGGGATGCTGAAGTTAGCACAGGCACCGCGATTCGCGAAGCGGCATGACGCCTGGATCAGGCGACGGGCCGGGCCGGCCGCGGCAGCGCACCGAAGAGATGGGGGTCCCGCCTGCCGGGGCGCGGCACGGGCCCCTCCTCGCGGCCAAAAAAAGCGTCCGGAAACCCGGGCGCGTCGGGGAGTGTTGACTCGAGGGATCAGCTTGCCGTCCCGGCAAAGTCGATCACCAGCGATGCCCGGCGATTGGATTCGCCCGCGGCGCGCGTGGCCCCCGGCTTCACCTGCCGATCATGCGCTTCGCCGTAGCTCACCGCCCGCACCTGGGTGGCGGCCATGCCATCGTTGTTGACAAGGTAATCGCGCACGGCATTCGCGCGCTCCCTGCCCAGGCGCTTGTTGTACGCGGCTGAGCCGGCCGGATCGGCAAATCCTTCCACCGTCACCAGCGCATCGGAATGGTGCGTGCGCATCACCTTCGCAAATTCGTCCAGCATGGCCTTGTCGTCGTCCCGCAGGGTGGCCTTGTTGAAATCGAAATGCGCGACGGTGTCGACGCGGATGCGTCCCTGCATCGCGGTGATCTGGGTATCGTATTTCGCGAAATGGCTTTGCATGTCCTGTTGCAGCGAATTGATCTGCTGCTGCAGGCCCTGGTCGGTATTCTGGAGCTTGGCGATCGCAGCGTCGAAATCGCTGCGCTTGACGTAATTGGTGCAGCCGGCGAACGCGACCGTGGCCGTCACGCCGACCGCAAGGCACAGGGTGCGATAAACCTTGCTGGACATGCAGTCTTCTCCTCTCGGGTCGGTCGCACCGCAGGAACAGCGCGCGCGGAACGACGCGGAAAATTGTCGCGCTGTCTTTTCGACCCTAACGCATGGAGCAGGCTCGAAGATGAACGCGAGCGTGTCCATTGCGGTCGCGTTCATGTGCGAAATCCGGCGTGGACGTCACCCCGCCTGCGCGATGCGGTCCAGTTCGTCGACCACGTCCGCGGCGAGCGCCAGCTCGGCCGCGGCAAGGTTTTCGCGGATGTGCGCCGGCGACGAGGTACCCGGAATCAGCAGGATGTTGGGCGCGCGCTGCAGCAGCCACGCCAGCGCAACCTGCATCGGCGTGGCGCCGAGTCGATCGGCGACGCCGGACAACGTGGACGATTGCAGCGGCGTGAAACCGCCCAGCGGAAAGAACGGGACGTAGGCGATCCCGTCGCGCGCCAGATCGTCGATCAGCGCATCGTCATCGCGATGGATCAGGTTGTAGTGGTTCTGCACGCACACGATTTCGGCGATGCGGCGGCCCTCGGCAATCTGGGTCGGCGTGGCGTTGCTCAGGCCGATGTGGCGTACCAGGCCTCTGTGCTGGAGTTCCGCCAGTGCGCTCAGGGGCGCTTCGATCGAGCCTTCGCCGGGTCCGTGTCCGCGGGTCGCCGGCATGATCCGCAGATTCACCACCTCCAGTACGTCCAGGCGGAGGTTGCGAAGGTTGTCGTGCACGGCGTCGGTCAATGCCTGCGGCGAGGAGGCCGGCAGCCATGACGCGTCCGGACCGCGGCGCGCGCCGATCTTGGTTACGATCACCAGGTCGTCGGGATAGGGATGCAGTGCTTCGCGGATGAGCTGGTTGGTGACGTGCGGGCCATAGAAGTCACTGGTGTCGATGTGGTCGACGCCGCTGGCAATCGCTTCGCGCAGCACCGCGCGGGCGCCATCGGGATTCTTCGGCGGACCGAACACGCCGGGACCGGCGAGCTGCATCGCGCCGTAGCCGAGGCGCTTCACGCTGCGGGAGCCGAGCTTGAACGTTCCCGATCGATCGATGTTCGTCATGGATTCTCCTTGCCGATGACTTTGCGGGCTCTGCCGCGCCGATCAAGGAGACAGGCCGTTGCTACAAGATGGGCTGCACCCTTGCATGGACGGTCAGCCGTTCCGGGCCACGTTGCAACAGCAGCGTGCGTGATGCACCAGGCGAGCCGCCCAAGAGGTTCGCGACTTTCGCGAACGGCGCCTGGCTGACATCGTGACCGTCGATGTCAAGCAATGTGTCGCCGGCGCGGACGTCTTTCAAGCCGGAGACGGTGCCAGCCACTTCGTAGCCGCCGTGCGCCGCAGGTTCGAGCATGACGCCGACCATGTCGAGGGGCGCGTCCTGGACGATCGACGGGCCGTCGAGATACACCGTCTGTTTCGGGTAATCCACCGTCACCCTGAAATGGCTCAGCACGTTGCCGCCGATCGAACCGATGACCGGCGTGCCCACGATCCCCGACATCATCTTTTCGTACGGGCCGACGGGGCGGGAAACCGCTCCCGCACCTTCGATGCGGAATGGGCCCCATTGCAGCGCCGCGATGCGTTGCATGTGGAGCTTTGTTTCGAATGATCCGATCTGCATGTTGGCGGGTCCGTAGACGCCTTCGACGCGCGGCCAGCTCGGATGCTGCTTGCTCCACGGGCCGAGTTCGGCATCCGAAATCATGCAGTACTGGCCGCCGGTGTCCAGCAGGAAATCGTACGGCTTGCCGGCCACGGAAGCCCGGACCACCGGCATGCCGCTGCCGAACGACGTTTTCATCGCCGTGCCGGAGGGCGTGTACGAATCGGGATTGCCCAGCGTGAACGTGCGCGCCGGGTAATCGAACACCACGATGTAGCGCTGCAGGTAGCGGGCAGGCAATCCCATTTCGGCATCGGTGCGGCCGAGGAAGCGCGCTTCCTGCGTACTGATGTACGCGTTGGCATCAACGAGTTTCAGCGTATGCCCACCGATGCCGAGCGCCGGGACCGCAGTGGGCGCCAGCAACGTACCGCCATCCTTTTCCGCCTTGCCGGTCGGCTTCAGACCCAGGCGATCGGCCAGTTGCGACGAAAGAATGATCGCGCCGCCGCCGGTGTCGACGTAGGCATGGGCCTCGATACGATGCCCATTGGGACCGGTCAGCGTCACGTCGACATAAGGCCGATTCAACTCCACCTGCATCGGCGCGGTGACGGCAGCAGCATCCCCGGCGTGTGCGGCCGGGGCTACGCATGCCATGGTGAAAACCGCCAATACCGCAGATGAATACCCAACCTGGCGAAGCCGCATGTTTGCCCCCTTTGCGATGTGCGTCGGTGGTGGAATGCTGCCGCGCCGGTCCATCGCGGCGCGGCAGCACCACGATCCTGCATTACCAGATCTTCACCCGCTGGTCCGGCTTCAGGTACAGCTTCTCGCCGGGCTGGACGTCGAATGCCTGGTACCACGGATCGAGGTTGCGCACGGTCTCGGCGCGGAATTGCGCGGGCGCGTGCACATCGGTGGCGAGCCGCTGGCGCAGCGCCGCATCGCGGATCTTTGAACGCCACGCCTGGCCGAACGCGATGAAGAAGCGCTGGTCGCCGCTCAAGCCATCGACCTGCGGCGCGGGCTTGCCGTCCAGCGCCAGGTGGTACGCGCGATACGCCGCGGTCAATCCCGACACGTCCGCGATGTCTTCGCCCAATGTCTGCTTGCCGTCGACGTGCAGGCCCGGCAGCGCCTCGTACGAACTGTATTGCGCGGCCAGCGCGTCGGTTGCCGCCTCGAAATGCTTGAGGTCGGCCGGCGTCCACCAGTTCTGCATGCGGCCCTGCGCATCGAAATCGGCGCCGGTGTTGTCGAAGCTGTGGCTGATCTCGTGGCCGATGATCGCGCCGATCGCGCCGTAGTTGGCCGCCGGATCGGCCTTGGGATCGAAGAACGGCGGCTGCAGGATCGCGGCGGGGAAGTTCAGCGCGTTCTGCAGCGGCAGGTTCACCGCGTTCACCGTCTGCGGCGTCATCCACCATTCGTGATCGTCGATCGGCTTGCCGATCTTGGCCTTGGCGAGTTCGTACTCGAACTTCACCGCGCGCAGATGGTTGCCCAGCGCATCATCGGGCTTGATTTCCAGCGACGAGTAATCGCGCCACTGGTCGGGATAGCCGACCCCGACGACCAGCGTGTCGAGTTTCGCCTCGGCCTTCTGTTTGGTTTCCGGCGACATCCACGCGAGGTTCTGGATGCCGGTGCGGAACGCGGCGATCAGGTTTTTCACCATCGCCTCGGCGGCGGCCTTCGACGAAGCCGGGAAGTACTTCCTGACATACATTTCGCCCACCGCATCGCCGAGGTCGGTGCTGGTGGCGCTGACCGCGCGCTTCCAGCGCGCCTGCTGTTCCGGCGTGCCCGACAGCTGCTTGCCGAAGAAGTCGAAGTTCAGGTCGGCGAACGCCTTGGGCAGCAGCGGCGCCGCGGCATTCAAGGTGTGGAAAGTCAGCAGCGCCTTCCACGCATCGATCGGCTGGCTCGCGACCAGCTTCGCCTCGCCGACGATCGCCGAGGGCTGCCACACGTCGATCTGCCCGATGCCGTCCAGGCCGGCCGCCTTGAAGTACGTGTTCCAGTCGAGGCCCGGCGCCTTCTTCGGAAACGCCGCGACCGGCCACAGGTTGTTGGCCTTGTGCACGTCCTCGCTGTCCACCAGGCTTTCCTGCGCCTGTGCGATCCTGGTTTCGAGCGCGATGACCGCGTCGGCCTGCTTGTCGGCACCGGCGATGCCGGCCTGCTTCAGCAGCGCGACGACATAGGTCTTGTACTTGTCGCGCGCGTCCTTCATGTGCGGATCCTGCGACAGGTAGTAGTCGCGGCTGGGCATGGCGAGGCCGCCCTGCAGCAGATACGGAATCTGCGTGGCCGCTCCTTCCAGCCCCTTGGTCACGAACAGGCCGAACAGGTGCGAGGTGTGGAAGTTGGTGGCATTGATCGGATCGACGTCGGCGCGCAGGCGCGAGCCGAGCACGCGCGCGAGGTCTTCGCGCGTCCTGATGGCGTCGATCGCATCGAGCTCCGGCTTGATCGGCGCCAGTCCCGCCTTGTCGATCGCGTCGGTGTCCATGTAGGCGGCGTAGTAATCCGCGATCTTGCGCGCGTTGCTGCCGGGCGCGGGATTGCCGGCACCTGCGTTCCGGATCAGGTCGGCGGTGTGCTTTTCGGTGAGCTCGAAGATGTCGAAGAACGCGCCGGTGCTGGAACGATCGGCGGGAATCTGCGCACTCTTCAGCCAGCTGCCATTCGCGTATTCGAAGAAGTTGTCGCCCGGCTTCACCGACTTGTCGAGGTACGACAAATTGATGCCGAGGTCCGGCGCGGTACTGGCCGGCCCCGGCGGTGCGGCGGTCGCGGCCCTGGCCGCGGACGCGGCGGATGCGGGCGCGGAAGAATGGGGCGGCTGCTGCGAGCACGCCGCGCAGGCACAGGCGACGGCGGCGGCGAGGATCAACATCTTGCGCGGCATGGCGGAAGTCCGATATGGGAAAATCCCGATGATGCACCAAACCGGCCCGACTTTCAGGTGCCGGATTGCACGGATCGATGTCACGCGACGACCACCAGGCCAGGGCTGTCCCGCCGAGCGCCCGCGAACTGGAGCGGCTGCTCGATCGCGCGTTGACGCGCGACGCGGGCAGGTTGCGCGCACGGCTGCACGGACTGGAGCGCAAGCGGTCTTCCTCGCCTGACGCGCTGCGCAAGCTGGCGAAGGAAATCGCCGTATCCGTCGCGCAACGGGAAGCGCGCGCGGCGCTGGTGCCGCCGATCATGCTCGACGAAGCCTTGCCGATCACGCAACGCGCGGACGAGATCACGCGCCTCGTTCGTCGGCATCAGGTGCTGGTGATCGCGGGCGAGACCGGCTCGGGCAAGACCACCCAGTTGCCCAAGTTGTGCCTGGCGGCAGGGCGCGGCGTGGCCGGCATGATCGGCTGCACCCAGCCGCGACGACTTGCGGCGCGCGCGATGGCGCACCGCGTCGCCAACGAACTCGGCGGCGAGACGGGCGGCGTGGTGGGCTACGAGGTGCGCTTCGCCAGGCAGCTCGGCGAGAACACGCTGGTCAAGTTCATGACCGACGGCATCCTGCTGGCCGAGATGGCGCACGACCGCTGGCTGTCCGCGTACGACACGTTGATCATCGACGAGGCGCACGAACGCAGCCTCAACATCGATTTCCTGCTGGGGTACCTCAAGGGACTGCTGCACAGGCGCCGCGACCTCAAGCTGATCGTCACCTCCGCCACCATCGACACCGCGCGTTTCGCCGAACATTTCGGCAACGCGCCGGTGCTGACGGTGGAAGGGCGCGCGTATCCGGTCGAGGTTCGCTATCGCCCGCCCGAAAAGGAGAGCGGCCTGACCGACCGCGTCACCGCCGCACTCGACGACGTCACCCGCGAAGATCCGAAAGGCGACGTGCTGGTGTTCCTGCCGGGCGAACGCGAGATCCGCGACGCGCACCTCGCGCTGGCGCGAAGGCAATACCGCCACACGGAAGTGCTGCCCTTGTACGCGCGCCTGTCGGTGAAGGAACAGGACCGCGTGTTCAAGCCGGGTCCACAACGACGCATCGTGCTGGCGACCAATGTCGCCGAAACTTCGTTGACGGTGCCGCGGATCCGCTGGGTGGTCGATTCGGGCGATGCGCGCGTCAAGCGCTATTCGCGCCGCAGCCAGATCGAACGCCTGCACATCGAACCGGTGTCGCAGGCCGCGGCCAACCAGCGCGCCGGGCGCTGCGGACGCGTGGGGCCGGGCATTTGCGTGCGACTGTACGACGAGGCGGATTTCGCGTCGCGCCCGGCGTACAGCGATCCCGAAATCCTCCGCAGCGCGTTGTCCGACGTGATCCTGCGCATGCTCGATCTCGGTCTCGGCGACGTCGAAGCGTTTCCCTTCATCGATCCGCCCGATCCGCGAGCCGTCAACGACGGCTGGCGGCGGCTGGCCGAAATCGGCGCGGTCGATGACGCGCGCCGGCTGACCCCGATGGGCAGGCAGCTCGCGCGCATTCCGATCGACGCGCAACTGGCCAGGATGCTCATCGAGTCGCGCGCGCTCGGCGTCGCGCAGGACGTGTTGCCGATCGTCGCCTTTCTCGGCATCCAGGATCCGCGCGAGCGGCCGGCTGACAAGCAGCAGCAGGCCGACGCCGCGCACGCGGAATTCGCCGATCCGCAATCTGATTTCATCGGCGTGTTGAACCTGTGGAACGCGTACCGCACGGCGCACGAGGAACTGACGCAATCGAAACTGCGCGAGTGGTGCGCCAGGCATTTTGTCTCGTTCATGCGGATGCGCGAGTGGCGCGAATTGCATCGGCAGTTGCTGCTGGAAGCGGGCGCGTCGGCACGCACCACCGCCGCATCCGACACGTATGAACCCATCCACCTCGCCCTGCTTTCCGGCTTGCCGACCAACGTCGCGCGCAAGGACGAGCAGGGCGTCTATCGCGGCACGCGCGAACGGAGGTTCAAGGTGTTTCCGGGCTCGGCGCTCGCGAAGAAGCCGCCCGCGTGGTTGTTCGTTGCGCAGATCCTAGATCTGGGCGGCAAGGTGTGGGGCATGCAGTGCGCGCGCATCGAACCCGCGTGGATCGAGCGGCAGGCCGCCCATTTGCTGAAACGCACCTGCAGCGATCCGCACTGGTCGCGCCCACGCGGCGCCGTACAGGCGTTCGAGCAGGTGTCGCTGTACGGATTGATCCTGGTCGAGCGGCGCGCGGTCACCTTCGCGAAGCAGGACCCGGCGCTCGCGCACGCGATCTTCCTGCGCGAAGCGCTGGCGCGCTGCGAAATCGATTGCCGCGCGGACTTCGTGCGCGCGAATGCGCGGGTGCTGGGCGAGGCGCGCGAGATCGAAGCGCAGCAACGACGCGAGGGCTTGCTGAAATCCGACGAGGATCTGGCGGCTTTTTTCGCGGGCAAGTTGCCGGAGGACATTGCCTCGTCCGCCGCGCTGGATGCCTGGTACAAACGTGCATCCGCGGCCGTGCGCGCAGCGTTGCGCTGGTCGTTGCGTGACGTGCTGGAAGCCGGCGCGCGTGGTGACGCCGGCGCGTTTCCCGACGCCATGGAAGTCGGCAACCAGAAGCTCGCGTTCGAGTACCGCTTCGTGCCCGGCGACGAGGCCGATGGCGTCACGCTGCGCGTGCCGCTGGCACTGTTGAATGCCATTCCCGCCGCGCGTTGCGAGTGGCTGGTGCCAGGCCTGCTGCAGGACAAGGTCGCGGCGCTGATCCGCAGCCTGCCCAAGGCGCAGCGGCGCAACTTCGTACCCGCTCCGGAATTCGCGCGCGCGTTCATGGAAGCGGAAGCCTCGCGCGACGCGCCGTTGGCGGCCGTGCTGGCGGCCTTCCTGAAGCGGATCACGGGCGTCGACCTGGATGCCTCGGCATTCGATGCGGAGGCCTTGCCGCCGCATCTGAAGATGCGCTTCGACGTGCGCGACGAACGCGGCCGTTCGGTGGCGCAGAGCCGCGACCTGGAAGCACTGCGCGCGCAATTCGGTTCGCGCGCCCGCGCCGCGTTTTCGCAGCACGCGGCAGCGGCCGTGACGCGCGAAGACGTGCGCGATTGGGACTTCGACGCGATTCCCGAGACCACGCGGGCACGCGACGGCGTCATCGCCTATCCGGCGCTGGTGGACCTGGGCGACGTGGTGGCGCTGCGCGTGTTCGAGACCGCGGTGGAAGCCACGCACGCGCACCGTGCCGGGGTCGAACGTCTGTTGCGCATGTCCCTGCAGGCCGAATTCAGGCGCGCGCAAAAACAGGTGCCGCTGAAACCGAAACTCGCGGTGGCGTTCGCACCGCATGGCCGCGCCGATGCCCTGCGCGAGGACATCGTGGAGGGCGCGTTCGCCGATGTGCTGCGCGAGCAAGACCTGGATGCGCGCGATCGCGCGTCATGGA
>DASZTT010000250.1:0-14708 GCA_035547895.1 Rhodanobacteraceae bacterium
GCACGCCCGCCTGATCGTTCTTCGAGTCCGCGATCTCCAGCACGGTTTCCCAGTTGCTGGCGCACAGGCCGCCGACCTTCGCGCCCAGGTCGAACGAATGCCGCGCATCGGCTTCGGCGGCCGCGTCATCCCCCAGCAGGATTTCGATTTCCGCGCGGAACTGCAGGATGTCCGGCGCATCGGGCGACAGCTTGAGCGCCTCGTTCACCTTCGCCAGCGCATCCTGGTACCTGCCGGCGTTCTCGTCGGTGTGCGCGCCATCGAGAAAGCCATCCACGTTGGGATCGCGCAGTGGCGTGACCTGCACCACCGACTTGTCGCTTGCGCCCGCGGCGCGGATCGCTTCCACCATCGTCGTCGGCGACAACCGGCTGCTCACCGGCGCCGGTTGCGGCGGGTGCGAGCATCCCGTCAGGACAATGGCCAAAGCCGCCGCGCCCAGGGCGGTCCAGGTCACAGTGCGGGTCATGCGTTGCTCCGGAAGGTCACGGTTGCGGATGCGCCGCGGCATCGTTGCTGCCGCCGCCGAAAAAGTTTTCGAGACGCTGCAGGTAGCAATGGTTCTGCACCGCCGGCGCATAGCCGTCGATGAAGGGATACTGCTTCGCACCATCGCATTGCGGCAGGCTGCCCTGTCCGGTCGCGGGATCGATCCACGCGTACTGGATGCCGTCATCCAGCGACGTGGTCAGCGGCGCGCTCGGCAGTTTCTCGAACAGTTTCATCCATACGCGCAGCGCGCCGGTCGCGCCCCAGAGGTGCGTGGGCTGGTTGTCGTCGCGGCCCATCCACGTCACCGCCAACCGATCGCCGGTGAATCCCGAGAACCACGAATCGCGCTGGTGATCGGACGTGCCCGTCTTGCCGGCGACGTGCAGCGACGCCAGCGATGAATCGCCGATCGCCGCCGCGGTGCCGTATTGCGTGACCTGCTGCATCATCCAGCGCACCAGGCCCACCGCCTGCTGGTACTGGCCCTTGCCGGGCTCGACCGCGTATTGCTTGAGGACGTGGCCCCTGGCGTCGAGCACGCCCCGCAAGGTCAGCAGTGGCAAGGCGTGGCCGTCGTCGGCGAAGAATTCGTAGAGCTGGGCCAACTGGAACGGCGATACGTCCACCGCGCCCAGCAGCAGCGATGGATTCGCTTCCACGTCCTTCAGGCCGAACGAGCGCAGGAACGCGGCGACCCGGTCGATGCCCAGCTGCAAGCCGAGGTGCACGCTTGCGAGGTTGTAGGACTTGGCCAGCGCCTCGACCATCGGCACTTCGCCGTGCGACTGATGGTCGTCGTTTTGCGGCGTCCACAGCTTGCCGTTGCGCAACCTCATCGAAATCGGCGAATCGTCGAGCAGCGATGCGACGTTCCAGCGCGACGGATTGGTGAGCGCCATCAAGTAGTAGAACGGCTTGAGGCTCGAACCGACTGGCCGGCGCGCGTCGTAGGCACGGTTGAAACCATGCTGGTCGGACTGGCGCCCGCCGACCATGGCCAGGACGTCGCCGTTCGACGGATCGACCACCACCGCGGCGCCTTCCATGCCATCGCCGCGCTTGCCGAGGCCCTTCAAGGCCTCGTCCACCGATTGTTCCGCGTACGTCTGCGCGGCGGGATCGAGCGTGGTGTAAACCTTCAGGCCGCCGCTGCGCAACTGCTGGTCGCTGAAGTCCTGCTTCAACTGGCCGCGCACCACGTCCATGAACGCCGGGAAGCGATCGACCACCAGTTGCGGATTGGCGGTCACGTCCAGCGGCGCGGCTTTCGCCGCGTTCCACTGCGCATCGTTCAGCAGGCCCGTCGCGTGGAAGGCGTCCAGCGCGACGTTGCGGCGCGCCAGCGCGCGCCCGGGATTGCGGCGCGGATCGTAGTAACTCGGGCCGCGCACCATGCCGACCAGCAACGCGATTTCCTGCGGGCGCAGCGTCTGCACGGGACGTCCGAAGTAATACCAGCTGGCCGCGGCAAAGCCGTGCACCGCCTGCCCGCCCTGCTGGCCCATGAACACTTCGTTGCAGTACGCCGCCAGGATCTGACCCTTGGTGTAGTGCGCGTCCAGCAGGATCGAAAGCAGCGCCTCGTTGAACTTGCGGATCAGCGTCTGGTTGCGATCGAGGAACAGGTTGCGCACCAGTTGCTGGGTGATGGTGGACCCCCCCTGCACCACGTGGCCGGCGCGCAGGTCGGCCAGCGCCGCGCGCGCGATCGACGACAAGTCGATGCCATGGTTGTGCTTGAAGTCGCGATCCTCGACCGCCTGCACGCCCTGCACCAGCAGCGGCGGCAACTCGTCGAGCTGCACGATGATGCGTTCTTCCTGCTCGGAACCGTACATCGTCGCGATGCGCGCGGGGTCGAGGTGCGTCCTGCGCAGCGGCTTGTCCGAGGTGAGATCGAACACCGACCGGATCTGGCCGGAACCCAGCATCACCCGCACCCGGCGCGGCAGTTCGCCGCCGACCGGATCCATGTAGCCACGCGATGCGATGACGAACTTGTCGCCATCGATGCTGTACGTGCCTGGCACCTGCGCGACGTGCGCGGCCGCGGTGTACCCGGCCATTTGCAGTTCCAGTTCCAGCGTGGCCTTGTTCATCGGCACGCCGGCTTCCAGCAACTGCGGGCGCGCGTACACGCGCGTCGGCTGCGTGAAATCGATTTCGCTGACGCGCGTCTTCACGCGGTGATCCAGCACCAGCATGTACGGCACCACGAAACCGACCGCAAAACCGATGCCAATGAGGATGGGCCAGCGTGCGAATGGCCAGACCCGGGCGACAAACCCGCGCACGCGCTCGAACCAGGACAAGGTGATCTATCTATCCAAAGGCGTCGGCGGATTTTAGCGGATCGGCACCAAGCACCCGCGCGCGCCGTCGCACGGATTCAGCCGCGATTGTTCATCGCGGCCCGCGGCCACTTCGACCGCGGGCCGCCTGTCTTCCTACCAGCGGCGCCTCACCAGGAACTGCGCGCCGCAGCCCTTGTCCACCCAGATGCCGGCGCGGTTCCAGCCCCAGGTGCGGCCTTCGATGCAGGCGGCATTGGAATTCTGGCGTTGCAGCCTCACGTGGCCGCGCGCGCCCACATCGACCTGGCAGAAGTAGCGCCGGTATTGCGGACTGCCGCAGGACACCACGAACTCGCGATTCCAGCCGGGCCCCGGCTGCCAGCCGCCGGCCGCCGCGAACACGCCGCCGCAGCCTTTGTCCACCCAGACGCTGCCGCGGTCGAAGCCCCACGTCCGGCCCTGGATGCACGCCGCTTTCGAAGTCTGCCGGACCATGCGAACGCCACGCCAGTTGCCCGGCACCGCGCAACGCAGCATGCGGTGTTGCGGACTGCCGCAGGAAACCGTCTGCGGGCCGTAGCCGGGCGGCCGGGGACCATAGCTCACCTGCGCGCTGGCCGCGCCGGCGATTGCCAAAACAGATGCCGCGAACAACCATCCGATCTTGCGCATCGCACTGCCCTCCTGGTTGGTGATGACGAGTTTCCACATCGACGACTGAACCGGGGCTGGAGCGCTGTGCGTCGCTCTAGTTTCCGGCCGCCTTGCTGCTTTTTTCGGTGGCGGCGGGTTTGGCGGACTCCGCGGGTTTGGCGGCTTCCGCCGGTTTGTCGGCCGGGGTTTCCTTCGGCTTGGCCGCGTCACCGGCAAGGTTGTGCTTCTTTTCCTTGTCGGATTTGAAATCGGTCTCGTACCAGCCGCTGCCGGCCAGGCGGAACGCAGGCGCGGTCACCTGTTTGTGCACGGTCTGGTGCTTGCCGCAATGCGGGCAGACATCGGGGTCGGGATCGGACAGTTTCTGCAGGCGCTCGAATTTTTCGCCGCAGGCGTCACAGCGGAACACGTAGATGGGCATCGCAGGGAAACCTTTGAAACGATCGCGGAATGATACCGCCGGGGACGCGAAGCTGCCGCACCATCGTGCACGCATCCGGCCGGGACGCCTATCATGGCCGCTTTGCCGCAAGGAAACCCGATGCCGTTCGTCCGCTCCGCAAGCTTCGCCGTGCTGCTCATCGCCGCCGCCCCCGCTGCGCACGCCGCAACGGTGGCGTGCCCCGCAACATGGCCGTCGCAACCGGCCGCATGGGTCGCGCACATCAACGAAGTGAATCGCGGCCTGGGCATTCCGATCGATTACGCCGCGAAACACAACCTGGTGCCGCTGCCCGAGGGCAAGGATCTGGTCGAAGCGCCTCGCGACGTGTACGGACGCAAGGTGGAGATGGTGGCGCCGGCCGCCGCCGCGCTGGAGCGCATGTTCGCGGCCGCCGCGCGCGATGGCGTGAAACTCGAAACGGTATCCGGCTTTCGCAGCATGAACTACCAGACCGGCCTGATCCGCAGGAAACTGAAAAGCGGCATGAGCATCCAGAAGGCGCTCAGCATCAACGCGGTGCCGGGCTACAGCGAACACCAGACCGGCTGCGCGGTGGACCTGACCACGCCCGGCGTGCCCGCGGCCGACGGCAGCTTCGAGCACAGCAGGGCGTTCACCTGGTTGCAGCAGCACGGCGCGCAATTCGGGTTCCATCTTTCGTTTCCGCCCGGCAACAAGTACGGCTACGAATACGAGCCGTGGCATTGGCGTTATATCGCACGCTGACGCAAGGATTTCAGGCAACCGCTGAAATCACCAGTACTGCGGCCTCGATCATTTCCACCAATGCGCCGGCGGTATCGCCGGTGCAGCCGCCGAGCCGGCGCATGCACGCTTGCCGCCAGCACGCGAACACGACCCCCGCCGCCAACAACATCCATGCGCCGCGCCAGCGCGCGATCACGCAACACGCCATCGCTGCCACCAACACGATCAGGCACGCTTTCCGCGGCGCGCGTTGCAGATCGTCGCCAAGGCCGCCAAGACGCACGTAGGGCGTGGTCAGGAACAGGGCGACCAGCGCGGCCCGCGCCAGCAAGGGCGCCAGCAGCAGCGCCGGCCATGCGGGCATGGACAGGCTTGCGAGTGCCGAGAACTTCAGAAGCAGCACCAGCACGATCGCGATCACGCCGATCGGGCCCACGGCCGGATCCTTCATGATCGCGATCGTGCGCGCACGATCGCCCATCCCACCAATCCACGCGTCGGCGCTGTCGGCGAGTCCATCGAGGTGCAGCGCGCCGGTCAACACAACCCATGCGGTCAACAACACCGCAGCGCGTACCAAGACCGGCGTATCACGCAGCAGCCACGCAATCCCGACCAACGCGCCGCCAAGCAATGCACCGACCAGCGGATACCAGACCAGTGATCGTGCGCGTGCGTCGGCATCTTCGAATGCACCCGCCGGCACGGGAATGCGCGTCAGGAATCCGAGCGCGACCGCGAGGCTGCGCATCATGCGGTTTCCCGCACGCGCCACGCGATCCGGTGCAACGAGGCGTGCGGTACTTCGATGCCTGCCATGTCGCGCAGTGGACGATCCTCGACCACGCAACGCAGCATCCGGATCACGCCGCCATGGGTCACCACCAGTACGCGTGCGGAACCCACGGATGCTGCGATGTCGTCGAGCGCCGCGCAAACGCGCGATCGGAATGCCGGCATGCCTTCGGAACCCGGCGGGGGATACGCCAACGGATCGGCCCAGAAACGCTGGAGTGCACCGGCATCATTCGCGGCAAGCGTCTCGATCGGCACGCCCTGCCAGTCGCCGAAGTGGTATTCAGCGAGCCGCACGTCCAGTACCAACGGCACACCACGCAGCACGGCCAGTTCACGCGCGAACGCCGCGCAGCGTTGGAGCGGCGAAGACACCACGCGATCGCAAGTACGCTGCTCCACCGCCGCACGCACCTGTGACCAGCCAAGTGCACTTAGCGGATCATCGATCTGGCCGCGGTAACTGCGCCGGCCGGTGTCGCCGTGCCGCAAGAGATCGATCGTGGCGAGGTCCGGGCTCATGCGGGTGCCGTGCTTTTCGTCGCCGAATCCGACACGCCCGCTTCGGCGAAGGTGGCCATGCCGTTGTGCAATGCGCACGCCAGCCGCAGCAAGGGCAATGCGACCGCGGCGCCACTGGCTTCGCCCAGGCGCATGCCGAGGTCCAGCAACGGTCCGGCATCCAGTGCCCGCAACAATGAAGCGTGGCCGATTTCCTGCGAGCGGTGCGAGAACAACAGCCACGGCCGTGCATCGGGCCGCATGCGCACCGCCGCCAGGGCCGCCGCCGTGGCGATGAATCCATCGACCAGCACGGGCAGCCCCGCCTGCGCCGCCGCAATGCAAGCACCGGCCAGCGCCGCGATTTCGAAGCCGCCGAGGCGACGCAACCGCTCCCTTGGCGCGGTTGCCACGGCATGTCGCGCCAACGCACGTTCGATGACATGCCGCTTGCGCTCGATGCCGGCGCTGTCGAGGCCCGTGCCCGCACCGACGAGCGCGGAGGCAGGTTCGTCCAGCAATGCGCACGCCAGCGTGGTCGCCGCCGTGGTGTTGCCGATGCCCATCTCCCCGCCGATGAAAATCTGCGCGTCCGTGGTCACGGCTCGCTGCACGGCTTCGCGCCCGGCGTCGAGTGCGGCATCGAGTTGCGCCGGCGTCATCGCCGGACCTTCGCAGAAGTTCGCGGTGGACCACGCAATCACCGCTCGCCGCACGCCCGCCATTTCGCCGGGGTCGTTCACCGTGCCGAGGTTCACGACTTCGAGCGTCGCTCCCAGCGTGCGCGCCAGCACGCTGATCGCCGCACCGCCGCGCGCGAAGTTGCGCACCATCTCGCCCGTCACTGCTTGCGGAAATGCCGAAACACCTTCGGCGGCGACACCGTGATCGGCGGCGAACACCGTGATCCATGCGCGCTCCGCCGCGGGCGCACGCGTCTTCTGCAAGCCCGCGAGTTGCACCGCGACGTGCTCCAGCGCGCCCAGCGAGCCCGATGGCTTGGTCAGTTGCACCTGCCTTGCGCTGGCGGCCTCGGCCATGGCGGCGTCAGGCGCGGCGCAGGTCCGCGACAGCCAATCGTCGTTCACGGCAGTTCTCCTTTCAATGCCACGGGCAGCCCCGCCGCGACGAACAACACGCGTTCGACGCTCGCGGCGACGGCCTGGTTGAGGCGTCCTGCTTCATCGACGAAGCGGCGGCTGAATTCGCCCATCGGCACGACGCCAAGGCCAACCTCGTTGCTGACCAGCAGGATTTCGCCGGGCAATCCCGGCAGCGCGTCGAGCAGCGCTGCGCGCTGCGACTCGAAGCACAAGGTTCCGATGTGCAGCACGTTGCTGAGCCACAGCGTCAGGCAATCGACGAGCAGCACGCGCCCGTCGCGCGCATGGACTTGCAGGGCGGCCGCCAGCGCCACCGGTTCCTCGACGCACAACCATTCTGCGGGCCGACGCGCAAGATGATGCGCAATGCGCGTGCGCATTTCCCCGTCGCGCGCCTCGGCGGTGGCGACGTACACCACCTCGCGTCCGTCCTCGCGTGCAAGCTTTTCGGCCAGCGCGCTCTTGCCGGAACGCGCGCCACCCAGGATCAGTGTCCGCATGGATCCAGTCCCAGCAAGCCGCACAATGCGCGCGTATCGAGATGCGCTTCCACCATGTCGGCGAGGCGCTCCAGCGACGCCTCGCGCAACGCGCGGATATCCAGCGGCTTCGGCTCACGCAGCCCTGCCCACGCAAGCAATGCCGACAGCGCGGCGGGCTTGTCGAACAGCCCGTGCAGATAGCTCGCGAGGATTTGTCCGTCGTGCGAAACGGCGCCATCGCGACGGCCGTCGTCGAGCCGGCACAATGGCGCCTCGAAGGCCGCACCACCACTGACACCGCAGTGGATTTCATAGCCGCGCACCGCGGCATCGACAATCGTCAACCGTCCCCGCACGTTGCGCAATCGCTTGTGCGCGTCCAGCGTGGTTTCGAGATCCAGCCAACCGAAACCCGCGCTGGAACCCGCGGTGCCCTCGATGCCATCGGGGTCGTGGATCACGCGACCCAGCATCTGCAAGCCGCCGCAGATGCCGATCAGCTTGCCGCCGTAGCGAAGATGCCGCGCGATCGCGGCATCCCAGCCCTGCGCGCGCAACCACGCGAGATCGGCGCGCACCGCCTTGGATCCCGGCAATACGATCAGGTCGCTGGCCGGCGGTGTTTCGCCCGGTCCGACGAAACGCAGATCGACCTGCGGATGCGCGCGCAGCGCATCGAAATCGGTGTGATTGCTGATGCGTGGCAGCGCGGGCACGACGACATGCAGCTTGTCCGGCGACGCCACGGGACGCTCGCGCGGCAACGCGTCCTCGGCTTCGAGATGCAGCCCCTGCAAATAGGGCAGCACGCCCAGCACCGGCTTGCCGGTTTCCTTTTCCAGCCAGTCCAGGCCGGATTGCAACAACGACGGATCACCGCGAAAACGGTTGATCACGAAGCCGGCGATGCGTGCGCGCCCGGATTCGCCCAACAGCGCCAGCGTGCCGACGATGTGCGCGAACACGCCGCCGCGATCGATCTCGGCGATCAGGATCACCGGGCAATCGACGGCTTCGGCGTAACCCATGTTCGCGATGTCGCGATCGCGCAGGTTGATTTCGGCCGGACTGCCCGCGCCTTCGACCAGCAGCACCTGGCAGCGCCCGACCAGGCGCGCGTGGGATTCCAGCACGGCCTGCTTCGCGACCCGCTTGTATTCGTGGTAATCCGCCGCGCGCATGTTGCCGATCGCACGTCCGTGCACGATCACCTGCGCTTCGGTGTCGCTGGCCGGTTTCAACAGCACCGGATTGAAATCGATTTCCGGCGCCACTCCGCACGCTTCGGCCTGCACCGCCTGCGCGCGTCCGATCTCGCCGCCGTCGACGGTCACCGCGGAATTGAGCGCCATGTTCTGCGGCTTGAACGGCGCGACACGGATGCCCTGCCGATACAGCCAGCGCCCGAGCGCCGCGACCAGCGTGCTCTTGCCGGCGTCGGAGGTGCAACCCTGCACCATCAGTACGCGCGCCGTCATCGCATTGCCACCTTGGGCCTGCATCGATTCACGCGCGAGCCGCGGCACCGCCAGGCAGGCCCCGCGTTCATGGCGCAAACAACCGCAGCGCGGCTTCGGGATTCGATGGAAAGTAGAAGTGCGCGAAACCCGCGGTGAAACGGTGGTCGCGGTACACCGGTTCGCGCGATGGCGAGCCGTTGGGATCGACCGCCGTCGCGATCGGCGTCGGACCGATCTCCGCCTGCGCGTGGTGGAAGGTATGCCCGCGCAGCGTGCCTTCCGGCAACGCGACTTCCTGCAGGCCGAGTGCCGCCAGCCTTGGCTGCACCACGGCGCGACCGCGCAGCAGGCCGGCCATCGGCGCGACATGTCCCTCGGCATCGGCAAGTTCGTCGAGCGCGAACAACATGCCGCCGCATTCCGCGAGCATCGGCTTGCCGGCATCACGGTGCGCGCGCAAGGCGGCATGCAGATCCTTGCGCCGCGACAACGCCTCCAGATGCAGCTCCGGATAGCCGCCGGGCAGCCAGATCGCGTCGCAGGACGGCAAGACATCACCCGCCAGCGGCGAAAAGAACGCGAGTTCAGCACCTGCCGCGCGCAAAAGATCGAGATTGGCCGGATACAGGAAACAAAACGCCGCGTCGCGCGCGACGGCAATCCGCACGCCGCGCAGCGGCGGCGCGCTGGCCAGCTCCGCGGGCGCGAACGTCACGGCGGGAGGCAACGCAACATCGGCGCGGCGCCCCCACGCGTCCGCCAACGCATCAAGACGCGCGTCGAGATCCGCAAGCTCCCCTGCGGCGACCAGCCCCAGATGCCGTTCCAGCAGCGCCAGCGAGGCCTCGCGCGGCAACGCGCCGAGCCAGTGGATTCCTTCCGGCAAACCCTCGCGCAGCAACCCGGCGTGGTAATCACCGCCGATGCGATTTGCAGCGACGCCGTACAACTTCAATCCGGTGCGGTAATGCGCCAAGCCATGCGCGATCGCGCCGAAGGTCTGCGCCATCGCGCCGGCGTCGATGACCGCCAGCACCGGCAGGTCGAACCGCATTGCGAGATCGGCGCTGGACGGCTCGCCATCGAACAAACCCATCACGCCTTCGACGAGAATCAGATCGGCATCGCCCGCGGCCGCGTGCAACCGCGCGCGCACGTCGGCTTCGCCGCCCATCCACAAGTCGAGCTGATACGCCGGCGCATTCGACGCGCGGCCGGTAATCATCGGATCGAGAAAATCCGGACCGGTCTTGAACACGCGCACGCGCCGGCCCTGGCGCGCGTGCCAGCGCGCCAGGGCCGCCGTGACCGACGTCTTGCCCTGCCCCGAAGCCGGCGCGGAAACCAGCAGTGCGGGACAGCGTCGCGGATTCACGACTCGATGCCCTTCTGCGCCTTGACCAGCGCGCGTACCCGCGCGGAGATTTCGACCAGCCCCAGCGCCACGCCGATGTAGCACATCGCCACCATCACGAAGCTCGGCCCCCAGCGCCACGCATTCGTGGCCCAGCCGGCCAGCGACCTGTCGGCAACGCGGCCGCCCAGCCAATAGAACGATCCGTCGGAGACCAAAAAAGCCGCGATCGCAAGCACGACCGCCACCACGAACAACAGGTGACGCGACATCCCGCGCGACGCGCACCAGCAGCCGCCGTACCACAGCACCGCGTAGGCGACCTGCAGGAATCCGTACGCCGGCGTGACGCAGTAGTTGCTGACGCCGGCGTACCGGATCATCACGTAATCGATGGCCACGCCCAGCACTACCAGCATCGCGAACGCAAGGTGCCGGCGCACGTACACGCCACCCAGGAAAAAGGCCGCCATGGATGCATCGGGCAAATGCAGCGTGTCGCCGAAGTGCCCGGTACGTGTCGCCAGCATTGCCAGCGCCAGCAGCATCGCCAAGGTCCACGCCTGCCGATTGGAAACGGTTTGCATGTCGTTCTCCTCTGCGTGTGGTGCGTTCAATGCGTACCCTGGTAGCTCAGGGTGAGCATGAAGTTGCGCCCCGGCTGGTTGTAGAACCAGGCAGTCTCGTAGTCCTTGTCGAACACGTTGTTGAGCGCGAGCTGCAATTTCCAGTCGCGGTTGAACTGCCACCCTGCTCGAAGGTTGGTCAAGGCGTAGCCGCCGAGACGATCGGTGTTGGCGATGTCGTCCCAGGCCGGCGCGTTGACATACCAGCTGCCGCCGATGCTGAAGCGGCCGAACACATGGTCGGCGTCGAAGCGTGCGCTCTGGCGCGGACGGCGCGGCAACTGGTTGCCGTCGTAGAAACCACCGGCCGCATCATCGCGCGCGTCCAGCAGCGTCGCCGTTGCGCGCAAATCCCAACCCGCCACCCTGCCGCCAATCACTCCTTCGAGCCCCGTGATGCGGGCTCGATCGATGTTGGCGGGCAGGAAGGTCGCGGCGTCGAAGGTGATCAGGTCGTGCACGTCGTTGCGGTATGCGCTCAATGACCATTCGCCCCAGGCAGGCGTGCCGCGCAAGCCGATTTCGACGTTGCGCGAACTTTCCGGTTGCAGATCCGGATTGCCGAAACCCGGGTAATAGAGGTCGTTGAAGGTCGGCGCGTGGTAGGCCGTCCCCCAGCTCGCGGTGACGCGCAGGTCCTTCGCGAAATTCCAGCCCCACAGCAAGCTGCCTGTGGTCTTGCCGCCGTACTGGCTGTTGTCGTCGTGGCGCACGTTGGCCTGCAGCGACTGCTGGCCGAAATTGCGCTGGTACTGCGCAAACAGGCCGCGATCGGTGCGCGAATCCGAGGCGTAGGCGGTGCTGGCGGCGACGTGGTCGCGCTGCCAGTCGAGTCCAGTGCTGAGCAATCCGCCGGCCAGTGCGATGTCGGCCTGCAATGAGCCCAGCGTGCGACGCGTGTCGAAGTGGTCGATGTACTGGCCCTGCAGGAAATCCTCGTCGAAATCCGCGCTGCTGCCCCCGCGCAACGTCAGGTTCAACATGTCGTTGGGGCGGAAATGCAACTGGCCACCCACGACCTGCGTCACGTAATCGTCGGAATCGCTGAAGCTGCCGTCGTACTTGTTGAAGCCCTGGCTGCGCATCGCCAACGCATCCGCGCTCCACCGGTCATCGAAGCGGTAGGCTCCATGGATGTTCAACGCGCTGTCGTGGAAGCCGTCGCGGTCGGGCTGGTCGGCGAAGCACGCGACGAACAATTCGGCGGCGCCGACCTTGCAGGCGTTGATGCCCTTGGTCTGGTCATGCGTGGCCTGCACCGAAATCCAGCCCTTGTCACCGGCAGCGGAAAAACCGGACGATGCTTTCCAGTGCGAGTAACTGCCGATGCCGACGCTGGCGTTCGGCGTGAACGCGCCCGGCGTGTGGCGCAGGAAAATCTGGATCACACCGCCGATGGCGTCGGAGCCGTACAGGCTCGAGAACGGTCCGCGCACGATCTCGATGCGTTCGATCTGGTCGACCGGAATGTCCTGGATCGATGCCACCCCGCTGGTCGCGGAACCGATCCGGATGCCGTCCAGCAGCACCAGCACGTGATCGTAATTGGTGCCGCGCAGGAACATGGACGTCTGCTTGCCGGGACCACCCTGGTTGCTGATCGCCATGCCGGGCGTGTCGTTCAGCAGGTCCTGCAGCGACGACGGCTGCAACAGTTCGATTTCCGCGCGCGTGATGACGGTGACCGGCGCGAGCGTCTGGTCTTCCGTCTGCGCGGTGCGCGTCGCGGTGACGATAACCTGATCGAGCGTGGTCGGTGCTTCTGCGGCGAAAAGCGCGAAGGGAATGCAACCGAGCGCGGCCAGCACGCAGCGGCCGAGCGAATGACGATGCAATTTCACGAATACTCCTGTCCGCGCCTGCCCGCGCGGTTAAGTGGGCATCAAGGACAGGGGAAGGAGTGTGGGTGCCATGCGCGATGTCGCATGACCCCGAACACAAGCCCACCGCTTGTCCGGTTCTTGCCGAAAGGCCGGTCTCCGGGCTCGCGAGCGAAGGTTCGGAACCTTCATCGATCCGCGCCTTCCCGAGCTTGCGCTCAGTGGCGTCGTGCGGATCGTTGCTCGCCTACCGTTGCGGGGGCAGCTCCGGAATGGCCGTCCAATTGCATGCAGTCAATGGACCGACGTCACCGGATTCCCGTTTCAATCGCCGCTTCCGCGGACGATCACCTTGGGCAAGGGGCATCATAGACGATCGCCGGGCACCGTGCCATGCGTGTTCATTGACAGCGGCGGGACCGTCGACGCAGTTCACGGACGGACAACCAGCCCTAGGCGGCGAGTCCCGGCGCAACAGCATTTACATGCAGCCGCACGATCGTCTACGATCGCGTGCGGCGCCACGCTCGGACCTTCATCGGCCGCGAACCGCGACGCAGGGGATCAGGGGATCCAGCTTCGTCATCGACTCAGGGCGCCGTGCGGCCCTCTGTTCCCGCCCATGCGGCCGTTCCGTTGCGGACGGCTTCGTCTTGTCGTGCCTGAGGGGAACAACATGAATCGCAAGATCTACAGCCTTGTCTGGAATGCATCGCTGCGTCAGGTCGTCGTCGCGTCGGAATTGGCGAGCAACAAATCATCAGAGGCCTGCGAAACCGGCGCAAGCCGCGGCAAGCGTGCGGCGTTGCTGGCTGCCATTATCGGTGCGGCGCTCGGTGCGACACCCTTGCTAGCCGCCACCCCGCTTCTCAGCGGTGCGTCCGCGCACCCTGCCCTGCCCACGGCGCGCATACAGCAGCAGCTCGACACGACATCCGTCCTGGCGTCATCCACACCACCACCTGCAGCGGTGTGCGCAAGCATTCCGGGAGAGTCCGCTGCCGGGTACGGAAGCCTTGCCTGTGGTGTCAATGCGAGCGCCAGCGACAGTTACGGGTCTGCATTCGGTTACAAGGCGACCGCCGCAAAAAATGGCACCGCAATGGGTGTCAAGGCAAACGCTGGCTACAACGGCATCGCGATCGGCAATAGCGCATCAGTGGGAAATACCGGGCCAGGCTGGGGCGGCATCGCGATTGGTTACAAAGCATCGACGCCGCTTGATGGAGTGGCAATCGGCAACAACGCTTACGCACACGGATTGAGCACCGCCCTCGGGAAATCCGCCCACACCTCTGGCAGCAACGCTACGGCATTGGGCAATTACACCACCGCCAGCGAGGACTACGACACAGCTATTGGCGTGTACGCGTTTGCAAAAGGCGGCCAAAGCCTCGCGATTGGCGACAGTGCTGCATCAACTGGCGTCTGGAGTACGGCCGTCGGTACCGACGCCAGCGCGGAAGGCAGCGAAAGCATCGCTATGGGGCTTCAATCCAGTGCAAGCGGAAACTATGCCGTTGCGTTGGGCGCGGCCAGTTTTGCTACGGCGAGAGCAGCACGGCTCTCGGCGACAACGCGTTTGCGTCCGGTATCAACAGCACGGCCATCGGCGTCGTCTCAAGAGCGGGGGGATACCAAAGCTCGGCAATGGGGGATGCAGCCAACGCGGCGGGCAAGAAATCCATCGCGATCGGGTACAAGGCCGTTGCGGGTTCAGCAACTTCCGGAACCCAGGCCTTTGCTTTGGGCTCGAGCGCAAACGCATCGGGCAACAACAGCACCGCACTGGGAGGCGCAATCGACCTCAACGGTGACGGCACAATCACCGCTGGCGAATACACCGCGGCGGCTGGCGGTTTGTCGATGGCACTAGGCTCCGCCTCGCAGGCTACACAAACCAATGCCACCGCGGTTGGCGGCGAAGCGCAAGCCACTGGTATCGGCGCAACCGCGGTCGGCAGCACGTCACTC
>DASZTT010000251.1:0-20483 GCA_035547895.1 Rhodanobacteraceae bacterium
ACACGGAGCCGACCGGCGCACCCACTCCTTTCGAGAGGCACAGCGACACCGTGTCGAAGTGACGGCTGATGGCGTTGATCGGCACGCCCAGTTTCACCGCGGCATTGAAGGCACGCGCGCCATCCAGGTGCAGGCCGAGCTTGTGCGCGTCGGCGAACTCGCGCGCGCGTTGCAGGTAGTCGAGCGGCAACACCTTGCCGCCCATCGTGTTCTCCAGGCACAGCAGGCGGGTGCGTGCGAAATGGTTGTCGTCGGGCTTGATCGCGGCGGCGACCTGCCGGAGGTCCAGCGTGCCGTCCGCGCAGAACTCGAGCGGCTGCGGCTGGATGCCGCCCAGCACCGCTGCGCCGCCGCCCTCGTATTTGTACGTATGCGCCTGCTGTCCGACGATGTATTCGTCGCCGCGTTGGCAGTGGCTCAGCAAGGCGATGAGGTTGCTCTGGGTACCGCTGCAAACAAACACCGCCGCTTCCTTGCCCAGCATCTCGGCGGCCAGGCCTTCGAGCGCGTTGACGGTCGGATCTTCGCCATAGACATCATCGCCCACCTCGGCGGCAGCCATGGCCGCGCGCATCGCCGGGGTCGGGCGGGTGACGGTATCGCTTCTGAGGTCGATCATTGCTCGTTCTTGCGGAGGAGAGGCGAGCAATTTAGCCGAGCGAGGGCGCAACCGCGCACTTTTTCCTGACGGCCGTCCCTGGCCTGTTCAGATCGCCCGATCAAAGCGCGTTTTCAGTGCAGATCAGCCACCGCTGCTCATGGGCTCGCTGCCGGTTTTCTTCATCGAATCGTCTTTCTTCATCATCGCGCCGTGGTGCGCGGTCGGGTGCTTCATCGTGTCGCCGTGCATGGCATCTTTTTTCATCATCGTGCCGTGCTTGTGCATGGAACCCTTCATCGCATCCTTGTGTTGCATGCCGTCTTGCGACATGGCGGAACCGGAGCTGGCAGGCATGGCGTCTTGCGCCAAGGCGGGCGCGCCGGCGAGAACACCCATGGCGATGGCAAACGGAAGTGCGGCGAACATTCGTGCTTTCATGACGGATCCTTTCGGCTGGGAACTTGAGGTTGGAAGCGGCAACGCCGCATCCAACCCGTTTTCGCCAGAGGTACCCGGCCGGTTACGTCAGCGACGCAGCAGCAGCCGTCCGCCCATCGCCGCGTTCGCCGCGATCACGATGCCCACGGCCAGCGCATGCGTCAGCAGGTCGGTCGCCGCCGCGTCGTAGGCATGGCAGATTTCCAGCAGGCTGGCCGACGCGGCCGCGCTGGCCAGTCCCACCATGATCGCGGTAAGGACCGGTCGCAGCGGACAGGCGCGGCGCAGCCACCAGATCATCAGGGCCGACAGCGGGATCGAGAAGCTGATGATGAACACCAGGCAATCAGCCGACTGATGGATGCCGGCGATGCTGGTGCCGGGCGCGAGCCAGGTGCGCAGGCAACCGAAGCCGCTGGCACCGATCCACAGCAGCGCGCCCGGCAACGGCAACCATGCCCACGCGCGCGAACGGCCCGGCACGCCCAGCGTGAAGGCCGCCCACGCGGCGCACGCGGTGGTGAGCACCGCGCCCGCGGCAGCCCAGGCGAGATCGGGCGCGCCGGTCCAGCGCCGCAGCATCGGTGCGGTGCCGTAGTGCACCAGCAGCACCACCGCGATGGCCGCGACGACCAGCAGCCAGCCGAGCGCACGCAGCCACGGTGCCGGCAGCCGCCGCACCGGCGTCAAGCCGGCACCGAGCGTGTCGATCAATGCCTGGTGGCGTGGTTCGGACATGTTGCTACGAATCTCCATGCAGGCGACCCCGCAACGCCTTCAGTGCCCGATGCAGGTTCACTTTCAAAGCGCCGGCGTTGCGGCCGGTCTCGGAGGCCGCTTCGGCCAGCGAGTGTTCTTTCAAGCCCATCTGTTCCACCGCTTCGCGCTGGCCCGGCGGCAGCCCCGCGATCGCCGCGTGCAAACGCGAAGCGTCTTGTGCGCGTTCGCTGGCAGTGCTGGCGTCGTCGTGTCCGGCGAGCTGGTCGAGTATCAAATCGTCATGGGTTTCGCGGCGCTGTCGGCGGCCGTGGCTGCGCAGCAGGTCGATCGCGCGGCGGCCGGCAATCGCGGCGAGCCACGCGTCGTAGGAACGTGCCGGATCGTAGGTGTGGCGCACGCGATGCACGGTGAGCAGCGTCTCCTGGACCACATCGTCCAGCGCATCCATCGGTACGCCCTGACGCCGCGCCACGTTGCGGATCAGTTCCACCGAGCCGGCCAGCACGCGTTCGTAGGCGACGCGATCGCCCGCTTGCGCGGCGGCCATCCACGCGGCGCGCCGGCGCTCGGGTGACGTGTCGTCGCTGGCGATTTCGGCTGACACGTGGGCGCGGCGATCCAGCGGCAGGGCGAAGCCGCCATATAGCACCCTCCAAGTGTCAGCGGTCAAGAGGGACATGTCGGGAACCGGTGATCCCTAGCCTGATTCGCTGCACGCGCGGCGCCGGTTACGCATCCAACCTGCACGATGTAACCCGCACCAACGCTTCAGCGAATACCGTTTGAACACGTCACCCGTGGAGACTCCATGCCGCGCAACAACGAAGTCCTGATGGCGGAACGGCGCCGGCTGCTGCGGCTGGGCCTGGCCGGCGGCGCGGCGCTGGTGGTCGGCGGCGGTTTCGTCCTGCCGCGCCTGCTGGCGGCCGGTGTCAACGATGGTTTGCCGGGATCGATCCATACCGAGCCCGGCAGCGTGCTCCTGGAAATCTTCGCGGACGACGGCCGTGATCTCGGCCCGCAACGCCTGCAACGGCTGGTGCTGGGCGACGCCGAATGGCACCGGCGGCTGTCGCCGGCCGCGTTCGAGATCCTGCGCCGCGGCGGGACCGAGCCCGCCTTCAGCGGACAGCATGAACGTCCGCCGGCGCGCGGCCTTTATCGTTGCGCGGGCTGCGCCACCGCGCTGTACGACGATGCGACGCAGTTCGATTCCGGCACAGGTTGGCCGAGCTTCTGGCAGCCGATTTCCAGCCACAACGTGATCGAACTCAGCGATGCCAGTTTCGGCATGTTGCGCACCGAGGTGCGGTGCGCGCGCTGCCAGGGCCACCTCGGCCACGTCTTCGACGACGGCCCGCGTCCGACCGGGTTGCGTTACTGCATGAACTCGTTGGCGTTGAAGTTCGTGGCGCGGGCCACGGGTTGAACGTCAAGTTTCAGGGTTCGCGCATCGCGTGACGATGCCTCGGCCAAAGCGGCGCTTCGCAAGCCAGCGATCCAGCGAGAGCGGACCTGCGCCGCCTGCGCACAACGCGAGGAGACCCGCGACATACAACAGGTCCGTTTCGTAACCGGGCTGGCCGAAGTGCGCGCCTGCCGCATCGTAGGACAGCAGCTTGATCGAACTGAATCCGTTGGGCAGGTGCACGGAGAAAATCGCGACCAGCAGCACGACGATCATCGGCGCCGCCGCAACCGGGACAAAAGCGCCGGCGAGAATCAACAGCCCGCCAACCACCTCGACAAGGACGGTTGCCCAGCCCAGCAAGTGCGGCAGCGGCATGCCGATCGCATTCAAGATGGCGATGAATGCATCCGGACCCCTCGCCAGCTTGGCGTAACCGTGTTCAAGAAACCCAAGTCCCACCATCAGCCGCAGCGGGATGGCGTACCAACCCGCCGGCACGGGAAGAGGCGCCACGGCAAATTTCCGGAGAAACGACTGGATGTCCATGTCGAGGGGTTCGCTCCCGGGACTCGTCCGGTTACGCCCAACGACTTGTGGTGACCGTCGCGGATTCGAGGAAATGGGCCCACCAGGACTCGAACCTGGAACCAAGGGATTATGAGTCCCCTGCTCTGACCGATTGAGCTATAGGCCCGCGAGGATTGCATAGGATAGCGGCTGCACACGGCGGTCGCGCCTGCAATGTGCGGTCACCCCTGTCGCGGTCTTGCGGATTCCGGACTCTTCTTTCAACGCGATTGCGCGGCATCGACGCAGTGAACCGGCAGCCGGATGCGAGTGCGGACGTGATGGCGCACGCACGTCACGCCCAGCTTGGCCGGGCGCTGAATGCGCGACTGCTGCTGACACCACGCTGGCAGCAGGCAGGCATAGACTGGCCGCTCCAAAGAGGAGTGCCGCAATGAATACCGAACAAGTTGCCAAGCGCCTGGTGGAACTGTGCCGCAAGGGTGAATACGAGCAGGCGCAGCGCGAGTTGTATGCGCAGGATGCGGTCAGCATCGAGATGCCGGGCTTGCCGGAGGGTGCGCTCGGCAACGTCGAGGGACTGGATGCCATCTACGAGAAGGGCCGCCAGTTTTCCGAGCGGGTGGAAGCGGTGCACGCCAACGAGGCAAGCGATCCGGTGATCGCGGGCAACTGGTTCAGCGTGGCCTTTTCCATGGACGTGACTTTCAAGGGCCGCGGCCGCGTGCAGATGCAGGAAATCGGCGTTTACCACGTGCGTGGCGGCAAGGTGGTGAGCGAGCAGTTTTTCTACGACATGTAAGAACGCCGGAGCGCAAGAATCGGAGTGTGGCGGCGGCGGCGACGGTCTAGATTGCATTCCACGATCCATGCTGGAGGAATGCAATGAACGCAGACAATGCAAGAGCTTCCGCGACCCTGAACGACCCGCGCTGGCCGCGCGTGCTGATGCGCGACGCAACGGCCGATGGCGAGTTCTTCTATTCGGTCGGCAGTACTGGCGTGTACTGCCGACCGTCCTGTGCAGCGCGGCGGGCCAGGCCTGAGCACATCGAGTTTCATGCCACTGCCGAAGAGGCGCAGCGCGCTGGATTTCGTCCGTGCAAACGCTGCAGGCCCGATCGGCTCGCGGCGGATGCATGCGACGCGTGCGAGGGCATCCGCCATGCGATCGCACAAAGTTCGCTGGGGCGGGTGCTCGTCGCCACCAGTGAACATGGGCTCTGCGCGATCCTGCTCGGCGACGACGATGCCGCGCTGGAACACGAACTGCACAGGCGATTTCCCGCTGCCCGCATCAAGGAAGACGCGCCCGCATTGGCAGCGATCGCGGCGCAGGTGGTGGACTTGATCGAGTCGCCCGCGACCGCACGTTTCAACTTGTCGCTGGATGTACGCGGCACGTCGTTCCAGCGCCGCGTGTGGCAGGCGTTGCGTGAAATCGATGCCGGCTCAACGGCGAACTACGCGCAAATCGCTGCACGCATCGGTGCTCCGAAGTCGGCACGCGCGGTGGCCCAGGCCTGTTCTGCCAATCCGCTGGCGGTCGCGATCCCCTGCCATCGCGTGATACGCGGCGACGGAACGCTGTCGGGCTATCGCTGGGGTGTGCAGCGCAAGCGCGCGCTGCTGCAGCGCGAGGGCTGTGCTGCATGACCTCTGCGGCAAAGTTGGGCTCCGCGCGAGTGGACTGGTTGCGTGTCGAAGCCGACCTCGGCGCGTACGGCGCGGCGGTGATCGAAAAGCTGCTCGCGCCGGAAGACTGCCGTGAACTCATCGACCTGGATGCCGGGGACGATCGGTTCCGCAGCAGGGTGGTGATGGCGCGGCGTGGATTCGGGCGCGGAGAATACAAATACTTCGCCTATCCCCTGCCGCGCATCGTCGCCGATTTGCGCAAGGCGCTCTATCCGCCACTGGCGCGCATCGCCAATCGCTGGAACGAGGCGCTGCGCCTGGACGTGCGTTATCCCTCCACCCACGCGGAATACCTCGAGCGTTGCCACGCCGCCGGCCAGTGCAAACCCACGCCGCTGCTGCTCAGTTATGGCGAGGGCGATTACAACTGCCTGCATCAGGACTTGTACGGCGAACACGTCTTCCCGCTGCAGCTTGCGGTGCTGCTGTCGCAACCGCGAAAGGACTTCGAAGGCGGCGAATTCGTGCTGACCGAGCAGCGTCCGCGCATGCAGTCGCGCGTGGGAGTGGTGCCGCTGGGGCAGGGCAACGCGGTCATCTTTCCGGTCCACCACCGGCCGGTGCAGGGCGCGCGTGGCGTGTACCGGGTCAACCTGCGTCACGGCGTGAGCCGGGTGCGCAGCGGCAAGCGCCACACGCTCGGCATCATCTTTCACGATGCGGCTTGAATGGGGCGGCACGGCCCGCGCGTGCCCAAAGCTTCGGTCGAGCAGGCACTGGAGAACGTCTCGACGGCTTTCGGGCGTTGCCCGATTCACGGCGTCGGATCAGCGTGTCGCGGCGACCGCTCCGCGCAACGCCCCGCGCAGCGTGCGCTTTTCGGCTTCCTCGAGTTTGCGTCCGAGCAGTTCGCTGGCGCGCAACAGCAGTTCGCGATCGAGCTCGTGCGGCAGCGGGGTGCGCTCGGGCAGGGCGAGGATCAGTGCGCGCTGGGTTGCATCGAGCGTCGCGGCGTATTCGCCGGCAAGCTCCTGCATGCGCGCGAGGTTGTGCGCGGCATCCGCGCCCGGTGCGGTGGCATCGGTTTCCGCGAAAGGCGTCGCGGCGTATTCGCGACGGAACAGGAATTGCCCGAGCGCGGCGGCGTCGAGCTGGCGGCGGGTGTCGGCTTCGCGCTGCAGCGCGGCGGACTGGTTGCCCGACGGATCTTTCGGTTCCACGCCCAACAGGTGCACGCGGATGCCGTGTTCCTGCGCCTGGCTCACGCCCACGCGCAAGTCTTCGTCGCCGGCCAGCAGCAGCGCGTCGGAGATGGCGCGGTTGCGCGCGAGATTGGTGAGGTCGGAGAAGATCAATCCATCCACGCCCTTCTGCTCGCCCGACTGATTGACGAAACCGAGCCGCAGCTTGACGTTGTCGAGGTACGCCATCGCGAGATGCGCGGCGGTCGGGCCGGAGTTGGTGCCGTCGTACCAGTAGATGCGCAGCAGCGGGCAGCCGCCGATGGTTTCAGCGAGCTGCCCGAGGTATTGCGCGAAGTCGGCATTGGCGAGCCGCAGTTCGCCGCGCCGCAGCGGCGTGCCGAACAGCAATTCGCTGGCGGACGCGTAGAAGTAACCGGCGTCAACGAAAACGGCGATGCGATTCATCTGGGTATCAACCGTTCAAGCTCGAAGTAGCCCGGATGGAGGTCTTTGCGCCGGAATCCGGGAAAGCGATCCCGGATTCCGCTTGGCCGCACCCGGCGACACATTGCACGCGCTGCAGCCTGAAATGACGAAGGCGTTGTTACGCTCGTCCCGAATCCCGGCTCCTATTCAAAATCGAGGAACGAGCGAAGCTGTTCCGAGCGCGAAGGATGCCGCAGCTTGCGCAGCGCCTTGGCTTCTATCTGGCGAATGCGTTCGCGGGTAACGTCGAACTGCTTGCCGACTTCTTCCAGGGTGTGGTCGGTGTTCATGTCGATGCCGAAGCGCATGCGCAGCACCTTGGCTTCGCGCGGGGTCAGGCCGGCCAGCACGTCGCGCACGGTTTCGGTGAGCCCGGTGTCGGTGGCCGATTCCACCGGCGAGCCGGCGTTCTGGTCCTCGATGAAATCGCCGAGGTGGGAATCCTCGTCGTCGCCGATCGGGGTTTCCATCGAGATCGGTTCCTTGGCGATCTTCAGCACCTTGCGGATCTTGTCCTCGGGCATTTCCATCGCCACGGCCAGTTCTTCCGGCGTCGGTTCGCGGCCATACAACTGCAGCATCTGGCGCGAGATGCGGTTCAACTTGTTGATGGTCTCGATCATGTGCACCGGAATGCGGATGGTGCGCGCCTGGTCGGCGATCGAACGCGTGATGGCCTGGCGGATCCACCACGTCGCGTAGGTGGAGAACTTGTAGCCGCGGCGGTATTCGAACTTGTCCACGGCCTTCATCAGGCCGATGTTGCCTTCCTGGATCAGGTCTAGGAACTGCAGGCCGCGGTTGGTGTATTTCTTGGCGATCGAGATCACCAGGCGCAGGTTGGCCTCGACCATCTCCTTCTTGGCGCGGCGGGCCTTGGCCTCGCCAATGGACATCGCGCGGTTGATTTCCTTGATGTCGGTGAGCGGCAAGTACAGCGCGCGCTCGATCTCGGTGAGCTTCTGCTGTTCCAGCAGGATGTCGTCGCGGTGGTTCTTCAGCGAGGGCACCCACTTCTGGCGCTTGCGCGCGAGCTCGTTGGTCCAGTCCAGGTTGGTCTCGTTGGACGGGAACAGCTCGATGAATTCCTTGCGCGGCATGTGCGCCTGGCGCACGCACACGTCCATGATCACGCGTTCGTGCTGGCGGATGGCCGCCACCACTTCGCGCAGCTTGCGCACGAAGCCATCGATGAGCGCCGAGGGAAGCTTGAGCTTCAGGAACTCCTCGCCCATCTTCTCGCGCAGCTTCTGCGACTTCTTGTCGGCGACGCCGAACTTGTCGGCGGTTTTCTGGAACTTGCCGTACAACTCGCGCAGCACGTCCATGCGGCGCGCGACCTCGACCGGATCGGGGCCGCTCGGGCCGGCCGCTTCCTCGTCGGCAGCGGATTCGTCGTCTTCGTCTTCGTCGCTGTCGGCGTCTTCATCGCCGTCCTCCGACGCCGACTGCGATTCGGGCGGCGCCACGCCGAATTCCTCGGCCGGGATTTCCTGGTCGGCGAAGCCGGCCAGGATTTCGCTCATGCGGCGCTTGCCGTCGAGGTGCAGGTCGTATTCTTCGAGCAGCAGGCCGATCGCCCACGGGAAGCTGGCCAGCGCGGTCTGCACCTGGGTGAGGCCTTCCTCGATGCGCTTGGCGATCGCGATTTCGCCTTCGCGGGTCAGCAGTTCCACCGTGCCCATCTCGCGCATGTACATGCGCACGGGATCGGTGGTGCGGCCGACTTCGGCGTCCACCGCGGAGAGCAGTGCGACCGCTTCTTCGGTCGCGGTTTCATCGTCGTCGCCGCTGACCGGTCCCTCGGCGCTGATCGTGTCGGTGTCGGGTGCGATTTCGTGCACCTCGATACCCATGCCGTTGATCATGCCGATGATGTCTTCGATCTGCTCCGGATCGACGATGTCGTCGGGCAGGTGATCGTTGACCTCGGCGTAAGTCAGGTAACCCTGCTCACGGCCCTTGGTGATCAGCTGCTTGATTTCGGATTGCTGCGAGGGGAGGTTTTCCATGGGGGTATTCGACACGACAAGACCGCTCAGTATAGCAAAGTGGAGGTGACCCGGCGATGGATCAAGGCCGGAAAAGCGTGATGGGACAAGCGACTAGGCTGGGTTCGACATGCAAGAATCGAACCATTGGGTGCAATCGTTCCGGATCGCGGCTTCGGTGTGAGCGCCGGCAGGCCGGGATGCCTTCGGCCATGGGGCGCTACCACGGCGATCCATGGCCTGACTTCTCACGACAGCGGCTTCGGGCCGAGGTCGGAAGGCGGCTTCGAGCCGGGACGAAGCCGATACCCGTTAGACCCTCAAGATAAAACTGACGGGCCCGTCGTTGACCAGCCGCACCTGCATATGGGCACCGAAGCGGCCGGTTGCAACCCTCGGGTGCGCGGTGCGGGCGAGGTCCACCAGCCGGTCGAACCAGCGCCGGCCTTCCCCGGGCGGCGCGGCCGTGGTGAAGCTGGGCCGCAGGCCCTTGCGGGTATCGGCGGCCAGGGTGAATTGCGGCACCAGCAGCAGGCCGCCGTGGGTGTCGGCGAGGGACAGGTTCATCCGCCCGGCCCCGTCGGAGAAGACCCGGTAACCGAGCAGCCGCCCGCACATCCGCTCCGCCTGCGCCTCGCCGTCGCCGGGCTCGACCGCGACCAGCACCAGCAGGCCGGCGTCGATGGCGCCGACGGTTTCATCGTCCACGGTGACGGATGCGGAGGTGACGCGTTGCAGGAGGGCGATCATTCGGGATCCGTGCATCGGAGCTCGGGATTCGGCTCGGGGATCGTAGCAACGTCGGTCGTATCGGCGCAGGCTGTTGCCGTTCTTCGACGTCACACTGCATCCGGCTGCGCCGGGATCACGGCAAGAGGTCCTTTCGTTCTTGGATACACTTCGGCGATGCACTGGTACACCCGACTCGCCTACGGATTGATGTGGCTCGCCGCACGCCTGCCCATGCGGGTGTTCCGCGTGCTCGGCGCCGGGCTGGGTCGACTGTTCTGGACTACCCGCAACCGCAAGCGGCGCGTGGTCGAAGCCAATCTCGCGTTGGCGCGCTCCGACCTTGGCGATGCGGCGCGCCGCAAGCTCGCGCGTGCATGCGTGCGCGAATGCGGCGTCTCGCTGGTCGAGGTGTTCGGGATCTGGACGAATCCGCGCCGCACCCTCGCCGACGTGCACGAAGTCCGCGGGCAGGAGCTGTTCGATGCCGCACTGGCCGCGAAACGCGGCCTGATCCTGTGCGCGCCGCACCTCGGCAGTTGGGAAGTCGCCAATTACTGGATCGGTGCACGCACGCCGTTCGCCACGTTCTATACGCAGCCGCGCCATCCGCAAGCCGAAGCCCTGCTGCGAAAGCTGCGCGAAGGCGGCGCGAGCATCCAGTTTCCGATCGACGATTCCGGCGTGCGGCGGGTGTTCCGGCACCTGCGCGAGGGTGGCGTGGTGTCGATCATGCCCGACCACGTGCCGCGCGCGGGCAGCGTGGTGGCGCCGTTCTTCGGTGTTCCGGCGCTGACAATGACGCTGCTGCCGCGGCTTGCGCAACGCACCGGCGCGCGCGTGCTGATGCTGTTCGTCGAACGATTGGCGCGGGGATTCCGCGTGCATTTCCGCGAACCGCCCGCGGCGCTGCTGGGGCCCGATCCGCGGGTGGCATGCACGGCGATGAACGCGGCGATCGAAGCCTGCGTGCGCGATGCGTTCACGCAATACCAGTGGAACTACAAGCGCTTCAAGGCGCGCGCCGGCAGCGGCCTGACCGACGATGCCTACATCGCGACGGGCGTGCGCACGTGAAAGGGTATGTCGCCCTGACCTGGTGGACGCTGCGCGCGCTGGGCGTCCTGCCGCTGCCGGTGCTGTACGCGATCGGCAGTGCGCTGGGGCGGCTGCTGTGGTGGCGCAAGCGTGCGCGCGAGCGCGTGCACACCGAAGTGAACATGCGGATCGTGCGTCCCGGACTCGATGGCGATGCACGCGGCGCCCTGGTGCGCGAATGCCTCGTCGAAACCGGCCATGCCGTCACCGAAATGGCAGCCGTCTGGGGGCGGGGCGCGCGACGCGCACTAAAACTTGTCCGCGAAATGGATGGCCTGGATCATTTCGACACCGCGCTGCAATCGGGGCGCGGCCTGATCGTCGCTGCACCGCATCTCGGCTGCTGGGAATTGTTGAATTACTGGCTGTGCGCGCGCACGCCGATCGCGATCCTGTACGCGCCGCCGCGCAATCCCGCGTGGGAAGCGATGCTGGTGCGCGCACGCGGCGACCTGCATCCCGAGCAGGTGCGCGCCGAAGGCGCGGGCGTGCGCGCGCTTTACAAGCGCCTGGCCGCCGGAGGCGTGGTCGGGATTCTTCCCGATCAGCAACCCAAGCGCGGCGAAGGGCAGTTCGCGCCGTTTTTCGGGCTTGACGCCAACACGATGGTGCTGCTGCCGCGCATCGCGCATCGCACCGGCGCGACGGTGTTGTTCGCGTTCGCCGAGCGCCTGCCGCGCGGCGCCGGGTTCCGCATCCGGATCCTGCCGGCGCCCCATGGCATCGCCGACGCCGATCTGCGCGTCGCCTGCACCGCACTCAACCGCGGCGTCGAGCAATGCGTCGAACTGGCTTTCCCGCAATACCAATGGACGTACAAGCGCTGGGCCGAGCGGCCCGATCCACACGAACATGATCCGTACTGGCTCGCACGCAACGGGAGGGTCGGCGCATGACGCCCATCACCTGCATCGAAGACCTGCACCGGTTGTACCTGAAACGCGTGCCGCGGATGTTCGTGGACTACTGCGAATCGGGGTCGTGGACGGAAGCCACGCTGCGCCGCAATCTCGAAGACTTCGCGCGCATCCAGTTGCACCAGCGTGTCGCGGTCGGCGTGGAAGGCGGCAGCACGACCACGACAATGTTGGGCCAGCAGGTCGCGCTGCCGGTGGCGCTGGCGCCAATCGGCCTGCTGGGGATGCAACATGCCGACGGCGAAATGCTGGCGGCGAAAGCGGCGCTGGATTTCGGCGTGCCGTTCACGCTTTCCACCATGAGCGTGTGTTCGATCGAGGACGTGGCGGCATTCGTCAAGCGGCCGTTCTGGTTCCAGTTGTACGTGATGCGCGACCACGCCTTCATCGAACGCCTGATCGATCGCGCGAAGGCGGCCGGCTGTTCCGCGCTGGTGTTGACCTTGGACCTGCAGGTGATGGGCCAGCGCCATCGCGACATCAGGAACGGGCTTTCGACGCCGCCCAGGCCGACACCGAGGAATCTCGCGAACATGGCGCTGCACCCGCGCTGGTGCGTGGGCATGGCGCGCACGCGTCACCACCAGTTCGGCAACATCGCCGGCCACGTCGAAGGCGTCAGCGACATGTCGTCACTGGCCGCCTGGACCGCCGAGCAGTTCGACCGCGGCCTCAATTGGAACGACGTCGAGTGGATCAAGAAGCGCTGGGGCGGCAAGCTGATCCTGAAGGGCGTGCTCGACCCCGACGATGCCCGGCGTGCCGCGGATTGCGGGGCCGACGCGATCGTGGTTTCCAACCACGGCGGACGCCAGCTGGACGGCGCACCCTCGTCGATCAGCGTGCTGCCGGAGATCGCCTTGCGCGTCGGCAAGGATTGCGAAGTGTGGATGGACGGCGGCGTGCGTTCGGGCCAGGATGTCCTGAAGGCGGTCGCATCGGGGGCGCGCGCGGTGATGATCGGCCGTGCGTTCGTGTATGGACTTGGCGCGCTGGGGGAGGCCGGCGTCACCACCGCGTTGGAACTGATCCGGCGCGAACTCGACCTGACGATGGTGTTGTGCGGCGTGCGCACGATCGCGGAAATCGACCAGCACGTGTTGCACGATCCGCCAACGTTGACACGCGCACCGCCGGGTTCGCGGTGAAGCCACTCACCTCAACCTGGTCAACGCAACAACGCGAGCCCGACCAGCACCGCGGCAACCAGCAGAAACGGAATCGACCACGCGTGGAAGTGCCAGCCGATGCCGCGGCTTCCGTCGAGGCGCAGCGCGATCAGGTTGGCCAGCGAGCCGATCATCAATCCCGAGCCGCCGACGTTCACCGCCGCGGCAAGCAGGGTGAGATTCGGCACGTAGTGCTGCAGCGCGACGGCGGCCGGCACGTTGCTGATGAGCTGCGACAGCACGATGCCGCCCGCGAACGTCACGCGTGGATCGTGCCATGCCAACGCGCCGACATGCGCCTGCACGAACGGCAACGCAGCGAGATGGCCCAGGCCCACGAACATCGCGGCGAACGTCACCAGCAGCAGCCAGTCCACGCCGGCCAGCACGCGCCTGAAGAACACGAGGCCGATTGCAATCACGATCAATGCCGCGGGAATCGCGTAACCGCTTTGCAGCGCCGCCACCATCACCGCCAGCAGCAGTACCGAACCCGCGAACAAGGGCGTGTTTAGCGGCGCGCGTTCGACGTGCCCGTCCAGTTGCAGCGGCTTCGCCGGGAACGCCAGGCCGCACGCCGTCAGCAGGATGCCCAGCAGCACTCCGCCGGCTGGCGCCAACGCGGCGACGAAACCGAAAAACCCCAGCCCCGAGTGCTGCCACAGCAGCAGGTTCTGCGGATTGCCGATCGGGCTGAAGGTCGAGCCGGCGTTCACCGCCAGCGCCTCGAAGATCACCAGCCGCTGGCGCGGGATGCGCGCGATGCGGTCGATCGCGAGCGTCAGTGGCACGACCAGGAACAGCGCCACATCGTTGGTCAGCACGGTCGCGAGCGCCGCCGCCAGCAGCACCAGCACGAACGCCAGTGCGCGCAGGTCGTGCAGGCGCGCGACCAGGCGCAGGGCGAACCCTTGCACGTGCCCGCTCATCCGCACGCCCTGGGTCAGGATCAGCAAACCGCACAGGCCGGCGAGCGTGGGCAGGTCCAGCCAGCGCAGGTATTCGGCCGGCGCGCGCGGATTCGCGACGGCAAGCGCCAGCACCAGCAGCAGCAACGCCTGCAGCAGGTGGTCGCGTCGAAGGCGATGCATCAAGGCAGAGGAATCGGACATGGGCTTCCCGGCAGTTCGCGAGATGCTGCACTGGCGCACCGCTTCCGGTAAAGGGCCGACGCGCCGTTCACGCGCCGTCGCGCATGCTGGAAGGCATGTCGTCGCGTGAACTATGGCGGTGGTTGCTGCGTGGCGTGCTGGTCGTCGTGGCCGTCGGCGCCGTGGCGGCCTTTTTCATTTCCGGCGCGCAGAAGCACCTCGACCTGGAAACGCTGCAGCGCAGTCGCGCCTGGCTTGCCGCGATGCAGGCCGCGCACCCGTGGCGGCTGGCGTTCACCTTCCTCGGGGTGTTGATCGCGATCGTGCTGTTGTCGTTGCCGCTGCTGACCGTGACGACGCTGGCGGCAGGTGCGATCTTCGGCTTGTTCGAAGGTACCGTGCTGATGTCGTTCGGTTCCGCGATCGGCGCGGTGCTGGTGATGCTGGCGTCGCGGTTCGTGTTCAAGGATGCGCTGCGCCGTCGCTTCGCGCATCGCCTGCACAAAATCGACGCGGGCATCGAACGCGACGGCGCGTTCTACCTGCTCAACATCCGGCTGGTGCCGATCTTCCCGTTTTTCCTCGTCAATCTGCTGATGGGCCTGACCCACATGCGGGTGTGGACGTTCTACTGGGTGACCCAGCTCGGGATGCTGGTCGGCACCGCGGTGTACGTGAACGCCGGCACCCGCGTCGCGCAGGCACACAGCGCGCGCGAACTGGTGTCGCTGCCGATGATCGTGTCACTGGCGCTGCTGGCGGTCTTGCCGTTCGCGTCGCGCTGGATCATCAAGCGCGCGAGGCATTGGCGGCACGAAAGGCGCTGGCATCATCAAGGCGATCATCCCTGATCGCGGCTTCACAAAGCTGGGGTAATCGGCGGCCGGCAACCGTCCGTGGTGCGGGCGCCGGCCCGGCCTTCCCTGGCCGGGCGCTCAGCCGGGAACGCGATGCCCCCGGCATCGCGTAAGCGCCCGACTTCGCCCTGATTTTTCACGACAGCCGCTTCGAACGCTTCGCACCTATATGCCGGCATACCACTGATAGCCCTGGTCCTCCCAGTAGCCGCCGTTACCGTCCCCAATGGATTTGAACGAATCGACAAGATCGATGCGGCGCAGGTATTTGGCCATCTTGTAGCCCAGTTGGCGTGGCACGCGCAGGCGCAGCGGCGCGCCGTTCGGGATCGGCAACGTCTTGCCGTTGAGTTCCCACGCCAGCAGTGTCTGCGGGTGGTACGCATCGTCGAAGCCGAGCGATTCGTAGTATTCGCTGCCGTCGTCCATCACGTCGTAGCAGCGGAACACCACGTAGCGCGCCGCGCCGGTGGGCTGCGCCATCTGCAGCACCCGCGACAACTGCACGCCCGTCCACTTGCCGATCACGCTCCAGCCTTCCACGCAATCGTGGCGGGTGATCTGCGTGCGTGCCGGCAATGCGTGCAAGTCGTCCAGCGAGAGCGACAGTGGATGCTTGACCAGGCCGCCCACGGCGAGCCTGTAATCGCGAAAGCCGTTCGCGGCGAGTGCGCGATATTCGGCCGATTGGGGATCGGTGCTGCCGTTCGGACGGAACACCGGCGAGATGTCGGCCTCGTCGTATTCGCGCGCCATCGCGTCGCGCGACAGCGCGCGCTGCGTGGCGTGGCTCAAAGCAGTCGCGCTGCCAAGCACCTTGGGCGCCCAGTCGGTTTCCGACAGCTTGTCGCAACCGCCCAGCGCCACCGCGCCGGTCAACGCCAGCGCGTCGCGCAGGAAGCGGCGGCGCTTATTGATGAGTTTCATCGTGCGCCTCCGTGATCGCATAGCGGCCGGTGATGATCGAACGCAGGTTGTTGCCGATGCCCGTCACGATCACTTCGAAAATGTGGATCAGGAAGAACGCGATGAAACCCATCGCGAACAGGAAGTGGATGCTGCGCGCCGATTGCCGGCCGCCGACGAGGTCCACCAGCCAGCCGAGCACCGAGTCCATCCGGGGCGACATCGCGAGCCCCATCAGCACCACGCCGCCGCCGAAGAAGAAGATCACCACCAGGTAGGCAATGCGCTGCAGCACGTTGTAGCGCGCGGCTTCCTCGCCGTGCGGGTGGCGCAGCAACGCATGGTCGATGATCGAACGGCCGATGCCGCGCCAGTCGCTCCGCGTGGGCACGAGGTCGCGCGTGAGGTGCCGCGTCCACAGCGCGTACAGGAAAAAACACGCGCCGTTGATCACGAAAATCCACGCGAAGAAGAAATGCCAGGCACGGCCCATCGCCAGCCATTGCGGGCCGGGGATCGTTGCCCACGCCGGAAAGCCGCGCACCGTCGGCTGGCCATTGACCTTCGACACGCCGAACCAGCCGGTGGTGTCGAAGCGATAGCCGCCGATGGCGGTCACCCCGTGCAGTTTTCCGTCGCGGCTCTGCGCGGCGCCGAGACTCAGCCATGGACGCTCGAACGTCGAGCGCTGCCCCCAGTACAGCGCCGGATGCGCGTTGAAGATCTGCAGGCCGCTGCCCAGCAGGATCAGCAGGCAGATCGCGTTGATCCAGTGCATGATCCGGAGCGGCAGCGTGTGCCGGTAGATCACGCGACGCAGGATTGGCGCCGCCGGCACTTCGGCCGGCGAAGCGGGCATCACGTGTTCGGGGATGCTGGCCATGCTTGTTTGCACTCCGACCGGTCGGACGAGCTTACTCGCAATCGAATTCGCCGGAGGACGTCCCGGGGTTACATCCCGCGGGCGACCGGCGATATGCTCCCCGGTTGTTCCACCATCCGGCGCCGCCGGCGCCGCAGGAGAGCCGCCATGTCCCTTGCAGGCAAACGTATTGCGATCACCGGCGCGTTCGGTTCGCTCGGTGCGGCGGTCGTGCAGGCGGCACTGAAGGCGGGCGGAAAGGTCGCGGCGATCGACCGTGCCGACGCGCCGCCGGCGGGCGTCGAGCTTGGTTCCGCGGAACGATTCGGTGGCGTCGATCTCTCCGACACTGCGCAGGCACGCCATGCGATCGACGCCGCGGCCAAGGCGCTGGGCGGGCTGGACGCGCTGGTCAACATCGCCGGCACCTTCCGCTGGGAGACGTTGGCGGATGGCAGCCCCGAGACGTTCGATCTCCTGTATCGCATCAACCTGCGCACCGCGGTGGCCGCGAGCAAAGCCGCGCTGGCGCACCTGCCGGATGGGGGACGCATCGTCAACATCGGCGCGGCGTCGGCACTGAAGGCCGGCGCGGGCGTGGGTGCCTACACGGCTTCGAAATCCGGCGTGATGCGTTTCACCGAAGCACTGGCCGAGGAATTGAAGGAACGCGGCATCACCGTCAACGCGGTGCTGCCGTCGATCATCGACACGCCGCCGAATCGCAAGGACATGCCCAAGGCGAATTTCGACAAGTGGGTCAAACTGGAACAGCTCGCCGACGTGATCGTGTTCCTGCTGTCGGACCAGGCCTCGGCGATCACCGGCGCGCTGATTCCGGTGACGGGGCGGGTGTAGTTCCTGCGAGGACCTGATTCCTTTGGTCATGCCGACGCAGGCCGGCATCCAATCATCGGTCAGCGAATTGCATCGAGAGCTGGACCCCGGCCTTCGCCGGGGTGACGGGTCTGTGCGGTTACGCGTTTTCGAGGTGGTACCTCGTGGCCGTTTCCACTTCGTGCTTCGAACCCAGGAACACCGGCACGCGCTGGTGCAGTTGCGTCGGCTGCACATCGAGGATGCGTGAGCGGCCGGTGGTCGCCGCACCGCCGGCCTGCTCGACGATGAAGCTCATCGGGTTGGCCTCATACATCAGGCGCAGCTTGCCGCCTTTCGACCTCACCTTCTCGTCCAGCGGGTAGATGAAGATGCCACCGCGCGTGAGGATGCGGTGCACGTCGGCCACCATCGACGCCACCCAGCGCATGTTGAAATCGCGTCCGCGCGGGCCGGTCTTGCCGGCCAGCAGGTCCGCGACATACCGCTGCATCGGCGCTTCCCAGAAGCGCTGGTTGGACATGTTGACGGCGAACTCCGAGGTGTCTTCCGGAATGGCCGCGTTGGCGCGCGTCAGCCGGAAGCTGCCCTGCTCGCGATCCAGCGTGAACACGTTGACGCCGTGGCCGGTAGTCAGCACCAGCAACGTCGAGGGGCCGTACACGCAGTAACCGGCCGCGACCTGCTGCGTGCCGGGTTGCAGGAAGTCCTTTTCGGTCGGTTGGGTCACGCCTTCCGGACAACGCAGCACCGAGAAGATCGTGCCCACGGAAATGTTCACGTCGATGTTGCTGGAACCGTCCAGCGGATCGAACAGCAGCAGGTAATTGCCCTTCGGATACGCGTCGGGAATGGGATACGGATCGGCCATTTCCTCGGAGGCGCAGGCCGCGAGGTGGCCGCCCCAGGCGTTCGCTTCCAGCAGGATTTCGTTGGAGATCACATCAAGTTTCTTCTGTGCCTCGCCCTGCACGTTGCCCGTCCCAGCTTCGCCCAGCACGCCGCCCAGCGCGCCCCTGCCGACCGCGATCGAGATGCGCTTGCAGGCGCGCGCGACCACTTCGATCAGCAGCCGCAGGTCGGCGTTGATGGCGCCGTGGCGGCGCTGCTCCTCGATCAGGTGCTGGGTCAGCGAGACGTGTCCCCGAAAATCGGATTGCATGGCAAAGTCCGCGCAAGGAAAGCGCCATTGTCCCGGCGTCGCGGACGGCTTGCCACTCGCTGCTGACATCACGCTGTCAGCAGAACGTGCGCACACTGGCTCCCGCATCCACTACCGGAGTCGCACATGTCCACGTTCCCCGCCACTTTCTTCCACGCCCCGAACAGCCGCTCCGCCGCCACCCGCGCCTTGTTCGAGGAGCTCGGCGTGCCCTTCGACATGGTCTCGCTGGACCTGAAGCGCAGCGAACAACGTTCGCCCGAATACCTCGCGATCAACCCGATGGGCAAGGTGCCGGCGATCCGCCACGAAGGCGCGCTGGTCACCGAGCAGCCCGCGATCATGCTGTACCTGGCCGACCTGTACCCGGAAAGGCAGCTCGCGCCGGCGCTCGATGACCCGCTGCGCGGACCGTACCTGCGCTGGATGGTGTTCTACGGTTCCTGTTTCGAGCCGGCGATCATGGATTTTTCGGCGAAGCGCGAGCCGATGTCGGCCATGCAGTGCGGCTATGGCGACTACGACAGCGTGATGCGGGTCCTCGCCGCGCAACTGGAACACGGCCCGTGGCTGCTGGGCGAGCGCTTCACCGCCGCCGACGTGTTGTGGGGCGGCGCGCTGAACTTCGCGCTGATGGCCAAACTGGTGCCGGACTGGCCGGTGTTCCGGGCCTATGCCGGGCGCGTGCAGTCGCGGCCGGCGATCAGGCGCGCCTTCGAACGGGACCAGGCGTTGGCGCGCGAGCAGGCGGAAGCGCTGGCGGCATGAGGCAGGTGGCCTTCCGCGCATGATCCCGCGATCATGCGCGGATGCGCCGCGCCGACCGACTGTTCCTGATCATCCATGCGCTGCAGGGCCGCCGCACCGCGCTGCCGGCGCGGCGGCTCGCCGACAGCCTGGGCGTATCGCTGCGCACGGTGTACCGCGACGTCGCCGACCTGCAAACCTCGGGCGTGGCCATCGAGGGCGAGGCCGGCGTCGGCTACCTGCTGCGCAAGGGTTCCGACATCCCGCCGCTGATGTTCACCGCAGAAGAACTGGAATCGCTGGTGGTGGGCACGCGCTTCGTGCGGGCGTTCGCGGGCGAGCGCCTGGCACAAGGCGCGCAGTCGGCGATGCTGAAGATCGACGCGGTGCTGCCGGCGGAATTGCGCGGGCGTGCCGAACACTCGCGCGTGTTCGTGCCGCAACGCTGGTACGAGGCAAAGTCCGGCGTGGTGGATGCGTTGCACGAAGCCATCGAGTCGAGGCGCGTGCTGAAGCTGGAATATTGCGACGCGGACGGCAGCACCAGCACGCGCGAGATCGAGCCGCTCTGCCTCGCATGCTGGGGTCCGGTCTGGACGCTCGGCGCGTGGTGCCGACTGCGGGTGGGCTTCCGCAACTTCCGTCCCGACCGCATGCGGTTCGTCGCGACCGGCGAGATCTTCGAGGAAACGCGCGAGCGCGGACTGCAGGCTTATCTCGCCCACGCCGGCGTGCCGCGCCAGCGCATCGAATGACCGCTGCCAGCGCCTGCGCCGCGCACCTCAACCGCGCAGCGCGCGGTATTGGCCCGGGGTGAGGCCCGTCAGCTTGCGGAACTGGCGCGTGAAGGCGCTCTGGTCGCTGTAACCACAAGCCTGTCCGATCGCGGCGATCGAGCCGTCGTGGCGCAACAACCGCATCGCGGCATCGATCCGCAACTTGGTCAGCATCTGACCGGGGTTGAGCTGGAACACCCGCTGGCAATGCCGCTCCAGTTGCGCCACCGACACATCCGCGAGCGCGGCCAGCGTTTCCACGTGCACGGGCTCCGCATAGTGTGCCTCGAGGTGTTCGACCACGCGCATCAGCCGGTCGTAGATCGGGTGGCGTT
>DASZTT010000252.1:0-5931 GCA_035547895.1 Rhodanobacteraceae bacterium
AGAGCTACGGCGCGCCGACGATCACCAAGGACGGCGTGTCCGTCGCCAAGGAGATCGAGCTGGCCGACAAGTTCGAGAACATGGGCGCGCAGATGGTCAAGGAAGTCGCGTCCAAGACCTCCGACGTCGCCGGTGACGGCACCACCACCGCGACCGTGCTCGCGCAGGCGATGATCCGCGAGGGCATGAAGGCGGTCGCCGCCGGCATGAACCCGATGGATCTGAAGCGCGGCATCGACAAGGCCGTCACGGCCGCCGTCGACGAGCTGAAGAACATCTCCAAGCCCTCGTCCGACTCCAAGTCGATCGCCCAGGTCGGCACCATCTCCGCCAACGGCGACGAGAACATCGGCAAGCTGATCAGCGAGGCGATGGACAAGGTCGGCAAGGAAGGCGTGATCACCGTCGAGGACGGTTCGGGCCTGGAGAACGAGCTCGACGTCGTCGAGGGCATGCAGTTCGACCGCGGCTACCTGTCGCCGTACTTCATCAACAACCAGCAGTCGATGCAGTGCGAGCTGGAGGAACCCTACATCCTGCTGCACGACAAGAAGATCTCCAACGTGCGCGACCTGCTGCCGATCCTCGAGGGGGTCGCCAAGGCCGGCAAGCCCCTGCTGATCGTGGCCGAGGAAGTCGAAGGCGAAGCGCTGGCGACCCTGGTGGTCAACACCATCCGCGGCATCGTCAAGGTCTGCGCGGTGAAGGCGCCGGGCTTCGGTGACCGCCGCAAGGCGATGCTGGAAGACATGGCCATCCTGACCGCCGGCACCGTGATCTCCGAAGAGGTCGGCCTGCAGCTCGAGAAGGCCACCGTCAAGGATCTCGGCCGCGCCAAGAAGGTCGTCGTCACCAAGGAAAACACCACCATCATCGACGGCGCCGGCGACACCAAGGGCATCGAAGGCCGCATCAAGCAGATCAAGGCGCAGATCGAGGAAACCACCTCCGACTACGACCGCGAGAAGCTGCAGGAACGCGTCGCCAAGCTGTCCGGCGGCGTGGCGGTGGTCAAGGTCGGTGCCGCGACCGAGGTCGAGATGAAGGAAAAGAAGGCGCGCGTCGAAGACGCCCTGCACGCCACGCGTGCGGCGGTCGAGGAAGGCGTGGTGCCGGGCGGTGGCGTGGCGCTGGTGCGCGCGCTGTCCGCGATCGGCAAGCTCAAGGGTGACAACGAGGACCAGGACCACGGCATCGCGATTGCCAAGCGTTCGATGGAAGCCCCGCTGCGCGAAATCGTCAGCAACGCCGGCGAAGAGCCGTCGGTGGTGTTGAACAAGGTCGCCGAAGGCAAGGGCAACTACGGCTACAACGCCGCGACCGGTGAATACGGCGACATGGTCGAGATGGGCATCCTGGATCCGACCAAGGTCACCCGTTCGGCGCTGCAGAACGCGGCCTCGATCGCCGGCCTGATGATCACCACGGAAGCGATGATCGGCGAAGCGCCCAAGAAGGAAGAGCACAACCACGGCGGCGGCGCCGGTGGTGGCATGGGCGGCATGGGTGGCATGGGCGGCATGGACTTTTGATCGGTCGTCCCTGACCGGTCAACCCGGGGTTCGCGGCTGCGCCGCTCAACCCGGGCTGCGTGGTGGCGCTAACCATCCTTGGTTCGCACCACTTCGAGCGAAGTTCGAAGCAGTAAAAAGCCCCGCGATCGCTCGCGGGGCTTTTTTCATGCCGTCATCCCGGCGCAGGCCGGGATCCGATCTCCTTGCACAATGACCGACGCCGCTATCCTCGCGCGATGCTCGCGACCCTGAAGACCTTCGCGCGCGTGGTGGCGACACCCGTGCACCTGAAACGCACCTTGCTGATCGCGTTCGTGGTCGGCAGTTGGTTGAACCTGTTCAACCACGGCGACGAGTTGTTGCGCGGCGCGTTCACCACGGCGCTCGCGGTCAAGCTGGCGCTGAACTACACGACGCCTTTCATCGTTTCCAACTTCGGCCTGCTCGCGCATCGGCGCCACTGAAATCGCGCTCGTCGGATCGCCGGCAAGGCTTCACCCCGCCTGCACCAAGGCGTTGTCATAGTGCGCCGTGGTTCCGCGCGGCGCCGGAATGCCGCCGCAAGGATGCAGGCGATGGCCGATACTTCCTCCGACGCACGCTGGCAACGCAATGACGATGACGAGATCCTGCTGACCGGTTCGTGGACGTTGCTGCTGGATGCGGCGCGGCGGCGGCGGCTTGCGCGCGAACTGGGCGGCCTGGATGCGCCGCATCGCTATCGCTGGAATCTCGATCGGCTCGACGCGCTGGACAGCGCGGGCGCGCGCGTGTTGTGGAAGGTCTGGGGCCAGCGTCTGCCGGAACGCCTCGAGTGTCACGAGGATCATCGGCACTGGTTTCGCTGGCTCGAGCAGACCCGGTTTCCGCCGCGCCCGAACCGCCGCTGGCTGGATGTCGCGTTCGAGCGCACCGGCAACGGCGCACTCGGCTTCCTGCGCGCGGTCGGCGGCGTGTTGCTGCTGGTGGGCCAGCTGATGGTGGACGTGGCCGCGTGCGTGCGTCATCCGCGCGCGATTCCGTGGAAGGAAACCACCGCGACGATTTACCACGTCGGTGCCACGTCGATGCTGCTGCTGGGCGTGGTGGGCTTCCTGATCGGCGTGGTGATGGCGATCCAGATCGGCATGGCGCTGCGCCAGTTCGGCGCGGCGACGCTGATCGTCGGCATGATGGGCCTCGCGGTGCTGCGCGAACTCGGGCCGGTGATCTGCGGCGTGATCCTTGCGGGACGTTCCGGCTCGGCGATGACCGCGGGCATCGGCTCCATGCATTTGACGGGCGAATACGACGCACTGCGCGCGTTCGGATCATCTCCCAGCCTGCGCCTTGCGCTGCCGCGCGTGGTCGGTGCGATGATCACCCTGCCGCTGCTGGTGGTGTGGACCGATTTCGCCGCGCTGATCGGCGGCGCGGTGACCGCGCAAATGGACCTGGGCGTCGGCTTCAGGCTTTTCCTGGACCAATTGCCGCAGCAAATCCAGATCGTGAATTTCTGGATCGGTCTTGCGAAAGGCGCGCTGTTCGGCCTCACCATCGCATTGATCGGTTGCTATTTTGGAATGAGCGCGCCGCCCGACACCGCGGGCCTGAGCCGCCACACCACGTTGTCGGTGGTGACCAGCCTCACGTTGATCCTGTTGTTCGACGCGAGCTCCGGCGCGTTGCTCACCCACGTGGGATTGCTGTGATGTCGGCGCGCGTGCCAGGCGGCGACGACATGGCGATCAAGGTGCAGGGCCTGCACAAGCAGCTTGGCGGCCAGACGATCCTCGACGGCCTCGATCTCGAAGTCCGGCGCGGCGAACTGGTCAGCGTGATCGGTGCATCGGGCGCCGGCAAGACCATCCTGCTGGACCAGATCATCGGCCTGCTGCGTCCCGACCGCGGCGCGATCCAGGTGCTCGGCCAGACGATCAACGAACTCGAACCGTGGGAAGCGCGCCTGCTGCGTCGCCGCTGGGGCGTGCTGTTCCAGCAGTCCGCGCTGTTCAGTGCGATGAACGTGTACGACAACCTCGCGTTTCCCGTGCGTGAGCTGCGCAAGGAAGGACTGCGCGTGGACGAAGGCACGTTGCGCGAAGGCATCGCGCTGAAGCTGCACATGGTCGGACTCGCGCCGGAAGACGCGTGGAAGTTTCCGTTCGAGTTGTCCGGCGGCATGGCCAAGCGCGCGGCCCTGGCGCGCGCGTTGATGCTGGAGGCGGAGCTGCTGTTCCTCGACGAACCGACCTCGGGCCTCGATCCCGCGGCGGCTTCCGAGTTCGACACGCTGCTGGGCGAGTTGCACGCGGAACTCGGCTTCAGCGCGCTGATGATCACCCACGACATCTACAGCGTGGCGACCCTGAGCGACCGCGTCGCGGTGCTGGCCGACGGCAAGCTGATCGCGGCCGGCACGCTGGAAGACGTGACCCGCTCAGGGCACCCGTTCATCGCGAGTTTCTTCCACCCGCGCGAAGGCGAAGAACGCCTGCGCGCGTTGCCGGCGTACGGGAGTCCCTGAGATGGAAAACCGCGCGCACGCCATCGCCGCTGTCGCCTTCCTGCTGGTGTTTTCGATCGGCGCGGTCGTCGTCTATTACTGGCTGGCGAACCGGCAGGACGAACCGCTGGCTTACGAGATCGTCACCAGCCAATCGGTGGGTGGCCTGTCGGCGCAATCCGAAGTGCAGTTCAAGGGCATCGTGGTCGGCCACATCGCCAGCATTGGTTTCGATCCGCACGACCGCGCGCGCGTGCTGATGCGCCTGCAACTGCAGCCGAAGACCTATGTCACGCACGCCACGTATGCCGTGGTCGCGATGCAGGGCCTGACCGGCGGCAGCGTGCTGGAACTGAAACTGGGCGAGGGCAGCCACGCGCCGCTCACCACCAGCGACGCGCACCCGGCGCGCATTCCCATGCGGGCGAGTGTGCTCGCATCGCTGATGACCGAAGCACCGAAGGTGATGCAGGATCTCCGGGACGTGCTGGGGAATGCCAACAAGTTGCTGGACAGCGGCAATCGCGAGCACGTCGCCGCGTCGCTTGCGCAGATCGATGCCGTCACGCGCCAGTTGGCAGCGATCGAAACGAAGTTGCCCGCGTTGCTCGCCGAGGTGCAGCGCAGCGTGGCCGACGCCGATCGCCTGGTGCGCACCGCGCAGACGCCCGTTCGCAATGCCGCCGCACTCGAAGCCTCGATCGACGCGCTGGCGCGTTCCAGCCGGCAGTTGAGCGAGCGCCTGAATCGCCAGACCGCGCCCGATTTCGACACGCTCAGCCAAAGCCTGCAGCGCACGTCCGGACAACTGGACCAGTTGTTGCGGGAACTGAAGGCCAAGCCGCAAAGCCTGATCTTCGGGCCACCGAGGCAGCCGCCCGGCCCCGGCGAACCGGGTTTCGGCAAGCACGACAAGGAGCCGCCCCGGCCATGAAACGCATACGAGTCCTCCTGGTGACGTGTCTGCTGATGCTGGGCGGCTGCGGTGCGGCATCGCGGCAGAACGTGGTGCTGCGTCACTACACCCTGGGTGCTTGGCCGGCTGTGGCGACGACATCGCCGCACGCGAAGGGTGCCGTCCTGCGCATCGCTCGCATCGAAATGCCTGCGTGGTTGCAGGGCACCGGCCTGTATTACCGGCTCGCCTATCGCAACGGCAACGTGATCGCGGCGTATGCGAACTCGGACTGGGCGGCACCGCCCGCGAGCATGCTGGAACAACGCTTGCGCGCGACATTCGCCGACGACGGCGGCTGGCGCGCGGTGGTCGGTCCCGCCAGCAACGCGCAAGCGGATTTCACGTTGCACGTCAGCGTGGATGATTTCAGCCAGGTGTTCACTGCTCCCGGCGAAAGTTCCGGCGTGCTGGATGCGACGGCGACGCTGGACGGCGCGGACGATGCCCTGGTCGCGCAGCGGCATTTCCGTTTCTCGGCCGCTGCCCCGACGCCAGACGCGGACGGCGGCGTGAAAGCGCTCGATGCCGCGAGCCGCGACTTCGCGCGTCAATTGCGGGAGTGGCTGGCCGCGCAGCAGCCCAACCATTCATGAAGCGCTCGCGCAACGCCTGAAGGCGGCGCTTGCGCATGTAGTGCTGCGTCCGTTACGCTGCGCCGCAGCAACCCGGCCTCCCGGCCGCATCCTTTCTGCCGCGCGCCTCGCGCTGGAGCATTCGCTCCCCGTTTCACCCCAGCCTCCACCCATCGGCATTCCCGATGCATGGACCTCCAGGTGCCACTCCAACGGCCGTCGCGCCACGCGCACCGGTTTTGCACGCGGCACATTCCCATTGCCACACCTCGACCAACCTGCTCCACGGTACACACTTCATGAAACGTCTTGCGTCCATCCTCGCCTTCACGCTGCTTGCCGGCGGCGTCGCCTCCGCCGCCACGCTGCCGCTGCCGGCGGGCACCACCGCGGTGCCGCTGG
>DASZTT010000253.1:0-15233 GCA_035547895.1 Rhodanobacteraceae bacterium
TGCGAATGCGTTGCGCCAATCGCGCGCGGGGTAGCCGAGCGAGACTTCCACCGCGACGCGATCGCCATCCACCCCGATCGCGTGAACCGCACGGCCCTCGGCGAGCGAGACGCCGGTGTGCGGATCGACGATGCCCGCGAGGATTTCGCGGACGCGGGCTTCAGTGACGTCGGCCATGGTGCATCGCATCGCAAAAAACAGCTTTTCATTATGCCAGACGGGTGGGCGCCGCTCCTGATCCGCGTCAACTGCGCACGCGTGCGCAGTTGACGCGCACCTCGACAACGCGCAGGCTAGGCTCTTCGGTTCCGGAGTCGACGCCATGCGCACCCTTTTTCGCCCGGCCCTCGTCGCAATCGCCCTGCTGCTGGCCACCGCCGCGTATGCAGCCAGCGACACGCCGGTCGGCACCTGGACGCAAGTCGATGACGCCACCGGCAAGCCGAAATCCATCATCGAGATCACGCAGCAACCCGATGGCACGCTGCAAGGCGTGGTCAAGCAGGTGCTGTTCTCCGACCAGGGCACGCATCCGATCTGCGACAAGTGCGAAGGTGAGCGGCACAACAAGCCGGTCGACGGCATGGTCATCATGTGGGGTGTGAACAAGGACGGCGACGTGTGGGACGGCGGCCAGATCCTGGACCCGCACAATGGCAAGACCTACAAGGTGAAGCTCTCGCTCTCCGATGATGGACGGAAGCTCGACGTGCGCGGCTACATCGGCATGCCGATGCTGGGCCGGACGCAAACCTGGCTGCGCAAATCCGACTGAGCCGCAAGCGAACCGCGACTGCGGGAATCGCTTTCTTCGTTCGTCAACAACCTTGATCGATCGTGCGCACCGATGCCGGTGCGTCGGTTTTCGCGCTATGGTTGCGCATTCGCGGCTTGCGGAGGGGAAATCGATGTCCACACGTTTCGCTCTGGCTCCACGTCGTTGTGCGGCGGCTCTGTTCGCAGGATTGCTGGTCGCTCCGCTCTGCACGGCGGCGCAAGCGCACCCCGATGCGCCCGCATCATCGACATGGCAGGCTCCGGTCGCGAAAAACAGTACCGAGTACGCACGGCTGCAACGCGAAGCGCAGCAGGTCACCATCACCCGCGACGATTGGGGCATCCCTCACATCCAGGGCAAGACCGACGCCGACGCGGTGTTCGGAATGATCTATGCGCAGTGCGAGGACGACTTCAACCGCGTCGAGATGAATTACCTCACCGCGCTCGGCTGGAGCGCGCAGGCCGAAGGTGAATCGGCGATCTGGGACAACCTGCGCTACCAGCTTTTCATCGATCCGGCCGTGCTGAAACAGGATTACGCGAAAAGTCCCGCCTGGCTGAAGCAGCTGATGAACGCGTGGGCCCACGGGATGAACTGGTACCTCGCCACGCACCCGGACGTGCATCCGAAGGTGATCCGGCATTACGAACCGTGGATGGCGCTTTCCTTCACCGAAGGCAGCATCGGCGGCGACATCGAGGATGTGGATCTTGCGAAGCTGGCGAAGTTCTACGGCGCCGACCACGCCACGACGGTCGCGCTGGCGCAGCGCGTGCCGCCGACGTGGATCGAGCCGACCGGTTCCAACGGCATCGCGATCGCGCCGAAGCTCACCGCGGACGGCCACGCGCTGCTGCTGATCAATCCGCACGTCACCTTCAATTTCCGCAGCGAGTCGCAGATCTCCAGCGACCAAGGCCTGGACGCGTACGGCGCTTCCACCTGGGGCCAGTTCTTCGTCTACCAGGGTTTCAACCGGCACATCGGCTGGATGCACACGTCCACCGGCGTCGATGCGGTGGACGAATTCGCCGAGACCATTTCGAGGAAGGACGGCACGTACTTCTACAAGTTCGGCGACAAGGAGCTGCCGGTCACGAGCCGCGAAATCACCATCCGTTACCGCGCCGGCGGCGGCTCCATGAAGGCCCGCACCTTCACCGCGTATTTCACCCAGCACGGTCCCATCGTTGCCGACGAAAACGGCAAGTGGATCGCCGAGGCACTGATGAATCGGCCGATTGCCGCGCTCGAACAGAGCTGGCTGCGCACCAAGGCGAGCGATCTCGCCAGCTACATGAAAGTGGCGGAGCTCAAGGCCAACTCGTCCAACAACACGCTGTTCGCGGACGACAAGGGCGAGATCGCGTTTCTTGCGCCGCAGTTCATCCCGAAGCGCGACAACGCGTTCGATTACACCAGGCCGGTCGACGGCAGCAACCCCGCGACCGCATGGCAAGGCATGACGCCGCTCAAGGAGATGCCGAATGTCATCGATCCCGCTACCGGCTGGGTGTTCAACACCAACGACTGGCCCTACTCTGCGGCCGGCAAGGACAGTCCGAAACGCGCCGACTTTCCGCAGTACATGGATTCGTTCGGTGAAAACGCGCGCGGCATCCATGCCACGCAAATGCTGACCGGCGCAAAGGATTTCACCAAGGCCAAGCTGATCACCGATGCATTCGATGCCTACCTGCCCGCGTTCGCGCGCCTGATCCCGATCCTGGTGAAGGATTACGACGGCCTGCCTTCAAGCGACCCGCTGAAGAAGAAACTCGCGGGTCCAATCGGCGTGTTGCGCACCTGGGACGATCGCTGGGGCATTGCATCCATTCCCACCACGCTCGCGGTGTCGTGGGGCGACACGATGTGGAACGAAGTCGCGGACAAGGCGCAAGCCAGCGGTCTTGACACGCACATGACCGACCAGCGCGAGATTGACTACATCGCCGAAAAAGCCGACTCGAAAACGCGCCTTGCCGCGCTGGTCAAGGTCGTGGACCGCCTGCAGAAGGACTTCGGTTACTGGGGCGTGCCGTGGGGCGAGATCAACCGTTATCAGCGCACGGATGACTCCATCCATCCGCACTTCGACGACAGCAAGCCCAGCATCGCGGTGCCGTTCACTTCATCGCGCTGGGGCTCGCTCGCCGCGTCCAACACGCATCTGTGGCCCGACACCAAAAAGTATTACGGCCGCAGCGGCAACAGCTTCGTCGCCGCGATCGAGTTCGGCCCGAAGGTCAGCGCCCGCGCGATCCACGTCGGCGGCCAGAGCGGCGATCCGCAGTCGCCGCACTTCAAGGACCAGCAACATCGCTGGGCATCGGGCGACCTGCGCACCGTGTACTTCTGGCCGGATCAGATCAAGGCGCACAGCGCGCGCGTGTATCACCCTGGCGAATAATGGCCTTCACCAGGCACGCGCGTACTGTTCCGGCACGCGGATCTTCGCGTCGAGTTCGCTGGCGGCGCGCCGCGGAAAGTACGGGTCGCGCAGGAACTCGCGCGCCATTTCGATCAGGTCGGCGTCGCCGCGTTGCAGGATGTCTTCGGCCTGCCGCGCGTCGGTGATCAGGCCGACCGTCGCGGTGTGAATGCCGGCTTCGCGGCGGATGCGCGCGGCGAACGGCACCTGGTAGCCAGGGCCGGTCGGAACGTTCGGGTGCGGCACGGTGCCACCGGACGACACGTCGATCACGTCGATGCCGTCATCGCGCAGGATGCGCGCAAGCCGCACGCATTCGTCGGTGTCCCAACCGCCTTGCACCCAATCCGTTGCGGACAGCCGCACCCAAAGCGGCTTCGGAGCCGGCCAGGTTTCGCGCACGGTGCCGATGATTTCCAGCAAGAGGTGCGCGCGGTTTTCCAGCGAACCGCCGTATTCATCGGTGCGCGTGTTCGACAACGGCGACAGGAATTGATGGATCAGATAGCCATGCGCGCCATGGATTTCGATCACGTCGAAACCCGCGTCGCGCGCGCGTTGCGCGGCCGCACGGAAATCGCCAATCACCTTGCCGATGCCCTTCCCGTCGAGGGCAACCGGCACCGGATAACCTTCATCAAAAGGAATCGAACTCGGCGCGACGGGCGTCCAGCCCCCATGCGCCGTGTCCAGTGGACCGCCGCCACGCCACGGCGCATCGGTACTGGCCTTGCGACCGGCATGCGCAAGTTGCATGCCCGCGGCCGCGCCGTGTTCGCGGATGAATTGCACGATGCGCGACCAGGCGTTGGCTTGCGCGTCATTCCAGATGCCGGCGTCGTCGGGCGAAATGCGGCCTTCGGGTGAAACCGCACTCGCCTCGGTGAACACCAGCCCCGCGCCGCCGACCGCGCGGCTGCCCAGGTGCACAAGGTGCCAGTCGGTTGGCACACCATCGGGCGAGGAATACTGGCACATCGGCGATACCACGATGCGGTTGCGCAATGCCAGCGCGCCCAGCTTGATCGGATCCAGCAACATCGGCGACTCCCGGGGACACTTACGTGCTGACTTCATGTGGGCGAAGGGCGGTGGTTCAATGGCGGAGCGCTCATGCACGGTTCCCGCCGCCCATGCGCATCTTCGATTCGTGGTACGTTGCCGGGCGTTGCCCCGCACCGGCCACTCGCATTGAACAGCGCCGACCTCTATCGCAATGCGTTCGTGCTCGATTGCAACGCGCTCGAATCCATCGGATTCCAGTTCGATGACGCGTCGCGATTCGAGGCGCTCGCCGACTCCGGCGTTTCGGCGCTGAAGACCACGCTGGGCGGCGCCAACGGCACGTTCGAGGAAGCCGTCGCCGACATCGCCGCCGCGCAGGCATTGATCGAAGCGCATCCGGAAAGCTTCATCAAGGTGCGCAGCCACGCCGACCTTGAGCGCGCCAAGCCCGAGAACAAGCTGGCGGTGATCTTCTCGTTCGAGGCGGCCTCGATGCTGGCGGACAGGCTCGAACGCATCGACCTGTTCCGCAAGCTCGACGTGCTGATCATGCAGTTGAGCTACAACCACGATACGCCGCTGGGCCACGGCTGCCTCGACGGCGAAACCGGCGGCCTTACCCAACTCGGCCACCAAGCCGTTGCACGCATGCACGACCTGGGCGTGGCGCTGGACTTGAGCCATTCCAACACCCGCACCACCGCTGAAGCCATCGCGCTTTCGCACAAGCCGCCGTTGATCACGCACGCGGGCTGCCGCGCGGTGTTCATGCACCCGCGCAACAAGCGCGACGAGGAAATGAAGGCGCTGGCCGACAAGGGCGGCGTGATGGGCATCTACATGCTGCCGTTCCTCACCCCCGAAAACCGCCAGCCGATGCTGGCCGACTACATGCAGCACCTGCTCCACGCACTGAAGATTTGCGGCGAGGACCATGTCGGCATCGGCACCGACACGGCATTCTTCACCGTCACGGATGCCGAGCTGAAAGCGCTGAAGCAGGAAGCGGAAGATCGCCGCAGGCAGGGCGTCGCCGCACCGGGCGAAAATCGTCCGCCCTACATTCCCGACATCAACACGCCGCGCAAGCTGGAGCGCATCGCCGACGCACTGCTGAAACATGGCTACTCCGCGCGCGTCGCGGAAAAGGTGCTCGGCTTGAACTTCAGCCGCGCACTGAAAGCAATCTGGACCGATTGATTATTCAAACTCCGCGACGCGCACCACGATGGGTGTCCGGTCCGCGCAAAGCCGCTATCGGGATCACTTGAAGGCGGACGGTCGGGCCAGGCGGCAAGGTTTTGCGGGTTCGGCGGTTAGGCGCGAATGTTCGCGCCTCTGGCGCTGGTGTACGAGGGCGCTTCATCAGTCAGGCCAAGCGTGCGGAACCCTTGTCAGGTTGCGCACCTCACCGGCCGCGCAACGACAATCCACCGCGTTCCGGCAGCACCCGCCGATGCGCGCCAGCCACATTGCGGGCGGATGATTCCGCACGTTTTGCGGGCCGGCGCGACTTGCTCGTCGGAAGAATCAGTTTGCTGGCGCTTGCCGGGCGGGTGTGTGCGTGAGCCGGACCTTGAGCCGCGGCTTCGAAATCATGCTGGATGTTGAAACCGTCCCGGTGGAAAGGCCATTCGAACTGGTGAGGAAATATTCGGCCCCACCGCCGGACTCTTCGAGCGACCCGTCCGGACCATACGCATAGAAGCCGTCGCTCCCGAAGATCACGCTAACGTACCCATCGTCATTCGCGGTAATCGAAGATACATTCTCTAGCGGGGAGCCACCGCCAATTTCCTCGAAGGACAGGTTGTATTTGTTCAACTGCACCGCAAACGGGCTTTGATCGGTCCCAATGAAAAGATAGACGTCGTCGGCAGCGATGTATGACTTCGCACCTGTGCCTCCCTTAAGCGGCAGGGCGATGGTGCCGGTTTGAGTCACGCTGACGCTGGCAAAGGGCGGGGCCGCGGTAATCGTCTCCCGATAGACATCCAGCGTTACGCCGGTTCCATCACCTGCAGCGTCGTCCAGGATATACAGGTCGCGGACTCTGGTCGCACCACGGGGCGGCTGCGGCTTGCCCTCGATAAGAGCACCGACATGACCGAACGGCGTCAGAAAAGCCGAGCCATAACATCCCGACGATTCGCTGATGGAGCCGCAAACGGTCAAACTCACCGATGTGTCCCCGGTTGCAAAGGAATACGATGTAAAAAGCCCGCTAAAGTCGATCCGCCGAGCCGCGGGCGTGGATGAAGAACCATTCACGGCCGGATCCTGCGCGCTCGCCGGCAGCGCTGCGATCGCAATCAGGAGCCCGGTGGCGATGAGCGATGCGTAGACATGAATCCTGGACATTGCGCTTTACCCCCTTCTGGATAAGGCTCGTGGCGCCGACGTGGCACGACCACGGGCTGGTGTCAGGAAACTTTCGATTCAACGGCGTGAGGCTTCCCCGGCCTCGGTGCTCTCGTACTCACCCCATGCAAGTCGGCGATCGATATTGCGAATGCTGCTCGACCATTAAAGCACATACGCAGCCATCAGCGGATCGCCACCTCTGCCTCGATTTCCACCGGAATGCCGAACGGCAGCTCGGCCATGCCGACCGCACTGCGCGCGTGTGCGCCGGCTTCGTCGCCCCAGAGCTGCAGGATGAGATCGGAACAGCCGTTGATCACCGCGGGTTGGCGATCGAACCCCGATGCCGAATTGACCATCCCGAACAGCCGCACCCAGTTCGTGACGCGATCGAGGTCGCCGAGTTCGCGCTGCAGGCTCCCTAGCATGGACAGCGCGGTGAGCCTGGCCGCGGCGTAACCCTGCTCCACCGTCAGCTCGCGCCCCACCTTGCCGAACGGCCCGACGACGGAACCGTCTTCCGCTTGCGGACTGTGCCCGGAAATCAGCGCGCGATTGCCGATCACCCGCACGAACCGGAACGGCAAGACCACGCCGGGCGGTGCCTTGATTGCGGGCGGAAGTTTCAACCCAAGTTCGGCGAGCCGGCTTTCGATCTTCGACATGAGCGATCTCCTGGCTGGCCGATCATAAACCGGCGTCTCGAAGACGTGCCCGCAACCGATCCAGCTTGTGGCCATAGCGATCCGCGCGTGCCGTATCCTTGCGCAGCGGGTGGCGCACCTGTGCGGCGCTGGGTGCGCTGAGCACCGTACGCTCGGTTTTATGAAAATCCACGCACGCCGGATCGAAAGCCAGGCCACAGAAATCCAGCAATCGCCGGATCGTCGGTTCCGGGTCGGCCACCAGCGTTTCGTATTCCAGATCAAAAACGCGACCGGGGAATCGCGCCAGCCAGAAGCGCGTCAGGCGCACGAAGTCGATGCAGAAATCCGCCATGTCATCCAGGTCGCAGGCAAACGCCGCCTCGTTGCCGAACCATTGCCGATAACACGCGAGGCAGGTTTCCAGCGGTGCACGCCGGCACACGATCACCCGCGCTCCGGGCAGCATCATCAATGCGGCACCGGCGAGAACCCAATTGAGAAGATTCTTGTCGGTGAACCGCGGCTTGCGCCGCCGCCAACGCGCGGTGCGTTCGAGATAGCGTCGTCCAAGACCTTGCCATTCAGCCGCTGATACATTCCGCACCCATAGCGGGAAGGTGCTTCCCCGGCGGTGTGATTCTGCTTCGATCAATTGAGGCAGATCCTTGAGTTCATTGGCTCCCTCCACTTCCGGATGCGAGGCGAGAATCTGCTCCAGCAAGGTCGAACCGGAACGCGGAATGCTCGCGATCAGGATGGCCTCGCGACCGAGCTCCATGTCCGGCGATTCCTGCGGCAAGTCGGCAAATACCCGCATGACCGCATCCACGCGCGCGCGCTCCCCTGCGGAATCCCATTTCCGTCGGGTGCGTTGCAGGGTATTGGCCTCATGCAGCACATCGAAAGCACGCGCGTAATCACCCCGGTCCTCAAGTGCCTTCGCCAGCGCGAATCCGAGCCAGATGCGCGACTCGGGTGCAAGTTCCGGCTGCGCCAAAGCAATTTCGATCGACGATACGTCCCCCGCGTCGAGGGCAACGGTTTTCAGGTTGGACAATGCATACCACGCCTCGGCGTGCCGGGGCTCCATTCGCAGCACCTCGCGAAGATCAGAAGCCGCCGCGTCGATGCGACCGAGGCTGGCCCATGCGCGTGCGAGCGCAAGCCGCGCAGGAATATGCGATGGCTCCAATGTCAGCGTGCGCTGCAACGCTTCGATCGCCTCTGCGGTGCGGACCTGCGGCTTGAGCGCCTCGGCGAGGTTGTACCAGGCGGACCCTGATTCCGGCGCAAGTTCACAGGCACGCCTCAGGTGCGAAATCGCCTCGTTCACCTCGCCAGCCTGGTACAGCGCAACCCCGAGTCCGATATGAAGATCGGCATCTTCGGGCAGCACTGCCAGTGCGCGCCTGAAATATTCAACGGCTTCGACATGATTGCCGCGATTTTGCGCCGCGATGGCCATCAGGCGCACCCCTTCGGCACTGTCCGGTGCGAGTGACAACACGTTGGACAAGGTTCGCGCCGCGGACTCGGCATCGCCGCTCTGCAGTTCGCTTTGCGCACGCGCCAGCAACCGCGAAGCCACCGGCGAGAGCTCTTTCGCCAAGGCTGGGCCCGGAATAGAGGATTCGATATCCGTCATTTCAGCAGTGACGCCAGTTGCACTGGCAGCCGCGGTGGCCTTTCTTTTTTTGCATCGGCGCAAGCGGAATCCGGTTTCCTCGCCGTGTGCTTTGGAGTCCTAAGACGGCGCCCGGATACTGCTTCGCGACCTTGCGATGACGAGCAAAAGCAAACTTCAGGAGCTAAAGATTACAAGTTCGAATCCGCGTTAAAAAGCCGCCGGGCTTGAGCCCGGCGGTTATCCGCTCCATTGGGTGCGACCTTTACCAATCGTACGCCACGGTGAACCTCACGGAACGCGGCGCCTGCCAGCCAAGCACGCGGTTATACGTCACGCGCGGAGTGTCCGTCGTGCCATAGCCCGAGGAGAATTGCAGCGGCGTCTGGTTGTTGAACACGTTGAATACGGCAAGCGTGAATCCAAGTTTGTTGTCCGCCCATTTGGGCTTGTACTGGACGCTCAAATCCAATTGATGCTCCCACGGCGTGTGCCCCGTGGAACCGGGAGGCGCGGGCTGGCCACCACACCAGTGATAGGCATTGCCGTAGCCCAACGGATCGTTCTCATCCGGTCCGTAGTGGCCCAGGCAGATCATGGGGTGACCGGAGGCGATGAATGCATTGGCACCCAGGATCCATTCTGGCGTCAGCGCATAGGCACCATAGATCTTCAACTGGTGCCGTTGGCTGTTGTATTGCTCGCCATACGACCATTCCATCAACTGCGCAAAATCCCACTGCTCGGTGATCGATACCGATGAACCACCCTGGCCGATGGTCGAATCCACCGGGCCTTCGGTGTTGCCGTAGTCCTTCGCGAACGTGTACATGATCTTGCCGAACCACTTGCCGTCCCAGGGATGTTCCAGCGACAAATTGAGGGCGTAGTACTTGCGGATCGGCTTCTTTTCGAAACCCTGCTGGGCCATCGTGACGGTGACGGGACTGAGGCCCCCGCTCGGATTGTGCACCAGGATCGTCTGGGTCTCACCCGGATTGATCAGCACTGCACCGAGCGTGTATGTGGTGCACGCATCCGGCGTCAGCCAGGACAACCCTTCCGAGAGGCCTGCCGCGCACACACTCTGCTGATCATCCCAGTCGTCCACGATCCGGCCCAATTTCTGATAGATGCCGGTGGCGTCAAATACCAGCGGAATGTCCCTGAAATGGAACAGCTTCTGCATCCCGAGCACGAAGTTGTCGGAATATTCCGCCTTGATGTTGGTCGCAGCGACGGTACGCGGGTCCAGCGTTTCGCCATACTCATTGTTGGCCGACACGCCATCGATCGGGTTCTCGGGAATCGGCGTCAGGCCGGTTGGCTCGCCGGTCAGGGGATCGATGCCCGAATAGGTGTAGTACTGACCGGTGAACGTGGAAGCGCCGGCGCCGCGCAGGGCCACGCCTGCGGGCAGCGCGAGATAGTAACGGCCGGCGTTGCCGAACACTTTCATCGAAGAGTCGCCGAACACGTTCCAGCTGAAGCCGATGCGAGGCTGCCATTGCGGCTTGGTCAGACGAATGTAGGGCAATCCGATCGGGTTGTAGTTGGTGAACTGGTCGTTGCGGATGCCCAGGTTCAGCAGGAAATTGGGCGTAATTTGCCAGTTGTCCTCGATGTACTGGGCGCGTTGCGCCACCCGCACGCTGGCCTGGTTGATGAAGATGTTCTTGAAGACGTAGTAACCGCCGGCGCCGTCCGGATTGGAATCGGGAGGCCCGACGTACGGAGGGTCGTTGATGTTGTTGCAGCAGCCGCCGATGATCGGGGTTCCCGGATCACCAACGCCATAGATCCATTGATATCCCGGACCCGTCATGTCCGTGCCGTCGTCGATATCCTGGGTCGTGATGTTGTCGATGCCGAACTGGATGTCGTGAGTACCCCAGAGGTTCCAGGGCAATTTCCAGTCCAGGCTCAGCCGGTAATTCATGATGCTGCTGCGATGGCTCGGCCTCGCGATGTTCGAGTTGACCTGCACGTTCGAAATGCCGGTCGATCCCGGTGGCAGAAAGGCGGGATTCTGGTTGGATGATCCACTGATGTTTGCCAGGTCCGCCGTCAGCCCCGGGAACAGGGGCTGCTGGGTGTAGTACTCACCGTGCGTCTTGCCGAACATCGCGTTCAAGGTCAGGCTGTCGGTGATGTAGGACGTGTAGTTGAACACCCATGTGCGGAAGGTGTTCTTGGTCGTCTGGGCCAGATTGGCAAAGCCACCTGTCTTCAGGGTGTCGTAATCGAAGTTGTAACCCGTGCCCCACGATTTGTAGGAATTTTGTGCACCGGTCAACGTCACGAAATTGCTGTCGTTGATGTTCCAGTTGAGCTTGGCGTAAAGCTTGGGAGAGTGCGTGGTGTAAAAGATGTTGTACGCGGCACCGGTATTGGGCGTGATGGAGTTGGAATGGGCATTGTCCTGTTCGAAACCCAGGAAGAAGAACAACTTATCCTTGACGATCGGTCCACTGACATAGGCGTCGTAAATGGTCTCCGCTCCCGGTTGGCCTACCGGAATGCCGACTTCCGTTGCGTTCAAGGTGCCCGAACCGCCCTTGCGATACTGATAGAGCTGGCCGTAAGCCTCGCTCGGGTTTGACGCCAGGTCTCCGGTGTAGCGCGGATTGTTCCAATAGGAATTGACGGGACTGGCTTGCAGCGTGGCCGGTGCCCACGAAGCCTGGAAGCCGAAGTGCCACTCGTTGGAGCCGCTCTTGCCGATCTGATTGATCACGCCGCCGATGGACCGGCCGTATTTGGCGCCATAGCCGGTGGTATAGGTCTGTTGCTGCTCGATCGCTCCATACGGCAAGCTGATGCCGCCCTGTCCGGTGATTTGATCCGTGGTGTTCATGCCATCAAAGTAATAGGCGTTCTCGGCAACCGAGGCACCGCCGAACACAAGCAATGACGTGCCCAGCGCGGTGGGATTGGCGCTTCCCAAGGCCGCACCACCTGGCGTCACCCCGGGCGCCAGCAAGGCGATGTTTTCGGCGCTGTGCTGCAACGGCAATTGCTGCAGTTGCCTGGCAGTGATCGTGGTGACTTGATTGGTCGTGGTCACATCGATCGGCGGAATGGCATTGGCCGTGACATTGACCGTGGACAGCGTTTGCGTCGCAGCCGCCGTCGAAGTGAAATCCACCGCCACTGCACCCGCCGCCACCGGACTCACTTGCGTTCGCGTCTGGACGACCTTGCCGTCCTGCAACAGCGACACGGTATAGGTACCCACCGGCAACGTAATCGAATACCGGCCTGACGGACCGACACTGATGGTGCGATTGAACCCGGCCCCGCCGGTAATCTGGATGGTTTCGTTGGCAGCTACCGGAACGGTGCCGTAGATGGTGCCCGTGGTGGCCTGCGCGAACGCACCACCCGCGAAACCCAGTGCGACACTTCCCCCGATTGCCAAAGCCAGCGCTTTGCGCTGGAAGATACGATTGCGCGAAGCGCGCCGAGAATTGACTTTCATGCGACGTGTACTCCCCGGATGGGCAACACACGGCGCGATCGAGGCTCCGTCTCTCCCCAAGGCAGACACACGACCGCACCCTGAGACGTCTAGGCGGCCACGGGTCGTCAGACGCGGTCTGTGCTGTCCCTCGTAACAACACAACGGGGACCGTAACTCCAAATTAATGGAAGTGCAAGCAAGGATTCACGAGAAGTTCAGCAAAAGAACATGAATGATCGAATTTCCGGCATGCGACTCGGCTTCACGCTTCCGCCGCCAGGCCTGCATCACGCAATCGCCGGCGCAGGCCATCCAGCAAATTGCCGTAGTTCAATGAACGCAAGGTGCCCCGCTGCAGCGGTTGCCGCACCTGCGCCGCGCTGGCCGCGCTGACGATCGTGCGCCTGGTCTGGTGAAAGTCCAGGCAGGCCGGATCAAAAGGCAAGCCGCAGAAATCCAGCAGCCGCCGGATCACCCCTTCCGGATCGGCCAGCAGCGCTTCGTATTCCAGGTCGAACACGCGATCGGGAAAGCGTTGCAACCAGAACCGGCTCAGGCGGACGAAGTCGACGCAATAGTCCGCCATGTCGTCGAGGTCATAACTGAACTCGCTTCCGATGGCGAACCACTGCCGATAGCACGCCAGACAGGTTTCCAGCGGATCGCGTCGCACGATCACCGCCCGCGCCGCAGGAAGCATGGCCAACGCCGCGCCGACATGCTTCCACGTCAGCAGGTTCTTGTCGGCGAAGCGCGGCTTGTGTTCGCGCCAGCGCGCCGTGCGCGCGAGATACTCCGTTCCCAGCCGGCTCCAGTCCGCGGGTGTCGCTTCCCGCATCCAGTCTATCCAGGGCCGATTGCGTCGCGTCGACTCGGCATCCAGCACGTGCGGCAAGTCGGTGATTTCATTGGCGCCTTCCACCTCGGGATGCGAGGCGAGGATCTGTTCCACCAGCGTCGAACCCGAGCGCGGGATGCTCGCGATGAAAATCACCTCGCTGCCCCGCCGCGGATCGACGGGCGCCGGCAACGCTGCCGCGAAAGCCGCCTCGATGGCGCCGATCCCCGCGCGGTGTTCCGCCGCGTTCCAGCGCAGGCGTCGGCGCTGCATCCGGTTCGCGCGCCGCAACACCTCGAATGACGCCGCGTAATCGCCCTGGTCCTCCAGCGCGCGCGCCAGCACGAAGCCGAACAGCACGCGCGCTTCCGGGGATGCGCCGGCCTGTTCGAACTGCGCCCGCAAGGCATCCACATCATCGGGAGACAGTGGAATGACCTTCAGGTTGGCCAGTGCGAACCACGCATGGGCATCACCCGGATGCGCCTTCAACACCCGCCGCAACTCGGCGGCCGCCGCATCGACCTCGCCGATGCTGGCCAGGGCATCGGCAAGCGTCAGTCGCGCAGAGACGTGCGATGGATCCAGTTGCAGGGCGCGTCGCAGCGCCTCGATCGCTTCGTCGGTGCGTACCTGCAATTTCAGCGCGCGTCCGAGATTGAACCAGCCACTCGCGACATCCGGCTGAAGCTCGCAAGCGCGACGCAACGAGGCAATCGCACCCGCGATGTCTTCCCGCTCGAATAGTGAAATCCCGAGACCCGCGTGGAGGCGTGCATCCCGTGGTTGCGTCCGGAGCGCCTTGCGAAAATATTCCACCGCACGTTCGTGGCGGCCCTGCATTTGTGCCGCGATCGCGGCCATGCCCAGCGCTGGCGCGCAATCGGGCGCCTGTGCCAGCACCAAGGCCAAGGTGGCCGCGGCCGCATCGAATTGCCTGCGCGCGAGCTCTCCCTGCGCTTGTTGCAGCAGGTCCAGGACTCTCGGCGGCAACGGTTGGACGTTCACGGTGCGCGGAAGCCGAACGGGCGCATGGGCGCAAAGCGTACACCCGTGTCGTCGGTGCCGCCGCGCAGCGGCGGCGCCATCACGCGAGCGCGGCGACGATGCGCCCGACTTCCGCGAGCACGGCCTTGCGGGTGGCGGGGCCCGTGGTGTTATTCATGTAGTACGCGGCCACCAGGATCGGTTTGCGACCCGGCGGCCAGACGATCGCGATGTCGTTGTTTGCGCCGGCATTGTTTCCGTCCCACTCGCCCGTCTTGTCGCCGATTCGCCAGCCCCTGGGCATTCCCGCGCGCAAGGATTGCAGTCCCGTTTGGCAAGCGACCAGCCAGCGTATCAACAGCTCGCGCGACGGCCGCGACAGCCGATCGCCCAGCAGCACTTGCCGCATGTCCTCGAGCATCGACTTTGGCGTCGTCATGTCGATGGGATTCAACGCGGGCTCGTAGCGATCCAGCAGCGTGGACTGATCGCCCAGGCTGCGCGCGTACGCGGTGACCGCTTGCGGGCCGCCGACTTCCTTCAGCAAAAGGTTGGCGGCGGTGTTGTCGCTCCAGGTGACTGCCGCCTCGCACAATGCCGCGATCGTCATGCCGGGCGGCCCAACGTGCTGTTTCGCGATCGGCGCGTAATCGAGCAGCACGTGCTTGTCGAACACGATCCGGCGATCGAGCTTTTCCTGGCCGTGATCCGCACGCTGCAGCACGGCCGCCGCCAGCAGCAGCTTGAAGGTGCTGCACATCAGGAAGCGTTCGTCGTCGCGATAGCCTTCGGGGCGCCCGTTGCGGGTATCGAGGATCGCAACGCCGAGCCGGCCGCCGGACCGGCGTTCCAGCATCGCGAGCTTCGCCCCTGCACCATCGAGTGCCGGCCGGGCCACGGCAGGCACAAGCCGTGCCGCCGCGACCGCCACTCCACCCAGGGCCATCCCCTTCAGCACGTCGCGACGCCGCATGCGCTTTTCTCCCGTGGACCGATGCGGCAGCGTACGCGGGCGGATCGGCGCTGCCAACCTTGAGGCGGCGAAAAGCGCCTCCATGTGCGGTGGAGGACTTTCGCACGGGAAAACTTCCAT
>DASZTT010000254.1:0-6720 GCA_035547895.1 Rhodanobacteraceae bacterium
GGCCGGCAACCGATCCGGCCCAGGCGCATGTGGGCGCGCGTGGGCTTCCTGTCGGTCGTGATCTTGCTGTTCGCGCTCGAAGGCCTGCGCGGACCCTTGCTGGCCGAGGGCCTGGCGGGCGGCGTGCTGGGCGGCGTGGTGCTCGGCATCGTGGCGCTGCGCTTCACGCGTTTCGAGATCGACGGCACCAACGACTGTTACGTGCCGAATCCGTGGATCGGCCTGGGCCTCACTGCGCTGCTGCTCGGCCGGCTGCTGTACCGCTTCATGGCGCTGTACCCGGCGATGACGCACGCCGCGGCGGGCGGTTATCCCGCGTATCAACGCAGCCCGCTGACCATGGCCATCTTCGGTCTGCTGGTCGGCTATTACATTGCTTATTACGCGGGTCTGCTGCTTCACCACCGCCAGGCGCTCTCGACCATTCAAAAGAAGCAGCTTTCGTGAGCAAGCGGCCCATGGATGGTCGCGGTGCTGCGTGCAATTTGAGATTGCCCGGATCAACCGTCAGTTGGTCGCAGAAGCGATCGGCAACGACTGCACCTATAAAGCATCCGCATCCAGTTCGCCCGTGCGGATGCGTATGACTTGGTCCAGCGTCGAGATGAAGATCTTGCCGTCGCCAATCTTGCCGGTGCGCGCCGCGTGGCTGATGGCTTCGACCGCCCGTTCGACCAGATTGTCGGGCAGCGCGATCTCGAGTTTCACCTTGGGCAGGAAATCCACCACGTATTCGGCGCCGCGATAAAGTTCGGTATGGCCCTTCTGTCGCCCGAAGCCCTTGACCTCGGTAACGGTAATGCCGTTGACGCCCACGTCCGACAGCGCCTCGCGCACGTCGTCCAGCTTGAACGGCTTGATGATGGCGGTGATCAGTTTCATGGCGGGATATTAACAGTGTCCCGTTCGAAGCCGCTGTTGATCAGCAAGGCCAGAGGGCTCTCCGCCATGATGGTCGCTCTCATGGCAGAGGCGATGTTCTTCAACTCCTCCGCGCGCACGGTACGAGAAAGCCCGGCGAGGCGGCGTCCGGGGACGAACGCAATTACCATGTAGGGCATTTCCTACATCACCACACGACGCCCACCGATAGGCGCGGCACGACCCGCACCGTAACCTGTGGGCGCATCGAGGCAACGCCATGATCGACGTGCACTCCATAGACCAACTCGCGCATCGGCTGGCCACCCTGGTTCCTCCGGGGTTGGCGCAGGCGCGGGACGACATGGAAGCCAACTTTCGGGACGTGCTGGCGCACGGATTGCGCCGCCTCGACCTGGTCACCCGCGAAGAGTTCGACGCCCAGCGTGCCGTCCTCGAGCGGGCCCGTGAACAGGTCACGCAATTGGAAAAGCGCGTGGCCGAACTGGAAGCCGCGCGGAGGGCCTGACCGTCACCGATTGATCGGGACGATGACGCCGGCCGCGGGGTCGGCGTTTTCGTTTGGGGAGATCGGCGGAGATGAGCCTGGCTGTCGCGCTGACAAGAGCCTCGGAAGGCGTCGCCGCGCCGCTTGTCACCGTGGAGGTGCATCTTTCCGGTGGCCTGCCGGGTACCTCCATCGTCGGATTGCCGGAGGCCGCGGTGCGCGAGGCGCGTGACCGCGTGCGCGTCGCGATCCAGAACACCCAGTTCGAATATCCGGCCCGGCGGGTCACGGTAAATCTCGCGCCTGCGGAATTGCCCAAGGATGGAGGACGATTCGATCTCGCGATCGCACTCGGCATCCTCGCTGCCGGCGGCCAGGTGCCGGGCGAAGCGCTGAAAGGTTGCGAATTCCTGGGCGAACTCGCGCTTTCGGGCGAACTGCGGCCGGTGCCCGGCGTGCTGCCCGCGCTGCTGCGGGCCCGCCACGGAAAACGCTGCGTGATCGTGCCTTCGGGCAATGCGCACGAAGCCGCGTTGCTCGGCGACGTGGACGTGCGCATCGCGCGCACGCTTGCCGAAGTCTGCGCGCACCTGCGCGGCGCGGATGCCTTGCCCGCGCCCGCGCCCGGCGCCATCGACCCGGCCGGTGGCGGCCTCCCCGATCTCGCCGACGTACGCGGACAATTGCAGGCCCGGCGCGCGCTGGAAATCGCTGCCGCCGGGGGCCATCACCTGCTGATGGTCGGCCCGCCCGGCACCGGCAAATCCATGCTGGCCCAACGCCTGCCCGGCATCCTGCCACCGCTGACGGATGCCGAAGCCATCGAAGCCTGCGCGGTCCGCTCGGTCGCCAGCGAAGCTTTCGACGTCAGGCAATGGCACCAGCGTCCCTACCGCGCACCGCACCACACCGCATCGGGCGTTGCGCTGGTAGGTGGCGGCTCGCATCCGCGTCCGGGCGAAATTTCGCTCGCACATCATGGCGTGCTGTTCCTCGACGAACTCCCCGAATTCGATCGCCGCGTGCTGGAAGTGTTGCGCGAACCGATGGAATCTGGCCGCATCGTGATTTCGCGCGCGGCACGCCAGGCCGAATTCCCCGCACGCTTCCAGCTGGTCGCCGCGATGAACCCGTGCCCATGCGGCTACGCCGGCGACAGTGCGGGCCGCTGCCGTTGCACCCCGGATGCAATCGCGCGTTATCGCGGCCGCATCTCAGGTCCGCTGCTGGACCGCATCGATATCCTCAGCGAGGTACCGCGCATGCCGCTATCGGAGCTGGACGCCAAGCGCGGCGCAGGCGACGAGGATTCCGCCAGCGTGCGCGCGCGCGTCGTCGCGGCGCGCCGCATCGCCACGCAACGCGCAGGCAAACCCAACGCAATGCTTACGGTGCGCGAAATCGAACGCGACTGCGCGCTCGGCGATGCCGAACGCGCATTGCTGGAACGCGCGCTGGAAAAACTGTCGCTGTCCGCGCGCGCCTACCACCGCGTGCTGCGCGTCGCGCGCACGATCGCCGACCTCGCCGGCAGCGAGCGTATCGCGCGCGAACATCTGGCCGAGGCGGTGCAATATCGGCGCGTGCACACCGGCGCACCATGACTCGTTCGTCATTCCGGTGAAGGACGGGAACCCAGCCTCCTCGCACCCAGCCAACCCAGGCTTGCCTTTACCCGCTGGCAAGTGGTCGAAACGATTCGCTGGACGCTGGCGTGATCCGTCTTGAAGTGACGCCTTCAAATCACTGGCTCCCGGGCTTGTGCCGGGCTGACGCGAGGCAATGATCAGGTCTCAACCCACACTTTGTGCCCGGGATCGAACTCCACGGTCACCTTTTCCCTTGCGCGCGCTCCGAAGCCGCACACGCACAGGGGTCCTTCGGCCATCGGCTCCAGCTTGAAAGCCTGCTCGATCTCGACCTCGTTGATCGCGGCGGTGATGAAGGCGCCGAGGCCCATCTCCGTCGCGGTGAGGTAGAGGTTCTGCGAGATATGGCCCATCTCCAGCAGGATGGCGCGGTAGATCTTGGGATGGTTGCGGTATTTCCACATCGAACGCGCGAAGCGCGCGGCCATCACCACCAGCACCGGCGCGTCGGCGAAATAGTCCTGGCCCGCCACGGTGGTCAACGCGAACGCACGCGCTTCATCGGATGACAACTCGCGCAGCAAATCGAGCGCGTGTGCTTCGATGTTGTAGTGGTACAGACCCGGTGCCAACCCCTCCGCGCGCTGCACTAACAGATAGGCCTCGACCGGATGCAGGCCGCCGCCGGACGGATGATTCTTTTTCAGCGCCACCGCACCCGGCGCGAGTTCCTGCATGCCATGCGCGCCGAACACGCGCTTCAGCAACGCCGACAATTGCGCCCCGGAAACGGGTTGCGCGAGGTCGAAGTTGCGGCAAGTCGCACGGCGTTCCAGCAGATCGTCGAGCGGCGTGCGCGCGGGATCATCCAGCGCAACGCGCGCGGCGGCATCTACGCGGCGATGGAAATGCGGCGGTGGGGGACCGAACGCCTCGACCATGTCGTCCACCGACTGCAGGCGGGATTCGCGCTGCGCGGCGATGCTGTCGTTGTGCGACCAGCGCGACATCGCATGGGTGATGGCGGCGCCGCCGTGCCAATGCGAAGTGCGCAGGTCGCGGTCACGCTGCGCTGCGCGCGAAGATGCATCTTCCGCCAGCAGCAATTGCCTGGCCAGCAAGCCTTCGATGCACGCCGCGCCGTAGGCCTCGACCAGCGCGTCGCACGGCGACCATGTTTCGGAATCGATCTCCGCCAGCGCCTGCATTTCCGTGGCATTAATTTCCACGGGCTGGTCGAGATGCGCAGCGAGTGCCTGCCGCACGTGCATGAGAATCACTGCGGGTTTTCCGGAGAGCAGCGCCGCGAAATCCAGTGTTTTGGTTTGCTCCACGCGAAGCTGCAACTGGGCGCAACGACGCACTCGCGTTCTCGGCATTTCGGCAGTTCCCCGGAGCGCCCGGCAGCCCCTGCCGCCCGGCTCGTCCCTCCGATATGCTACCCGCGCTTTTCGTGGCCACGCAGCAACCGCACGTCCACCCGTTATCCCAGCAAGGGGCTACCGAGATGATCAAGGGCAATCCGTCACCACAGGCGCTGCACACGGTTCTGGATCTTCTGGCGACCAGCCACGACTTTCGCGAACAGATGCTGGGCGACCCGGTTGCCGCGCTCAAGGCACACGGCATCGAGATCGATGCTTCCCAGATTCCCGCCGTTCGCAAACTGCCGCCCATGCAGGAAATCGCGGCAATCCACAAGGAACACTTCGACGACCCGATGGACAAGGTCTGCGTCGCGGTTTTCCTGTTGAAGTAACGCGGCTAAAACTCGAGGGAACCGAGCGCATCCGGCTTCCCGGTCGATCCGGCTGCGCTCAATGGTTTTTGTTCTTGTGCATGCCGCAAGGCCAGCAGGTTCGGAATCAGCCCGGGTTCGTTTTCCAGTTCGGCGACGGCCTGGCCGCGATGCGCGGCCAGCCATTCGGCTTGCGCGTGGGCGTTCGCCGCGTCGCCATCCGCGCGATAGGCCAGCATCAGCGCCACGTGGGTCTGGAAGTATTCGCGCCCATCGACCAGTTTGGCGAGGCAGGCGATCTGATCCCTGGGCGCGTCGACGTATTGCGTCTCGCAATCCGCGGTGCGCCATAGTGCCACGCGATCGTAGTAACCGTGGTCCAGCGACACCTCGCGCGAGGCATCCAGCGCCTCGCGCGCCGACTGCGGCTGCCCATGGCGCGCGGCCAGCATCGCCGCGATGGCGAGATGGATCGGAGTGCTGCCATCCAGCGCCTGGCCCGACGTTTTCAATCGCTCGATTTCGCTGTCGATCAGCGCCTTCAATTGTGTTCCGGCGCCCGCGCTGTTCTGGGCCAGCGCCAACGCCACGCGCGCGAGCGCCACGCGCGCCTGCTGTTCCTTCGACGCCGCCTGCGTCGCATATTGCGCGGCCTTGTCGAGCGGCGGTTTCGCCAGGTCGAGATGGCCCTGATCGATCGCCACCGCTGCGTAACGCACTTCCTTCTCGGCCTGGACGGAGGCGGGCAACGCCGCGGGTGCGGCATCGAGTCGTGCCCGCACGGCCGCGTAATCGCGTGTCGCCAGATCAGGTGCGATATCTTCGAAATGAGGCAGGACAGCAATGAGTTTGAGACCCTGCCGCATGTCCGCTTTCGCAGCCTTGTAGTTGCCCAGTTCCGTCTCGACCGCGCCGAGGCTGACCCAACTGATCCCACGTATGGGATTGTTGGATTTGGCAACCGCCTGGAGGTGCGGGATGGACTCTTTCAACTTGTGCTGGTACCACCACAACCCTATCCCGAGGTTTTGCTGCGCGCTCGAATAGTCCGGATAAAGCTGGACCGCCGTCTGCCAATTCGCGACCCATTTGTCGGCGTCCTGGTACTGGCCGATCGTCGCGTCGACCGCGAGCCGTTCGCGCGCACTCAGCCGTCCGCGGTTCGCTTCCGCTTTTTGCAGGCTGGCATACGAGGCGCGCGGGTCGTTGAGGTATGCGTTCTGGATGGTCGCCAGCCGGGCCCACGCCAATGCGAAGTTGGGGTCCAGCCGCAGCGCTTCATCCAGCAGCAGCACGGCATTTTGGATCTGTCCCTTTCCGAACATCTCTTCCGCCTTGCTGAAGGCCCGCAAGGCATCGATATTGCTGGTCGTGATCTGCTGCAGCGGCATCGAGGTCTTCTGGATCGAAGCCAGCGATTCGCCCAGTCGCGAGCGCAGCTTGCCGAGCAGCTTGTCGGTGGCGGGCAGGATCTGCTGCTCGCTGTCGGCCTGGGTGGAATCGCTGTACACGGTGACGCCAGTGTGCGGATCGATCACCTCGGCGCTGATCTGGACGCGCCCGCCCACCTGCGCAAGGCTGGGCAGGATCAGGGCGCGTGCGCCTTCGCGCATGGCGATGTCGGAACCGATCGCGCGATTGACCTGCGTGCCCGCGGGCTTCTCCATGCGCTTCAGCGCATTGTCCACCTGCATGTCGGGGATCACGTTGACGTACTGCGACTGCTCCAGCCCGATCTTGAACGCCGCATCCAGCGGCATGCCGAGCTGGCTCTGGTTGGTGTGGTTCTGCACGTTGCCCACCACCACCCAGTCGCGTGCAGCGAACGCCAGCGTGGGTGGGCTCTGCAGCACGAACCACGCCCCCACGCCGATCGCAATCAACAACATCGCGGCCTCCGCCGCCAGCGTCAGCGGTCGCCGCCACCACGGCAGGATCTTCTTCGCGGTGCGTCCCGACTTCGGCGCGTGCAGCGGCGCCACGTCGTCCTCGCCCACTTCCACCACGTCCAGCGCTTCCGGCAG
>DASZTT010000255.1:0-6223 GCA_035547895.1 Rhodanobacteraceae bacterium
GAGCATGGCGAAGAAGAAAGAGAAGGACGGCAAGGGTTCGTCGACCATCGCGCTGAACAAGCGCGCCCGCCACGAATACCACATCGACGAACGCTACGAGGCCGGCATCGCGCTCGAGGGCTGGGAGGTGAAGAGCCTGCGCGCGGGCCGCATCAACCTCAGCGACGCGTATGCATTGGTGAAGGGCGGCGAACTGTTCCTGTTCGGCGCATCGATTCCACCGCTGCTGTCGGCATCCACGCACGTGATCGCCGAGGACCGCCGCACCCGCAAGCTGCTGCTGCATCGCGCTGAAATCGACAAGCTGATCGGCGCGGTCGAGCGCAAGGGCCTGACGCTGGTGCCGCTGGCGATGTACTGGAAGCACAACCGGGCCAAGGTCGAGATCGGCATCGCGCGCGGCAAGCAGGCGCACGACAAGCGCGCGACCGAGAAGGAACGCGAGTGGAACATCGAAAAACAGCGCACGTTGCGCGCACACAACAAGGCGGGATGAGGCCTGGGCTCGCGGCTCGGCAGAGCGTCCACTCCCGGTCCTTCCGGTCGCCCGGGCCTTGCGCGGCAGCACCCGCAATCCATTTTCCGGTTTTGCTGGCCAGAAGGAGATTCCGGCGCGCGCCGGAATGACGGCAACTCAAAATCCTGCCGGCACGTACTTGAACCGCTGCATCTGCTCGCGATGATCGTCCACGATCCGCTGCACCTGCTCCCGGCTCAACGCCTCGCGCCACTGGTTCGCGCGTCCCTTGAAGAAGAACCGCGTCTTCTCGTCCACCGCTTCGACGAAGCCGTGCTTCTGTTCGAGTGACGACAAGGTCTGGAACGAAGTGTGCTTCACCGCCCGTTCGATCCGTGCCTTGTCCTGGCCCAGCCCGATCAGCTTCGCGGCCTTGGCGAAATGCTTCGCCGGTTTTTCCAGAAGATCCTCGTAACGCAGCACGATGATCTTCCCGGGTGACCGTTCGGCGGCATCGGCCCAGCCCGAGACGTGCGTGGACCACGACCCGATGAGGTGACTGACCGCGACCGCGTCGTTGATCGACGCCACCCGATCATCGCCGAGCCGGTCGATGGCTTCGTCCTGGGTCAGGCCGAAGTGATGGGTCATGCTGACCGCGACGTCCAGGGGATTGCGCACCACGTAAATCGCACCCGCCGTCACCCGCCAGTTGAACGTCGGATGCCCATCGAAGCTCCCGGCGAAGTTGTGCGTCATCACCAGCCGCGTGCCCTGCGCGCGCTGCGCGATCAGCGCGTGCACCTCGGGACGGAGCGCCGAGATTTCCTCGATCGTCAGTTCGGTGCTGGGTTTGCCGGCCAATTCGGTGTAACGATCGGTGCGCGATTCCGCGTCGGTGTAATCGCGGATTTCGTCCGGCCGCAACGGATCGGCGTGATTCGCGACCAGGTTGGCCAGGAATGCGCGCAGCCATGTATTGCCCGATTTGGGATAGGAGGCGAGCCAGACGATGTTTCCCATGAGGCCAGATTTTCCCGCGATGAACGAACAGCGCATGATGCCAGCCGGCGCGATTGATTTCCCGCGCACCCGCCCGCATCATCGTCTTCCCCGGGGGCGACCTGGCTTCGACGGGGGTTGTGAAGCAGCCTGGAGCATGCCGAGGGCGTCATCTTCCTCGTTAATCCGATGGCAAACAATCAGACGCCAACGACGACGTCTACGCTCTGGCCGCTTAAGGCCTAGCCCCGAACCCACTTGTGCCCGTGCTCGTGGATGTAGGGTCATCATCACGGGATCGCCGTCGGTTGCCGCTGGTCGATTGATGGCTAAAACAAAACCCGCTGGTCCCGGAGTGCGCTTTGCGCATCGTGCTGCTCCGGGGCGAGATCCAACGATGAGCTAAGCATGTAGCGCCGGGCGCGGAGCGCCTTCGGACGGGGGTTCGATTCCCCCCGCCTCCACCACCTGACAGCAAGGCCCGCTCAATGCGGGCCTTGCTGTTTGTGGCATCAGGTCAGTGCAACTTCCGGCATACGTCGCACGTTCCGGCCGAACGCTATAGTCGCGGCTTGCCTTTTTGGGGAGCCATCATGCGCCACGCCGTCACGCTTGCCATTGCCCTCGCGTTCGCCTCGACGAGCACCATCGCCGCGACGCCGCCGCCATCTTCGGCTGCGGACACACCCGCCGCACGATTGCACGCGCTGTTCGACACGGCATGGAGGCAGGCGCATCCAAGGCCCTCCCCGGGCACGACGGATTACAGGCAGCTTTGGGGTGACCCGGGCATCGCGCACGAACAGGCACAGCTCGTGCGGGACAAGGCGAACCTTGCCGCACTCGAGAAGATCGACGTTGCGAAACTCGATCCGGACGACCAGTTGAGTTGGCGCCTGTTCGAATATCAGTTGAACGATTCCATCGCGGCGGCGGCGTATCCCGACGATGCGCAAGGGCTGATCACGCAGTTGTGGGGTCCGCAGCTCGCCGGCGACGAGATGCGCGGCGCGCATTACGACGATGCCAAGGGCTACGAAACGCTGGTCAACAAGTTGAAGGCCACCGGCCCGTACCTCGCCGCGTTCACCGAACGCCTGCAGCAGGCACTGGCGAGCGGCATCACGCAACCGCGCGAAGTGATGGAACGCGTGCCGGACGAGATCAAGGCGAACATCGCAAGCGATCCGGCGCAAAGTCCCTTCTACGCGCCCTTCAAGAACCTGCCGGATTCGATCCCCGCCGCCGAACAGGCGAAGCTGCGAAGCGAAGCGCGCGATGCGATCGCTGAATCCGTGAATCCCGCGTACCGGAAGTTCCTGAAGTTCTTCCAGGACGATTACCTGCCGCACACCCGCACGGTCGCCAGCGTTTCCAGCCTGCCAGGCGGCAAGGATTACTACGCGTACCTGGTGCGCCACTACACCACCACCGACATGACGCCGCAGCAGGTCCACGCGCTGGGCCTGAAACTGGTGGCGCAGATCCACGCGCAGATGGAAGCAGTGTTCAGGCAGATCGGCTTCAAAGGCAGCTACAAGGATTTCGTGCACTACCTTCGCACCGACCCGAAGTTCTATTACACGAATCCGGACGACCTGCTGGAGGCATACCGCGCCGCCGCCAAGCGCATCGATCCGCATCTCACCGATGTCCTGAGCCTGTGGATGCAACCGCGCCAGCCTTGGGGCGTCGACGTGATTCCAGCCTCGCTCGCGCCGAATACGTATCCGGCGTACGCTGACGTGCCGTACATGAGCGTGAACCTGTACAAGCCGGAGACGCGCCCGAAGTATTCGATCCAGGTGCTGACCTGCCACGAAGGCCGCCCCGGCCACAACCTGCAAATTCCGGTCGCGGAAGAGCTGGACAACCTTCCGGATTTCCGGCGCCATGCCTACTACAACGCGTTCGGCGAAGGCTGGGCGCTGTATTCGGAAACGCTCTGCGACAAACCGATGGGCCTGTACGACGACGACCCCTATTCGAGATTCGGCTATCTCAATTACCAGATGTGGCGCGCGGTGCGGCTGGTGGTCGATACCGGCATCCACCAGGACGGTTGGACCCGCGCACAGGCAGTGAAGTACATGCAGGACAACACCGCGCTGGCCGACCAGAACATCGCGACCGAAGTGGACCGCTACATCGTGTGGCCCGGCCAGGCACTGTCGTACATGATCGGCGAGCAGGCGATCCTGCAACTGCGCGACGCGGCGAAACAGAAACTGGGCGACAAGTACGGCCTCCAGGATTTCGACGACGTGGTGCTGGGCCAGGGCAGCCTGCCGATGGCGGTGCTGAAGGAAGTCGTCGACAAGTGGATCGCCAACACGCTGGCCGGCAAGCCCGCCGACCAGTTGCCGTTCGCATGCAGGCCGCGCACCGTGGAGACCTGCGCGGCGGACGACGCCGCGCACTGAGGCAGGTCGAACAGGAAGTCTCCGCGGCTGGTGCTATCCTCGCCCCAGCCATCGGCCGGGGGAGGTTCGCGATGCGACTCTGGGCAGTGCTCACGTGCATGGCGGTCGCCGTGCTCGCCTTCCATCCTGCCCGCGCACGGACGCAGATGCAGGTGCTCGAAACCTGGCCCGCGGGCGACCACGTCACGCTCGGCAAGAACCAGACGTTCTACCTGCATCTGCACTACACCAGCGACCAGCCGGTGCACATCTGGGCGCGGCCCTACTTCCAGGGCAAGCCCGCGAAAGCGGGCAGCAATCCGTCGCGCGTCTACCCGGCGGGAAGCGGTGACGCGCTGGGCTGGTTTTTCCTGTTCGACCCGGACACGCAGGTGAACGAAGTGCGTATCAGTGCGGGTGACGGCTCGTACGACACGCCGGTCGTCGCGACCTACGCGGTATCGATCAGCGGCAGCGACGCGCCTGCTCCATCGACCTCTCCGCCCGGGTGGGTCGCCAGCCTGAATGCTGCCGACAAGGCGGCGAGCGATGCCGCCTACCGGAAGGCGATGAGTTCGCCGATGACGGCCGCCGACGTCACCTTGTTCGCCGGCTTCATGCTCGCGATGATCGCGCTGGGGCTGGTCGGGATGGCATGGCCGGTGTGGGGCGTGTGGCGATGGCGTGCCGGCTGGCGGATCGGAGCCGCGATACCGGCCGTGGTGATGGCGTTGGTTGTGCTGCGCATCCTCGTCGGCACCGCGCGCGATCCGACTTCGCACAACCTGTGGCCGTTCGAGATCGTGATGTGGGGCGGCTTGAGCTGCGGCTGCATGGTGCTGCTGGGCATCGCGCACAAGCTCTTCGCCGCAAAGCAGGTCTGAGCGGAAAGCCCGGCACCGCCGCCTGTTCGCCTGCAACGGTTCGGCCAGTCATTCCAGGTCGATCGGGGCATGCGATGGCGTGAACCGGCTAGGGCGGCGGGTCCGGTTGCTGCTCGATCAGGTCGCGCAAGGCGGCCTGCATCCGCGCGTGCACCCGTACCAGCGCACCCCACAGGAACCATGCCGTGAACGCGCCGATCGCCAATAACGCGATCAGCACGCCGCGCGGCGGCAGGATGCTGCTGCCGAGCGCGCCGACCAGCAGCGCCATGCCGGCCAGCGCGCCCAGCGGCACCAGCTTGCCGAACACCCGCCGCAAACCGGCGGTGCGCACGCCGTGGATCTGTTCGCTGATACCGAGTTCGGCCAGCAGCATGCCCAGTGCATCCGCCTTGCGGTACACCGCGATCAACATCGGCAACGACACGAACAGCGCGATTGCCCACACCAGCGAGCGCCGGGCCACGTCCGGCAGCGGCAACCGCGGCCACCAGCGCGGCACCATCGCGCTGATGAAGGCGCAGATGCCGAACACGGCGCACACCAGCAGCAGGTTCACCGCGATGTGCCACAACAGGCGGCGCAGCATCTTCGCCAGCATCACGTCATCCCCCGCGCGCGCCGTGCCGTTGATCCATTCGTGATAACCCTGCGCCACCGCACGCAATGATGTGGGCGTCATGCGCTTCAGGCCGGACAGGATCCGAGGTTCGGCGTGCAGCAAAAGCGGCGACACCAGCATGCATGCGACCGCCGCCGTGACCGTGAGCGGATACAGGAATTTCCCCACAGCGCCCGAGGCAACACCGAGCGAGGCGATCACGAACGAGAACTCGCCGATCTGGGCCATCGTCAGGCCGGTGCGCAGCGCATCGTGCGCGTTGCGCCCGGCGCAGACGAACGCGCCGGCGCCGCAGGCCAGCGTCTTGCCGACGATCACGGCCAGCGCGAGGCCCAACGCCGGCCACAGCCACGGCAGCATCTGCGCGGGATCGAGCAGCAGGCCGATGGCCACGAAGAAGATCGCCGCGAACATGTCGCGCACCGGCCGCACCAGGCGCACGATCCGATCCGAACAACGCGCCTCGGCCACCACCACGCCCGCGAGGAACGCGCCCAGCGCCACGCTGAAACCTTCCCACGCCGCAAGCAGGCACGCGCCGAAACAGATGCCGAGCGCGGTGACCAGAAGTGGTTCGTCGCGGCCGCGTTTGGCCAGCCAGTCCAGCAGGCGCGGCAGCATCAACAGGCCGAGCACCAGCGCCACCGCGACGAACAACAGCATCCGCCACAACACGGTGAACGCGACGTCGGTGGTGTCGGCGCTGCCGGCCGCGATTGCGCTCAGCACCGTGATCAGCACGACGGTCAACACTTCTTCCGACACCAGCATGCCGATCATGCCGGCGACGAAATTCTGCCCGCGCCAGCCGCGATCGGACACGGTGCGCAGCGCGATCATGGTGGATGAAAAACAG
>DASZTT010000256.1:0-2600 GCA_035547895.1 Rhodanobacteraceae bacterium
CTGGTAAAGCGCGTCGTACTCGGCAAGCGCGTGCTGATCCACACCGGCGCGGTGCTGGGCGCCGACGGCTTCGGCCTGGCGCGCGATCGCGACGGCTGGGTCAAGGTGCCGCAGCTTGGCGGCGTCCGCATCGGCGACGACTGCGAAATCGGCGCGAACACCACCATCGATCGCGGTGCGCTTGAGGACACCGTGCTGGAGGAAGACGTGCGCCTCGACAACCAGATCCAGATCGCGCACAACGTCCGTATCGGTGCGCACTCGGCGCTGGCCGGCTGCGCGGCGGTCGCGGGCAGCGCGACGATCGGCCGCAACTGCCTGATCGGCGGCAGCGCGGGCGTGCTGGGCCACCTCGAAATCGCCGATGGCGTTACCATCACTGCGATGACCCTGGTGACCCATTCCATACGCGAGCCCGGCGTCTATTCTTCCGGTGCGCCCATCGAGGAAAACCGCGCGTGGCGCCGCAACGCGGCGCGCATGCGCCAGCTCGACCGCATGGCGCGCCGGATCGCCGCACTCGAAAAGCAACTCGAAGCATTGAACAGGGAACGCAACGAATGAATGCCTCTTCCACCCCCGCAACCTTGCCAGTCGACGCAGAACGGATCGCGGCCATACTGCCGCACCGTTATCCCTTCCTGCTGGTCGACCGGGTGGTCGAGCTCGACCCAGGCAAGAGCATCGTGGCGATCAAGAACGTCACGCTCAACGAGCCGTTCTTCAACGGGCATTTTCCCGGGCATCCGGTGATGCCGGGGGTGTTGATCGTCGAGGCGCTGGCGCAGGCTTCGGGGTTGCTGCTGGGTCTTTCCGGTACCCATGCCGACAAGGAAGACCGGATTTTCTACCTTGCCAAGGTGGACAACGCGCGCTTTCTCAAGCCGGTGGTACCCGGGGACCAGTTGCGCCTGGAAGTGCAATTGAAACGCCTGCTCCGCGGCATGGGCATCTTCACCGCACGCGCGATGGTCGATGGCAAGGAAGCCGCCACCTGCGAATTGATGTGCGCGGAATCCACGCGGTGACTCCCGCCACGCCCCGCGTCCACCCGACCGCCATCGTCGATCCGGGCGCCAGGCTTGCCGACGATGTCATCGTCGGTCCGCTGGCAGTGATCGGCGCCGAAGTGGAGATCGGGCCGGGCTGCCGCGTCGGTGCGCATGCCCTGTTGCAGGGCCCCACGCGGATCGGGCGCGACAATCGCATCGGCGCGTACGCGTCGATCGGCGGTGATCCGCAGGACAAGAAGTACCACGGCGAACGCAGCGAACTGGTGATCGGCGACGGCAATACCTTCCACGAGTTCGTCACGATCAATCGCGGCACCGGCGAAGGCGGTGGCGCGACGCGGATCGGCGACGACAACTGGATCATGGCCTACGCGCACGTCGCGCACGACTGCCACATCGGCAACCACACCATCTTCGCCAACAACGCCACCCTCGCCGGCCACGTCGAAATCGGCGACCACGTGGTGCTGGGCGGGTTCGCGGGCGTGCACCAGTTCTGCAAGATCGGCGCGCACGCCTTCGCCGCGATGTTTTCGGCGATCAATCGCGACGTGCCGCCCTTCATCTACGTGGCCGGCCAGTTCGCGGTGCCGCGCGGCGTGAATGCCGAAGGCCTGAAGCGGCGCGGCTTCGATGCCAAGCGCATCGGCGCCATCAAGCGCGCGTACCGTACCCTCTACATGTCGCACAAGACACTGGACGAGGCGCGCGCGGCGCTGGTGGAACAGGCCACCGCGAGCGACGACGTGCGCGCGTTCTGCGATTTCATCGACCGCAGCGAGCGATCGCTGGTACGTTGAATGGAAATCCGCACCGGCTCGCGCGTATTCGCGATGGTCGCGGGTGAAGATTCCGGCGACCTGCTTGGCGCCGAGTTGATCGAGGCCTTGCGCATCCGCCATCCCGGCGCGAAGTTCGTCGGCGTGGGCGGCCCGCGCATGCGCGCGGCGGGGCTCGATGCGTGGCACGACATTGCCGAACTGTCGGTGATGGGCCTCGCCGAAGTGTTGCGCCACCTGCCCCGCCTGATGCGCCTGCGCGCGTCGCTGGCGCGTCGCCTGGTTGCATTGCAACCGGACGCATTCATCGGCATCGATGCGCCCGATTTCAATTTCGGCCTCGAAAGAAAATTGAAGCGCGCCGGCATCGCCACGGTGCATTACGTCAGCCCGTCGATCTGGGCGTGGCGCGAGACCCGCGCGGAAAAAATCGGGCAGTCGGCCGACATCGTGCTGTGCCTGTTTCCCATGGAGCCGCCGCTGTACGCGAAGCATGGCGTGCAGGCGCGGTTCGTGGGCCATCCGCTGGCGGACCGCTTTCCGCTCGTGCCTGACCGCGATGTCGCAAGGCGCGAGCTCGGATTGCCCGCCGACGCGCCGGTACTGGCCGTGCTGCCGGGCAGCCGGCTGTCGGAAATCCACCGGCTCGGCGCGATCTTCATGGAAGCGACGCAGCGGATCGCGGCGGAAATCCCCGGACTGCGGATCGTGGTTCCCTGTGCCAATGCGCGTTGCCGCGCGGCGCTCGAGAAACTGCTGCACGACGCAAGTTGCGCGCTGATCGACGGCCAGGCCCATCGCGCGATGA
>DASZTT010000257.1:0-2432 GCA_035547895.1 Rhodanobacteraceae bacterium
CGAGGACGGCAGCGCCGATTCGGCGCCGAGTCCGCACGACTATTTCGATTCGGCGCTGGCGTCGTGCAAGGCACTCACGGCCCTGTGGTACGCCAAACGCCGCGGCATTCCGCTCGAACGCGTGGCAACGCGCGTGGAGCGTGACGATCACGCGGAGCGGGACGGCCGGTACCGGCTGCGCGTGCACCTCGATTTCCAGGGACCGCTCAGCGACGAGCAACGCGCGCAGCTGCGGCGTGCAGCCGACAACTGCCCGATCCACAAGCTGATGACGCACGCCGAAATCGAGATCGAGACCGCCGACTGAGCTTCGGCGCTCAGTGATGATCCTTTGCGATCGAGGGATCCTCGCGCACCGGCAACGGCACATTGCAGATGTCGATCTTGCCGGCCTTGTAGAGATACCACGCATCGCTGCGGTTGCGGCGCGATTCCACCAGCGCATTGAAGGTGGGCGTGTCGGTGCGCAGCACCTCGAGATGCATGCGTTCGGACGGCGGCACATCGGACGCCAGGCGCACGCGCAGGATTTTCGTCTGGTGCGCGGGATTCTTGTAAAACCCCATCGGGCCATTGCCGCGCGGCAAATCGGAGAGGTACTGCATGCCCTGCACCACGCGTCCGATCAGCGCGATGTTGCGGTCGAGCTGGCGCGGCGCCTGTCCGATCACGGCGTAGAGTTCGGTGCCGGGGCCGGAGTCGGGCGTGTTGTCGCGGCCCGCGCCGACCATGCCGTAGCAGTGCACCAGCCAGGTCTTGCCGGTTTTCGGATCGCGCGCGGCGGGAAAGCCGTTGCTGAAGCCGACTTCTGGCGCGTACACGTCACCGTCGGGCAAGGGCGTGAAGGGCAGGTCGGGCGCGCCGTCGCGTTCGAATTCCGCTGCAAGTTTGGCCTTGGCCTCGCCGAGCGGGCGTGGCGGATGCGCGGGATGTTCGGCTTCGGCGGCCGGGTCGCCCCACTGCGTCACGAAACCGTCCTGCACGCGCAGGATCGCGAGGCCGTCCCAGTAATGCTGGTGCGCGAGCGTGCGGATGTTCCGTGCATGCAACGGCGCGTAGGCCGGATCGAGTTCGATCACCACGCGGCCTTGCGGCAGGTCCATGTACAACGTGTCGTCGGGATTCAGCGCGCGCCAGTCGGAAGGCCTGGAAGCCTTGAGGATCTGGTCCATGGTCGGCGCGGGCTTGGCCGCCGCCGCGGCCGCCGGGCTCGCTGCCGGCAACGCCAGCGCGAGGGTCATGGAAACGGCGATGATGGAGCAAGCGATCCGGTTCACGGCTGGGTCCCCTGAGCATGATTGTCACGGTTGAACACGTCCGGCCCGAACGCATGCAGCCCCTGCTGCGCGGCGTAACCGAGATGCGGCAGGCCGAACCAGTCTTCGATGCTGCGCAGCAGGCCGTAGTGGTTGTAATCCACGTTCGACACGGTGCCCGGCTTCACCCACGGCGACAGCACCACCGCGCCGATGCGTCCGCCACCGGGGCCGAACTGGCCCGGCTGCGGTGCGCCCGTGGGCCGGGTTTCACCGCAGCAGGCCGCGGCATCGGTGCCTTCGTCGAAGGTGATGATCAGCAGGCCGTCCTGCTTGAACGCGGGCGAGGCAAGGATCTGCGGCACCCATTCACGCAGGAACTTGTCGGCCGAAACCAGTCCGCCCGGTTCGCCGTTCTTGCACGGTGCATCGTGGCCGTCGTGGCACAGGTCGGGCGTAATGAAGGAAAAGTTCGGTGTGGTGGCGACGGATTGCAGGTCCGCCGGAAGCTTGTCGAGATTCACGACATGCGCTGCGCAATCCGCGGCATCGTCGATGATCGAGTGGAAATACACGAACGGATTGTGCTTGTCGGCGTACTGGTCCTTCGCGGTCGCCTTGTTGGTCAGGTCGACTTCGCCGATCCTTGCGTGCGCGCAGGCCGTGGCTTCGCGCGACGGATCGCTGCCCATGCTCTCCATGTAGCCCTTCCAGGTGTAGCCCGCCTCCTGCAACTGGTTCGCGAGTGTCTTCACGTCGGCGGGATACACGCAGCCCGTGCCGCGGACCTGGCCGTCGGCGTCGAAACCCGGCGCGCTGCGCCTGAACTCGCTGAACACGTGGCAATCCTGCTGCGTTTCGGGATTCGGCGCCTGGCCGCTGATGATGGAAATGTAATTGTCGAGGCTGTAATGCCCCGTCGCGAAGTACTGCGTCAGCAGCGCGCCCTGTTTCGGCAGCTCGTGCGCGAGGTACGGCGCGGGCGAATGTTCGCCGAACGTCACCTGGAACGGTTCGTTTTCAAGGATGATGACGAACACGTGGCGCGGCCGGTTCGCCGGTGCCTCGTTCGCCGCGCGCCGCGTGGGTGCAGCGCTGCAGGCAGCCAGCAGCGTGCCGAGCAGCAGGGCCGACGCGACGCGCGATCCGCGCAAACAGTCCGTCATCCGTCGCATG
>DASZTT010000258.1:0-21153 GCA_035547895.1 Rhodanobacteraceae bacterium
GATCGGCCGTCCATGCCACCACAGCCACCCGGCCAGGAGCAGCAGCGCGCACAGAAACCAGGTACGCCAACCCCGCATCGAGTGTCTCGTCCCCCGAACGGGCGCAAGCATACTTCAACGATGGGCCGCTCCGGCGGCACGAACGACCAATTAAAAAGGGACTGTTGCCGGCAGTCCCCTTCTTTTGCAACTTCGCTGACGGCCCGAAGGCCCGGCGATCAGACGTTTTCGATGCTCGGGTGGTAGCGCTTGACGAGATGCAGCGTGTTCCGGTCCGTGTGATCCAATTCTTTGCCGCCGAGCGCGGCCAGTTTCAGGACCAGGTTCTGCTCGTAACTGAAGGTACCGTCGTCGTTGAGCTTGAACGTGCCTTCGAAGCGCTTGAGCTCGGCCCGTTCGGAGAGGTACTTGTTCTGGAGGATGCCGTAGTTGGGATCGCCCGCGGTGGCCTTGAAGTGCAGGACCTTGTCACGCGGCTTGGCGTCCCCGCCGGCGAGGATCGCGATGCCGCGCCCGAACACGACCACGCGCTTGATCTGCCCGCGCGCCTTGTCCCACAGCATGTAACCCACTTCGTCATGGAACGGGTTCATGGCTTCCTCGCCATGGCGCCACGCGGTGTTTTCGTACTTCAGTCCCTCGATTTCCTGTTGCCCGTTTTCCTGTTTCGGAATGGGACGGAAACGGAATCTTTCGAAATAGCCGGTTTCGCCCGTTTCGTCGTCCTTGTTGTGGAAGGAAACATCGACGCCGCCATTGCCCTCCCACTCGCCCACCAGCCAGGTCAGCGGCCCCAGCGCCTGCGGTCCGTGAAACTCCTTTTCCAGCTTGCGGACTTCTTTCTCGGTGAGAGTGGCCATCGTCGTCGCGCCTCCGGTTGTGCAGGAACCCCGAACCTAGCATTCCGGAGCGGTGCCATCCAATTGATTGAAACGATCAGGCCGATAGCCTTGGGCTATCATCTGAGGTTGCTGTCCGGATCGAGGACGGTGCGTCGCGGCACGCGAAGACCAGGCCCGGCGCTCGCCGATTCAGTGCTTCGCATGCGATCTGCCGGCAGCGTGGCCACGCCGCGGCGCATGGACGGCCGCCGGTGCGCCGGCGGCGGGCAGGGTGGCGGGATCGAGCAGCTCGCGCGGCAACTTCTTGAAGACGCCTGCAAGTTGCATCAGGAAACCGTGCATCGCCGAACTCTTCCGCCAGAACATCGCGAGGCGCCGGCTGGGCGCGTGGCCGCGGAAGGGAGTCAGGTGCACGTTGCCGGTGTGTGCGATCGGCGGTTGCACCGCGAGTACCGGCAGCAGCGTCACGCCGACGTTGGCCGCGACCATCTGGCGCAGCGTTTCGAGGCTGGTCGCGCGGAAGCCCTGCTTTTCGCCGGCGCCGGACATCCGGCAGACCTCCAGCGCCTGGTCGCGCAGGCAGTGGCCGTCCTCCAGCAGCAGCAGGTGTTCATCCTCCAGATCGGCCAGTTTCAACGCGCGCCGCGAAGCCAATGGATGCTTGTCCGGTGCAGCCAGCAGGAACGGCTCCTCGAACAGGAATTCCGCGTGCAGGGTGTCATCGTGCACCGGCAACGCAAGGATCGCGGCATCCAGCTTGCCTTCGCGCAGGCGCTGCACCAGCTCGGGCGTTTTCTCCTCGACCAGCAGCAGCTCCAGGCGCGGGAAGCGTTCGCGGATCGTGCCGAGCACATGCGGCAGCAGGTACGGACCCAGCGTGGGGAAGATGCCGAGGCGCAGGCTGCCGGATTCGGGGTCCTGGTCGCGATGCGCGATGTGCTTGATCTGTTCGACTTCATTCAGCACGTCGCGTGCGCGCGCCACGATCTGCTGGCCGACGTCGGTCAACAGGACCTTCCGGGGGTTGCGTTCGACCAGGGTGACACCCAATTCTTCCTCGAGCTTCCGGATTTGCGTCGACAGGGTCGGCTGGCTGACGAAGCAGGCCTCTGCCGCTCGGCCGAAATGTTTGTGGTCGGCGAGGGCCACGAGATAGTGCAGGTCGCGCAGGTTCATGTTTGCGCCTCGTTCGTTGCCGCTTCGACAATATATATAGACTATCGATGAAATCGCAACAATCAATTTGAATAATCAGTCGCGAGGCCTTATCTTTGTTCACGAAGCGCGGCGCCCGCCGCTTTTCCCAACCATCCACCCCAAAGGAGCTTCCCATGCTTACCGTCGGCAACAACTTCCCGCATTTCAACCTCAAGGCCACCGTATCCATCGAAAGCCTCGACAAGGCCTTCACCGAAATCGACAACAACACCTACAAGGGCAAGTGGACCTGCGTGTTCTTCTATCCGAAGGATTTCACCTTCGTGTGCCCGACCGAAATCAAGGGCTTCGCCGACCTTGACGCACAGTTCAAGGACCGCGATTGCCAGATCCTCGCCGCCAGCACCGACTCGGAGTTCGTGCACCTGGCGTGGCGCCGTGACCACAAGGACCTGCGCGACCTGCCGTTCCCGATGCTGGCCGACATCAACAAGGACCTGACCCGCGCGCTCGGCATCCTCGATGACGAAGGCGTCGCACGGCGCGCCGCGTTCCTGGTCGACCCGGAAGGCGTGATCCGCTTCGTGTACGTCACGGAGGGTTCAGTCGGCCGCAATCCGTCGGAAGTGCTGCGCGTGCTCGACGCGCTGCAGACCGACGAACTGTGCCCCTGCAACTGGAACAAGGGCGAAGAAACCCTGAAGGCCGCGTAAGGCGTTCGTGTGCAGCCAGCGCCGATGCCCCTCCATCGGCGCGGCGCCCAGGCGGCGGGAGCAATCCCGCCGCCGCTTTGAACCGCCTCCCACAGGAGAACACCATGAGTCTGGACCGCATCAAGTCGGGCCTGCCCGACTACGCCAAGGACCTGCGCCTCAACCTCGAATCGGTGCTGAGCGAGGGCGGTGCGCCGGGTCTTTCGCAAAAACAGATCGCGCTGGTCGCGCTGGCGTCCGCGATCGCATCGCGCCATGCGCCGCTGACCGGTGCAATCGCCGAGTTCGCTTCGCAGCATGCCTCCGGGAAGGAACTCGACGGCGCGCGCACCGCCGCTGCGCTGATGGGCATGACCAACATCTACTACCGCTTCCTGCATCTGGTCGAGAACGACGAGTACGGCACGCTGCGCGCCGGCCTGCGGATGAACGCGATGGCCAACCCCGGCTGCGACAAGGTCGATTTCGATCTCGCGTCGGTGGCCGTCTCCGCCATCAACGGCTGCGGCAGTTGCGTCGCTTCGCACGAGCGGACGCTGCGCAAGCACGACGTTTCCACGCAGGCGGTGCAGAGCGCCGCGCGCATCGCGGCTGTGATCCACGCGGTTGCGGTGGTGCTGGAGCAGCAGGATGCGGCGCGTCAGACCGCGACCCGCGAAGCAGCCTGACGGGTGTTGAAAACACCCTCTGGGTGCGGGCCATGGATGGCCGCCGCGAATCGGGCAATGCAGTTGCTTGATCCAACCAACTGACGATCAGCCGTCGCCTCGACGCCCACGGCGCGAGCGCGCTGCGCCCGCAGGTTCGGGCGAGGGCGAAGGCCCGCTGAAGCCGATGAATTGCTGGCGCATCGCGGTGATCTGTTCGATGCGTCCGTAGACCGCATCGGTGCCGCGCGCGCGGATCACCGCGCCCAGCAGCAGGTTGAACAGTGTGCCGAATGCGGTGAAGCTGTGCCACGCGCGGCCCGGCTGGATCGGCAGCATCAACACGTGCGGGGTCATCTGGCGCGCCCAGTAGCATTCGGCGTCGGTGAGGATCACGAGGGGAATGCCGCGCGCCGCCACTTCCCCGGCGAGGATCCGGAAGTGTCGCGAATAGCGGCGCTCGTCGATCAGCACGACGCAGCTCTTTTCGGTGGAATCGATCAGCACGTCGGTGTAGGCGCCGTCCACGCCGGTCGCGAAGGCGACATGCGGGCGGACCTGCTGCAGCAAGCTCGAGAACATCAGGCCGAGGAAGCGGCCCAACTGGAAACTCGCCACCGACACGCGGTCGGCCGAAGCCAGCAAGTGCACGATGGCCTTCCATTCCTCGCCGCGCGCCAGCGCATGGACCGCCGACACCGCGCGGATTTCGGCCTCGAGGTTTTCGTCGCGGGCATCCGGACCCTCGGGGGGCGGCGCCGGGCTGTGGTAATACTTCAGCCAGGCCGTGTCGCCGCGAAGCTCTTCCTTCATTTCGGCCACGCCGGCATAACCGAGCTTGCGCAGGAAGCGGCCAACCGTCATCGCGCTGACGCCGACGCGCTGGCCCAGCGACGCCGCCGTCTCGAACGGCAAGCTCTTGAGGTTCTGCAGCAGATAGCCGGCCAGCCGCTGCTCGGAGGGCGTGAAATCTTCCCACCCGCTCTTGAGTTTCTTTTTGAGGTCCTGGGCCATCGCGGGAATTATCGACTAGCGACGCCGCAGCGCGCATCAGGCGGCGGCAGGCAGCGGTCCACCCCAGAGTTCGTCCGGGCACCAGATGGTGCCGTGCTCGTAGCGCGCGGCGGGCACGCAGTCTTCGCGCAGGTACAACGGCCCGTCCAGATCGACCACCGCGCATTGCTGGCCCAGCACGAACGCCGGCGCCATCGCCAGCGACGAGCCGGACATGTTGCCGACCATCAAGTCGAAACCCATCGCGCGCGCCTGGCTCGCCATCGCCAGCGCTTCGGTGAGGCCGCCGCACTTGTCCAGCTTGATGTTGATGGTGTCGACGCGGCCGGCGAAGCGCGCGAGGTCCGTGTGGTCCTGCACGCTTTCGTCCACGGCGATGCGGATCGGGCAGTCCAGGTCGTCCAGCCAGCCGTCCTTGCCGAGCGGAAAGGGCTGCTCGATCAGCGAAACCCGGCATTGCTGCAGCGCCGGCAGCAGGCGCGCCAGCGATTCGCGGGTGAGGCCCTGGTTGGCATCGACCATCATCCAGACGTCCGGCCGCGCCGCGCGCACCGCGCGCAAGCGTTCGGCGTTGAGATCGTCGTCGGTCAATTTCAGCTTGAGCGCACGCGCATCGGCGAACGCGCGCGCATGGCCGGCCATGGTGGCGGGCTCGTCGGCACCGATCGTGAAGGTGGTCGTGAGCGGCCGCGGCGGATCGATGCCCGCCAGTTTCCACACCGGGACGCCCTTGCGCTTGGCTTCCAGATCCCACAGCGCGGCGTCGAGGGCGTGGCGCGCGCCGCCGGGCGGCAGGCAGTCCAGCAATTCGCCGCGGGTGATGCCGTGTTCGATGCGTTCGCGCAGTGCTTCGACCTGCGCCAGCATGTCCGGCGGGTTGTCTTGCTTGTAGTACACGCCCTGTGCCTCGCCGCGGCCGATCCAGCCGCCCTCGTGCAGCGTGACCACCAGCGCGTCGAAGCCGGTGAAGGTGTAGCCGGTGATGTGGAGCGGCGCCTTCATCGCGCGCTTCTCGATCGCGGCGTGCAGCTTCACGGATCGGGGGGCACTCATGTCATCTCCTTGTTGTTTGCGACTTCGCCGTTCATCGTCGGTCGTCAGAACTTGACGTTGAAGCTGACCAGCCCGAACGCCACGATGAACCAGGCCAGATAAAGGCTCGCGAGGGCGAGGACGATTTCGCCTGCGCGCACCCAGCGGCTGCGGCGCGGCGGGAACCATGCGGCCGCCGCGTTCGCCAGCACCGCGAGCACGCCGCACAATGCGAGCGCGCCCAGCACGTAAAGCAGGTACATCCACGGCGTCAGGCCGCCGCGCACCAGCAGGAGTTCGTTGGCGGAAATCACGGCGACGAACAGCAACCATCCGAGCACCACGGTGACGCACGCCACCACGCCCAGCCGCGACAGCAGACGCGTGGTGCGCTGCGCGGGCGTCAGCGTCAGCGTGCCCCCGTAGCGGCGGCGGATCGCCCATCCGACGAACCAGACCAGCAACGTGGCCAGCAGGACCACGAGCGCGACGCCCAGCAGCGGTCCGAAGGTCGCCGGGCTGAAGCGGGCCGGCATGCGCTGCAGGATCGACGCCGGATTTTCGCTGGTTGCCAGATAGAGAATGCGCCCACGTGCATCGGCGACGAAATCCAGCAGCGCCTGGCCATTGACTTCGCGGTAATGCAACGGGCCAATCTCGCGCCAGTGCAGGGGATTGCCGGCATCGTCGGTCAGCGCGGACACCGTGAGCGTGCCGTCCGGCTGTGCCCGCACGCTGGCCTGTCCCAGCAGGTACAGGAAGCGCAGCGCGCTCTGGTTGCGGCGGCTGGACTCGTACGAACCCGTCACCCGCGCGGCGTCGGCTTTTGCATCTTTCCAGGTCGGTTCCGGCGCAACGTGCCACGGGAAATAGCGATCGAGGAACGCACGGAAAATCGCGCCGCGCACGTCGCTGACCGCGCCGTTCCTGCCCGCGGAGTTGAAACTCATGAACAGGCCGACGTTCGCGTCCAGCAGCAGGTGCAGGTCGCTGTGGAACACGATGGTGTCGCCGCCGTGGCCGATGATGCGCTGGCCGTTGTGGTTTTCCTGGTAGAAGCCGAGGTCGAAGCCGTTGAGGCCCGCTGCCGACGTGTGTTGCAGGCTGTGCATCCGCTCGGCCGTTTGCTGCGACAGGATGCGGGTATCGCCGATGCGGCCGTCCTGCAGTTGCGCGATCATGAAGTTCGCCATGTCCAGTGCCGACGAGGTCATCGCCCCGGCGGGCGCGGGATTGGCCAGTTCGAAGGGCTTGGCGTCGCCGTCCGAGGCCGCTGCGTATCCCTTCGCGAGCAGCGGCGCCAGGTTCGCCGGCAGCGGTTGCGCGAAGGTGGAATGGCGCATGCCGAGCGGTTCGAGGATGTGGCGCTGGATGTACTCGTCGAACGGTTCGCCCGACACGCGCTGCACGATGTAACCCGCGAGGCCCGCGCCGTAATTGGAATACGCGACGATCTTGCCCGGCGGAAAGATGCGCGCCGGGACGTGCGCCTTGAGATACTGCGCGAGGTCGGTGCCGGCGGGCGTTTCCGGAAGCAGGTCGCGCGCGGTGTCCTCGAAGCCGGGCGTGTGCGTCATCAGGTCGCGCAGCGTGATCGGCTGGCCGAAGCGCGGCGGGATCCTGAAATCGAGGTAGTCGTTGATGTCGCGATCGAGATCGAGCTTGTGCTGCTCGACCAGTTGCATCACCGCGGTCCAGGTGAACAGCTTCGACACCGAACCGATCCGGAACAGCGTGTCTGCCGGCGACACCGGCACCCGGGTTTTCACGTCGGCAACACCGTAGCCGTGCGCGAACAACACGTGGCCGTCCTTCACCACGACGAACACGCCGCCGGCGATGTCGCCGCGCGCCAGCATGTACGGAATCATGCCGCCGAAGAACGTGGAGAGATCGTTGGCGGTCAGCGCGTGCGGCGAGGCGGCGGATTGCGCGTTCTCCGCGGCCGGTTCGTGCGGCTCCGGCTGCGGTACCTGCGCGAATGCGGAACCGCAGGCGCACGCGAGCATCAGTGCCAACGTCGTCCGCAACGTGCGTGTCATGGCGAAGTTCCAAGCGGAAGGGAAGTCTGGCGCCTGAAGGTCGCCGTCAGAAGCCCGATCACCAGCCATGCACCGCCGAACAGGAACGTGGTGCGATCAAATCCGGTGAAGATGAAACCGACGATCGCCAGTCCGCACAGCGGCAACACGAGATGGGTGAACGGGCGCGTGCGCTGGCCGCGGCGCAGCCAGAAATACGCCGGCACCGAAAGGTTGAGCAGCAGGAACGAGGTGAGCGCGCCGAAATTCACGAGCTGCAGCAACACCACGATGGGCACGCTCAGCGCGAGCACCAGCGACAGCACCGCCACGAACGCGATCGCGTTGGCCGGCGTCTTGAAGCGCGCGTCCACCTTCGCGAGAAATCCGCCGAAGGGCAGGGCGCGGTCGCGGCCCATCGCGAACAGGATCCGCGAGATCGCCGATTGCGAGGCCAGCGCGCTGGCGACGCCGCTCGCCAGGGCCTTCACCACGACGAACAGCACGAAAAGTGCGGTGCCGCCGACGTCACGCGCGATCTGGAAGAACCCGAGGTTGTCGTCGAGGTTGGCGTAGTCCGGATGCGCCAGCGCGGCCAGCCAGGTTTGCAGCACGAACAGCGCACCGAGCACCAGCAGCGTCAGCACCGTCGCGGTGCCGACGTCGCGCCGCGGTTCACGGGATTCCTCCGCCAATGTGCTGATCGCGTCGAAACCGAGGAAGCTCAACGCGGCGATCGTGGTCGCCGTCGCAATGAAGCTCCAGCTCAGGTGTCCCGGCTGGTACAGCGGCGCCCAGGAAAAGCCGCCGGTGCCCTGACCGAGCACGAACACGAAGCGGATCGCCAGCACCACGAAGATCGCCAGCGCGGCCAGTTCGAGGGCCAGCAGCACGAAATGCGCGCGCGACTGCAGGCGCACGCCCAGCACGTTGATCGCGGTGTTGACCGCCAGCAGCGCGACGATCCACACCCAGTGCGGCACGCCCGGCACCAGCCCGCCGATCCAGTTCGACACGAAGATGTAGATCACCGCCGGCACCAGCAGGTAATCCGCGAGGATCATCCAGCCCGCGACGAAGCCCAGGAACGGATTCATGCCGCGCCGCACGTACGCGTACACCGAACCCGCGAACGGGAACTCCGCGCTCAGCTGCTTGTAGCTGAGCGCGGTGAAGAACATCGCGACCATGCCGACCAGGTAAACCAGCGGCACCATGCCCTGGCTGGCGTGCGCGACGAAACCGTACACCGCGACCGGCGCGATCGGCACGATGAACACCATGCCGTACACCAGCAAGTGCCGCAGTTTCAGCCGGCGATCGAGCTGCTGGGTATAACCGGCCGCATCGAGTTCGGCGCTGGCGTCTTCGTTCGCGGCCACGGTTATCCGTCAGTACTGCAAATTGAAATTGACCAGGCCGTACGCGACGATCGCCCAGATGCCGTAGATCGCGCACAGGCCCAGCACGAACTCGGAGACGCGCACCAGCCAGCCGCCCGACCCGCGCACGATCCGCGAGATCGCCTCCAGCACGATCGCGATGCCGCCGAGGATCCCCAGCACGCCCAGCACGTACAGCACCACCAGCCAGCTGGTGAAGTTGCTGTACATCAGGGCCATCGGCTTGGAGAACGCCGTCAGCAGCAACAGCCAGCCGATCACGACCGCCAGCATCAGACATACGCCGATCCTTGATGCAAGGTTCAATGCGAATCGATCCGTGGTCGCCATCAGCGGCCTGCGCCCGAAACGCCGCCGCGCAATCGCGCCGCCGATCCAGACCAGCACCGTCAGCACCAGCACCGCAATCGCGATCTGGGTCAGCAGCACGAACCAGCCGTGTTGTTGCAGGCCGTAGACCGGCTGGAATACTTCAACCGGCGGAAAATCATCGGTGGTCCACCACTTGATCGAGCCGTCGGGATTCGTGGCGAAGCGCAGCCGCGACTGTCCGTTCACTTCCTGGTACAGCAGCGGACCGATCTCGCGCCAGTGTTTCATGGCGCCGGACGGATCCTTCAGCATGTTGACGGTGATGTCGCCGTCCGGCAGTGCCGCGACCTTGGCCTGGCCCAGGCTGAAGATCAGCCGCAACGCGCTGTCCTCGCGGCGGCTGGCCCAGTACCAGCCGGCCACGCGCGCCGCATCCTGCTTGGCGGTGGCGACGGTGGCCTGCTCGGGCACGGTGTACGGGAAATAGCGGTCGAGGAAGGCGCGGAACAGTTCGGTGCGCACGCTCTCGGCCGTGCCGTTCGGGGCCTTGCCGGCGCTGTTGAACGACATGAACACGCCGATGTCCTTGTCGAGCAGCAAATGCAGGTCGGAATGGAAGGCGAGGGTGTCGCCGCCATGCCCGATGATGCGCAGGCCGTTGCGGTTCTCGCGGTAGAAACCGAAGTCGTAGCCGTTCATGTCCGGCGCCGCGCTGTAATGCGGGCTGTGCATCAGTTGCGCGGTGGCGGCAGGCAGGATGGTCTTGCCGTCGAACCGGCCATCCTGCAATTGCATGATCATGAAGTTCGCCATGTCGGTCGCGCTCGACGTGAACGAGCCCGCCGGATAGGGCTCGACCACTTCGAACGGCACCGTGGTCTTGTCGGTGGCGGTGATGTAGCCGGTCGCGAGATCGCCGGCCAGCTCGGGCGGCAGCGGTTGCACGAAGGTCGAATGCGACATTGCCAGCGGCTTCAGGATGTGGTCTTCGACGTACTGGTCGAACGGTTCGCCCGACACGCGCTGCACGATGTAGCCGCCAAGCGTGGCGCCGTAATTCGAATACGCGACCACCTTGCCGGGCGGCAGGATCCGCGGCGGCATCCGGTCGACCAGGTATTGGCGCAGTGCGAACGGTTTCCGCGGCGAAGCGAAGATCAGGTCGCGGATCACTTCGGCGAACCCGGGCGTCATCGTCATCAGGTCGCGCATCGTGATCGGCTTGCCGAATTTCTCGGGGATCTTGAAGTCGAGATACTGGTTGATGTCCGCGTCGAGATCGATCTTGCCGGCCGCGACGAGCTGCATCACCGCGGTCCAGGTGAACAGCTTGGAGACCGAACCGATCCGGAACAGCGTCTTGTCCGGGACCACCGGCGTGCGCTTGGCGACATCGGCATAGCCGTAGCCCTGCGCGAAAATCGGCTTGCCGTCCTTGACCACGACGAGCACGGCGCCCGCGATGTCGTTGCGCTTCAGCATGTACGGCACCAGCCCGTCGAAGAACGTGCGCAGGTCGGCGGCGTCGAGGGTCGGCGTCGCACCGGTCGCCGTCGAACCCGCCGTTTCGGCCGGCGGCGCCGACGTGGCAGGTTGCGCCGTGGATGTTGCCGGCGCCGGCTGGTGGGTGATGGCGGACGGGACTTGCGCAAGGCACGGCGCGCATACGCCAAGGACCAGCAGCAGCGAGGCTAGGCGCTTCAACATGACATGTCTCCTCAAGCGTATGGGCGCGGAGCGGAACCGTTCGCTCCGCGCATCGAAACGGTGAAGCCGCGGCTCAGAAATTCCGGCTGACCGAAATGCCGAACATGCGCGGCGTGATGATCGTGGCGTTGTCTTCCAATCTGCCAGTGACCGGATTGAGTTCTCCCGCGACCGGCACGTAGTTCTGGAAGGTGCTCGCCTGCACGATGCCGCGCTGGTTGGTCAGGTTCTTGACGTAGACGTCGATGTTCCACTGGTCACGGTTCACGCCCGCGCGCAAATCGATGGTGTGGTAGCCCGGGATGGTCGGGCTCGACGGCAACGGCGGCAGCACGCCGGGAATCGGATAGCTGAACGCGAAGTCGGTCGAGCGTTCGTCGACGTATCGGTAGCTCGCGCCCACGTAGCCGTGCCAGCCGCCACCCAGCGCGAAGTCGTAATCACCGTTGAGACCGAGCGTGAATTGCGGAGCGTAGGGCAACGGGTCGCCGCGCTTCCCGTTGGAGGGATACGGCGCGTCCTTGGTCAAGGTGGCGTCGTTGTAGGCTGCATTGGCCGACAACCTGAGGCCCTGCGCGGGAATCCACGCGACGGTGGCTTCCAGTCCCTTGCTCTGGGCCTGTCCGCCGCTGGTCAGGAAGGTGAAATTGTTCTCGAAGGTGGTCAGCGGAATCTTGGTCCAGTCAATGTAGTACGCCGACAAGTCCACCATCAGCCGGTCATCGGCCGACGTCGATTTCAGGCCCAACTCGTAGTTGGTGAGTTTGGTCGGACTGAAGGTCGCCGGCACGTTGGGCACGCCGACCGGGACGATGTTCGGACCGCCGGGCAGGAAGCCGGATGCGATCCGCGCATACAGCATGTGGTTGTCGTCGATGTGGAACGTCGGCGTCAACGAGAACGTGGTGCTGCTGTCGGAAGAACGCTTGTCGAGCAACACGGTCGGCGGCACGCCGCCGAACAGAAGCCCGTATCCGATTTCGGTGTAGTGCTGCTTGTCGTGGCTGTAGCGCAGGCCCGCTTCCAGGTCGAAACGGTCCGTGACGTGCCAGGTGATGCTGCCGTACGCGGCGTAGGCCTCGTAGGTGCTCGGCTGCAAATCGCCGCCGATGGGAATGCCGAGCGGCGAGGGAAGCGGCGTTCCGCTGTAGTAGTCGCTCGCGTAGACGTTCTGCGCGTTGTTGCCGGTTTCGCGGGTCCAGAACACGCCACCCAGCCATTCCACCGTTTGCGATTTCGGTGACGACAGGCGGAATTCCTGGGTGGCCTTGGTCTGCGGGATGATGGCCTGTTCCAATGTCCCGTAGTACGGGCCACCGGGTCGCTGCGGTCCGAGGAACAGCAGCGAAGTCGCGTCGGTGTTGGTCACCGCATCGAGCGTGCTGTAGCTGGTCGACGACATCAGCTTGGCCCAGCCGAAGTCGGTGTTGAGTGTCACGTTGTAAAGCCGGTAATGCGCGTCGAAGGCATCGCCGCCCAGCTCGGCGCTGCGCTGCTGCAAGTCGCCATAAACCGGCTGCAGCGTGTCGGGGTCGAGGGCCACGGTCGCGGAACCCGCGGCGGAGAGGTTTTGCGCCAGCGCGGTCACGCGCACCGAGGTCCTGTCGGTAGGCGTCCACAGCAGCGACACGCGCCCGCCCTTGATCTTGCTTTCGTTGATGTCGGTCTTGCCGCGCCCGGCATCGTCGACGAAACCGGGATCGGTTTCGTCGTAGACATTCGCGCGGATCGCCAGCTTGTCCTTGACCAGCGGCAAATTGAACATCCCGTGCACGTCGAAACCGTTGCCGCCGCCATCGACGCTGCTGCCGCCGACCTGCACCCGGCCGGAATAGGTTTCGGTATCGGGCGGGATGGTGATGAACCGGATCACGCCGCCCAGCGCGCCCGCGCCGTACAGCGTGCCCTGCGGCCCGCGCAGCACTTCGATGCGTTCGACGTCGGCGGGATCGAGGTCCGGCGTCAACGCGGAGCCCACGGCGAACACGCTGCTGGAGCCGAACGGGGTTTCGTCCACGTACACCCCGACAGAGGCGCTGGGCTGCTGGGATCCCGAAGCGATGCCGCGGATGCTGAGCTCGGTCATCCCCGGACCGAGCGTTATCGCGTCCAGGCCCGGCACGTTCGCTGCGTAGTCGGAGAAGTCCTGCAGGTGCTGGCGCTGGATGTCGTGGAAGGTCAGCGCCGACACCGCCATCGGCACCTTCTGCAGCGTTTCGTCGCGGCGGTTGGCGGTGACGACGATGGTGCCGAGCGTGGTGACGGTGCCGGAACTCGCCGTCGAGGTCGTGGCGTTCTGATCCGCCGGCGCGTTCTGCGCATGCGCCAGTGGAGCCGAGAGCAGCGCCGCGGCGATCGCGGCAGAAAGAAGCGATAACCCGTTGCGCCTGGTGTTCATGGACCACCCTCCCGAAACATGGCGACGAACCGCTGGTGCGCCGATTGTTACTAGGATCACATGATCATGTCAATGTTATTTGAATATCAGATTGCGCATGGCGCGGCGCCGCGGCAGGACTTCCGTCACTTGCCATGCGCGCGCTTGCATGTTGCACTCGTGCGCTGTTCTTTCGGCACGGGGTGCAAACGCGATGCGGACGATCTACAAGGCAGCGATGGTGGGCCTGCTGGCCTGCGCCGGTGTGGCGCTGGCGAAGCCGCCACGGACGGCGCCGCAACGCGCGACTGAAGCCGCGCAGACGCCGCCGATGACGCGCCTTCCCGATTGGGCGGTGCCGGAGTCCTACGACCTCGCGATCAAGAGTGACCCGAAGCAGGCGGGTTACAGCGGCACCGTCACCATCGCGGTGGATCTGAAGAAGGCATCGGATTACCTCTGGCTGCACGGCAAGGACCTCAAGGTTTCCAGCGTCACCGTCACCGACGCACACGGCAAGACGCATACCGGCAAATACGACGGCGCGGTAACGAAGGACGCCGAGCAGGCGGGCGTCGCGCGCGTGGATTTCGGCACCACGCTGCAGCCGCAGAAGATCAAGCTGAAGTTCGACTTCACCGCGGCGTACAACGCTACCCTGCAGGGCTATTACAAGGTGGTGTTCGCCGGCGACGCGTACGCGATGACGCAGATGGAGCCGATCAGCGCGCGGCTCGCGTTCCCGTGCTTCGACGAGCCGGGCTTCAAGGCGCCGCTGGATCTGGCGCTGACGATTCCCGACGCCGACAAGGCGGTCGCCAATGCCGCCGAGACCGGCACCAAACCTTCGGGCGCGGGCTGGAAGACGATCACCTTCGCACAGACGAAACCGCTGCCGACCTATCTGTACGCGTGGGCGGTGGGTCCGTGGGACATCGTGAACGGCCCGACCATTCCGCCGAACCAGTGGCGCTCGACGCCGGTGCCGGTGCGCGGCATCGCCACCAAGGGCAACGGCCCGAAGATGCAGCGCGCGCTGGCGATGGCACCGGGCATCATCGAACACGAGGAAGCCTATTACGGTTTCGGCTATCCGTTCGGCAAGCTCGACCTCGCCGCGCTGCCCGATTTCTCGGCGGGCGCGATGGAGAACGCGGGCCTCATCACCTACCGCGACTGGCTGCTGCTGCTCGACAAGGATTCCGCGCCCAGTGCGGTGCGCAGCACCTTCAACGTCGAAGCGCACGAGATGGCGCACCAGTGGACCGGCGACACCGTCACGCTGGCGTGGTGGAACGACATCTGGTTGAACGAAGCCTTCGCGACCTGGATGCAGCAGAAGATCGAGGGCGAGATCCATCCCGACTGGCACGCGCACCTCAGCCGCATCGGCGGCGGCCAGGGTGCGATGCAGAACGACAGCCTGATCAGCGCGCGCATGATCCGCCAGCCGATCACCGGCAACGGCGACATCGAAACCGCGTTCGACGGCATCACCTACCAGAAGGGCGCGGCCGTCATCGGAATGTTCGAGAACTTCGTCGGCCCCGAGGTGTTCCAGAAGGGCATGCAGGCCTACATCAAGGCGCACGCGTTCGGCAATGCCAACGCGGACGACCTGGTGAATGCCATCGCCACCGCGGCGGGCAAGGGCGAAGCCTTCAAGAAGGCGTTCAGGAGTTTCCTCGACCAGAACGGCGTGCCGCTGGTGTCGACCAGGCTCGATTGCAACACCAAGGGCGGTGCGGTGCTGGAGCTGACGCAGAGCCGCTACCTGCCGCTGGGTTCGTCGGGCGATCCGGACCGGCTATGGGGCGTGCCGGTCTGCGTGCGTTTCCCGGGCGGCGTGCAGTGCCAGATGCTGAGCACCAAGTCGGCGGAGATGAAGATCGATGGCGGCCAGTGTCCGGCGTGGTACATGCCGAACGCCAACGGCGACGGCTACTACCGCTACGAGATGGCCAAGGCCGATCGCGCCGCGCTCACCAGGGTGATCGCGCAACGCAGCGACGGCGAGCAACTGGCGTTTGCCGATTCCGTCGACGCGGCGTTCCAGCGCGGCGACATGGACGCCACCGAAGTGTTGGCCGCGATGCGCGAGCTGGCGCCGTCCAAGGTGCGCCAGATCGCGCTGGCGCCGCTGGATACGGTCGAATGGATCTACGACCACGAAGCGCAGACCGACGCGCAGAAAGCCGCCATTCGCGAAACGGTGTCGAAGGCGTACCTGCCGCGCCTCGAAGCGCTGGGCTACCAGCGTCGCGACGGCGAGTCGGCCGACGACGTGTTGATGCGCACCGCGCTCGCGAACACGCTGGGCCTCGACTTCAAGGTGCCTTCCGTGCGCGCGGCGCTGTTGAAGCAGGGCGAGGCGGCGTTGAAACCCGGCAAGGATGGCCTGCCCGATCTGATGGCGGCGAACCCGGATCTTCTGCGTACCGCGCTGTCGGTGGCGGTGGAAGAGCAGGGCAAGCCCGCTCTCGATGAACTGATCGCCGCCATTCCGAAAACGACCGATCCGGTTCGTCGCAATGCGATGCTCGGTGCGCTCAGCCATGCGCAGGGCGCCGAAGCCGACGTGGCGCGCGACTTCGCATTGTCGCCGCAGGTCAAGGTCGGCGAAATGGCGATGATCCTGCGCGGCGGCCGTGACACCGTCGCACAGCGCGACGGCCTGTGGAACTGGTTCACCGCGCACTACGACAAGATCGTCGCACGCACCGGCGTGTTCTCCGGCGGTTACCTGCCGGGTCTCGCGGCCGGCGGTGGCTGTTCGGATGCCGAGGCCCGGCGCGTGGAAAACTATTTCAAGCCGAAGCTGGGCCAGGTGCCGGGCATCCAGCGCGGTCTCGCGCAGACGAACGAGGAGATCGTGCTGTGCAGCGCGCTGAAAGCCCATCAGAACGCAGCGTCGATCACGCAATGACGCAATGAGCCGGCGCTCTGTTCGTGGCGGAACCCCGCCGCGAACAGGGCGGTGCCCCGCAACCCACGGACGCGCGTTGTCATCGCGCCGTCCGTTACACTCGGCCCCGGCACATAGCGATGGGGACGACGATGCGCCATGCATGGGGGTGGGTGTGCTTGCTTGTCCTGTGCGGCAGTGCGTCCGGTGCTGCGGCACAGTCCGTCCCGCCGGCGCTGCAAGGTTGGCAAGCGTGGGTGCTGCACGGACACGAGCAGCAGACCTGCCCGATGCTGGCCACGCCGGGTGACGGCGATGAGCGGGAATGCGTCTGGCCCGGACGGCTCGCGCTGGACGCTGACAAGTCCGGCGCGCATTTCCAGTTCCAAATCCACGTCGATGCGGAAAGCTGGGTGACACTACCCGGGAGCCGCGATGCGTGGCCGCAGAATGTGCGGACGGGAAACGCGCCGGCCGTGGTACTGGACCACAACGGCGCGCCGGCATTGCGGCTGGCCGCAGGCGACTACGCGGTGCAGGGCGACCTCGTCTGGAACGAACGGCCTGCACGATTGCAATTGCCGTCCTCGATCGCCCTGGTCGATCTGAAGGTGGACGGCGCAACGATCCCACAACCCGAGCGCGACGGCGACTCGATCACGCTGGGTCCGGTTACCGAACACCAGCGCCAGGCGGATTCGCTGAGCTTGCGTGTGTTCCGGCGGCTCGCGGACGGCGTGCCGCCGACACTCGCAACCACGATCCGCCTGAACGTCGCGGGCAGCGCACGCGAACAATTGCTGGGACCGGTGCTGCCGCAGGGTTTCGTCGCCACCGCGCTCGATGGCGACCTGCCTGCGCGGCTCGATCCCGATGGCCGGCTGCGCGTGCAACTGCGGCCAGGCGACTGGTCGCTCACCCTGGCCGCGCGTGGTACCTCGCCGCTGGCGAAGCTCGCGTTCAAGGCACCGCCTGGGCCATGGCCGAAACAGGAAATCTGGAGTTATGCCGACGCGCCGGCGCTGCGCACCACGCGCGTGGCCGGGCCGCAGCCGATCGATCCAGCGCAGGCGAACGTTCCATCGGATTGGCGCGATCTGCCGGCGTTCGTGATGGCCGAAGGTACGGTGCTGGATGTCCAGCAACGCGCCCGTGGGCTTGGTCCCAATGCGGGTGACCAGCTTCGCCTGCAGCGCGAATTGTGGCTGGATTTCGATGGGGGTGGCATGACCGCCGCCGACCAGCTCACCGGAACCTTGCGCAGCGCCGATCGACTGGACGTGGCCGAACCCTGGTCGCTCGAAAATGCAAACCTGGCCGACGGCACGCCGCTGCTGGTGACGCAAGGTGACAAGCCCGGCACACGCGGCGTCGAGTTGCGCACGCACGATCTCGATCTGCGCGCAGGTCTGCGCCTCCACGGCCATGGTGGCGTACAATCCGCCACCGGCGGCTGGACGCAAACGCTGGACAGCGTCGCCGCCACCTTGCACCTGCCTTACGGCTATCGCTTGCTGGGCGCGCCCGGTGCGGATCGTTCGCCCGACAGCTGGGTCGCGCGCTGGAACCTGCTCGACTTGTTCGTGGCGGTATTGATCGCGTTGCTGGCGTGGCGATTGCTGGGTTGGCAATGGGCACTGGTGGCACTGGCATTCGTGGTGCTGTCGCACGGCGAACCGGGGGCGCCGCGCTGGACACCTGCACTCGCGGTCGTGTTCGGCTTGATAGCGCGCGTGCTGCCGGATGGCAGCCTGCGCAAGGTTGCACGCGTCGCGAGTGCCGTGATGCTGGTGCTGGCGGTACTGGCCACGCTTCCGTTCGCGGCGATGCAACTGCGCGACACCTTGCATCCTCAACTTGAAAACAGCGGCTTCGCGTGGGTTGGACCCGAGCGCGCAGTTGTCGCGACGGCCGCGCAGGCTGAATTCATTCCGTCGCCGCCGGCCGATGCGGCACTGCGTGCTCCGAAAATGAAGCCGCTGCAGGAGCAATCCGTGATGTCCACACCGGCAGCGCCGGCGCCCGCGGCACTTCCTCCGCCCCCTCCAGCGCCTCCGCCGCCACCGCCCGCAGACGTCGCGCCGAGTTCGCAAACGTTGCAATCCGTCGTGGTGACGGGGGCGAAGGTCCAGGCTGCCGACACCATCGGCGCAGCGGGTTATCCGCCGAACGTCGTCGTGCAGTCGGGGCCGGGTTTGCCCGACTGGTCGGACTATGGCCGCAGCTACAGTCTCGGCTGGAGCGGTCCGGTCACCGTGCAGCAAACATGGCGGCTGGTGATCCTGCCCGCGTGGGCAACTCGAATCCTGCGCGTCGTGATGCTGGCGCTGCTGGTGGCATGGCTCGCCGCGCTCGCGCGCGCGTTCGACCTGAAGGCGAAATTCGCGGGCCGTGCGAGTCGTGGCGCAGCCGGCATTGCCAGCCTGTTGTTGCTGGCGGCGCTGGCGCCGCCAGCGCGCGCGCAGTCGACGCCTTCGCCGCAATTGCTGTCGGAGTTGCAGGCGCGCCTGCTGGAAGCGCCACAATGCATGCCCGATTGTGCATCGTCACCGCTGGCGCAGGTCGCCATGCAACAAGGGTCGCTGGAGGTCACCGTCGAGGCCGACGCCGACACGCGCCTGGCCTTCCCGCTGCCGCACATGGACGCACCAGCGGCGCTCCGCGGTGTTTCGCTCGACGGCAAACCCGCGCCCGGACTCGCCAACCGCAACGGCACGATGTGGATCGCGCTGGATCGCGGCGTGCATCGCGTTGCGCTGGATTTCCAGTTGCCGGGCGACAGCGACAGCGCGGCGCTGCATTTTCCGATGCCACCTCCGAACGTGCGGGTCTCGTCGCCCGGATGGGACGTCGCCGGCGTCGACGGCGCGCATCTGCTGTCCGATACGCTGACGCTCACGCGCGAACGCGTCGCGGACAAGGCCAGCCCGAACGCGATGCCGGCGCAGGCGTTCCCGCCCTACGTGAAACTGACGCGCAGCATCGCGATCGGACTGGATTCGCGTGTCGACAATGTCGCGACGCGCATTTCGCCGGCGCAGGGCGGATTCACCGTCAACCTGCCGCTGCTCGCCGGCGAGCACGTCAGCGACGCGGGATTGAAAGTGGAAAATGGACGCGTGCAGGTCACGTTCGGCCCCGGCCAAAATGACGCGCGGTGGTCGAGCAGTCTGGATGCGGGCAGTTCCCTCGAGCTGCGCGCGCCAGCGCTGGGCGAGCGTGCCGAAACATGGCGCATCGCCAGCGCACCGCTGCTGCATCTCGGGTTCGCGGGCGTGCCGGAATCCGCAAGCGATGACGGCACCCATGTGTTCCGCCCGCTGCCGGGCGAAAGTTTGCAGGTGCGCATCACCCGTCCCGCGGCGGTATCCGGGAACAGCGTCGCATTCGATCGCGTGGCGCTGGACACCACGCGCGGCGAACACGCGCTGGAATCCACGCTGACACTCTCGACCCGCAGCACCCGTGGCGGGGAGCAGGGCATCGATCTGCCGCCCGATGCGCACCTGCTGGGTGCACAACGCGAAGGCCAGCCGCTGGAACTGAATCTGCACGACGGCCATGTCGCGCTGCCCGTGCAACCGGGCACGCAAACCTTCGTGCTGCGCTTCCGTGAAGCATCCTCGCTGGGCATGTTGTCGCGGACGCCGGCCGTCGCGCTCGACGCGCCAGCGGCGAACATGGGCACGTCGCTGACGTTGCCGCACGACCGTTGGGTGCTGTGGACGTGGGGGCCGCAAGCTGGACCGGCGGTGTTGTACTGGTCGCAATTGGCGGTGTTGCTGCTGGTCGCCGTCGTCCTGGCGCGGTTTGCGCCGACGCCCTTGCGTTGGTGGCACTGGCTGTTGCTCGGGCTCGGCTTCTCCACCTTTGCCTGGGCGGCGTATGTGTTGGTCGCGGCATGGTTGATCGTGCTCGGCGTGCGCGCGCGCAGCGAGCGGATGCTGGCGTTGACACGGACGCCATTCAACACCTTGCAGGTCCTCATCGCGATCCTCACGGTGGTGGCGTTGCTGTGCCTGATCGCCTCGGTCCCGCAAGGCCTGCTGGGCCAGCCGGACATGCGCATCACGGGGGGCGACTCCGGTGCATGGTCGCTGCATTGGTTCGCGGACCAGAGCCTCGGCGCGTTGCCGCGGGCGGGTGCATTCACGCTGCCGCTGTGGTGCTACAAGCTGGCGATGCTTGCATGGGCGCTGTGGCTGGCCAACTCGTTGATCAGCTGGCTGCGCTGGGGTTTCCATGCGTGGATGAGTGGTGGCTACTGGAAGCCGGCTCCGCCTTCTCCCAAGCCGACTTTGGCGGAGCGCGTCGCGCCGGAACGGAATGATGCACGCACGTGATCTGCTCGACGAGGGCGCGCGCGCATTGCCCGGCGACGCAGCGCGGCGCGAAGCCACGCTGCTGCTTCGGCATGTGCTGGGCGTGTCCGATGCATGGCTCATCGCGCATCAGGAAGACGTGGTCGATGCCGTGCAGGCAGGCGCGTTCCGGGATTTGATCGAACGCCGCGCACGCGGCGAGCCCGTCGCCTACCTCATCGGGACGCGCGGATTCCACGACATCGAGTTGCGGGTGGCGCCCGGCGTGCTGATCCCACGCCCCGAAACCGAAGTGCTGGTCGATCTCGCGTTGCAGCGCATTCCGGCCGATGCCGATTGTCGCGTGGCCGACCTCGGCACGGGCTCGGGCGCCATCGCGCTGGCCATCGCGCGCGCGCGCCCGCAGGCACGCATGATCGCGACCGATGCCAGTGACGACGCGCTGGACGTCGCGCGTGGCAACGCCGCGCGGCTTCGCATCGACAATGTCGAGTTCCGGCGGGGCGACTGGTACGCCGCTCTGGCCGGCGAACATCTGGACGTGATCGTTTCCAACCCTCCCTACATCGCGGAAGGCGACCCGCACCTGCGCGAAGGCGACCTCCGCTTCGAGCCCGCAGCCGCGCTGGCATCCGGTGCCGATGGCCTCGACGCGATTCGCGCGATCGTGCGCAGCGCGCGCGAGCATTTGCGCAACGGC
>DASZTT010000259.1:0-7375 GCA_035547895.1 Rhodanobacteraceae bacterium
CCAGCGCGATGCGCGCACCGATGCCGGAAACCTTCTGCAAGTCGCGGAACAGGTTGCGTTCGTCGTCGCGAAGGAAACCGTACAGCGCGACGGTGTCTTCCTTGTGCGCATAATGCGTCAAAAGGCTCACTTCCTTGCCGACATCCGGCAAGTCGTACAGCGTGGACATCGGCACTTCCAGTTCGTAGCCGACGCCGCCGACTTCGACGAGCACCCAGGGCGGGCGCTTGGTGACCAGCGTGCCGCGCAGACGGCCGATCATCGACGCCGTCCCCAAGCCGCGAGCGCAATGCCAGTGCGCGCTTCGCTGGCGCGCAGGTGCGCATGCGTGATCGCAATCGCGAGGGCGTCGGCCGCGTCGGCCTGCAACGGATCGCGCACGTTCAAGAGGATTCCGACCATGTGCTGCACCTGCTCCTTGCCGGCGTGGCCCTTGCCGACCACGGCCTGCTTGACGGCGTTGGGCGCGTATTCACTGACCGGCAATCCGCACCCGACCGCCGCGCAGATCGCGGCGCCGCGCGCCTGCCCGAGCTTCAACGCGGAATCGGCGTTCCTGGCCATGAACACGCGTTCGACCGCCGCTTCGGTGGGCGCCTGTGCCTGGATGATGGCCGAGAGTTCGTCATAGATGCGTTTAAGGCGCAACGGGAAGGTCTCCTCGCCCGCCACCTGCAGCGTCGCGCGAAACACGCAATGCAGCTTGCCCGCGGCATCGGCCTCGATGATACCGACGCCGGTGCGCTGGCTGCCGGGATCGATGCCGAGGATGCGCAGCGGCCGCGCCGGATGCACGGTCAGCCCGCCGGAAGGTCCGCGTTGGAATGCACGGCCTGCACGTCGTCGAGTTCGTCCAGCCGTGCCAGCAGGCCCTGCACCGCCTCGACCTGGTCGGCCGCGACCGGCACGTCGAGTTCGGCGCGCATAGTCACCTCGGCGTGATCCGGCTTCAATCCCGCCTTCTCCATCGCTTCGCGCACGGCTTCGAACGATTCCGGCGTGGTGATCACGTCGATCTGGCCGTCTTCCGGCCACACCTTCACGTCCTCCGCACCGGCCTCGATCGCGGCGTCGGTGATTTTTTCTTCGTCCGCGCCCCCGGCGTACGACAGCACGCCGATCTTCTTGAACAGGTACGCCACCGAGCCGTCGGTGCCAAGATTGCCGCCGAACTTGGTGAAGGCGTGGCGCACGTCGGAAATGGTGCGCTGGCGGTTGTCGGTGACGCATTCGACCAGCACCGCGACGCCGCCCGGCGCGTAGCCTTCGAAATGCAGTTCCTCGTAGACCACGCCTTCGAGTTCACCGGTGGCCTTCTTGATTGCGCGCTCGATGTTGTCCTTGGGCATCGACGCGGCGATGGCCTTGTCCACCGCGCTGCGCAAGCGCGCGTTGCCGTTGACGTCGCCGCCGCCGGTGCGTGCGGCGACCATGATTTCGCGCACCAGCTTGGTGAAGACCTGGCCGCGCTTGGCGTCCTGCGCGTTCTTGCGGCCGGCGATGGAAGGACCACGTCCCATGAGGGCGCTCCGTTATTCCTGAAATCACAAAAGTTTAGGGAAACGTTCCCCGATCCGCCACGTCTCTGCGTCAGCCCTCGCGGAGCCTCTCTTCTGCACAACCCTGTTTTGCCGCCGCCATGCGCCGACACCCCCTTGACTCAAGTGGCTAAAAAGCTCAGCCCTCGTGACGCACCTGCACGTGCAGTTCGGCGAGCTGCTTCGGATCGACCACGCTCGGCGCGTCGGTCATCAGGTCCTGCGCGCTGGTGGTCTTGGGGAACGCGATCACGTCGCGGATCGCGTCGGTGCCACCGATCAGCATCGCCAGCCGGTCGATGCCGAACGCGATGCCGCCGTGCGGCGGCGCGCCGAACTTCAGCGCGTCGAGCAGGAACCCGAACTTGGCGCGCGCCTCGTCTTCGCCGATGCCGAGCAGGCGGAACACCGCGCTCTGCATTTCCGGGCGATGGATGCGGATCGAACCGCCGCCGATCTCGGCTCCGTTCAACACCATGTCATAGCCGCGGCTGACCGCGTGCGCGGGATCGGCGCCGAGCGCCGCCGCGTCATCCACCTTGGGCGCGGTGAACGGATGGTGCAGCGCGACGTAGCGCCGTTCGGCTTCGTCGTATTCGAACATCGGGAAGTCGGTGACCCACAGCGGCTTCCAGCCTTGCGCGACCAGCCCGCGATCCTGCGCGACCTTGAGCCGCAGCGCGCCCATGAAGGCGCCGACGGTCGTCCACTTGCCGGCCCCGAACAGCAGGGCATCGCCGTCGCGCGCACTGGTCTTTTGAAGAATGGCCGCAAGCGTCGGCTCGTCCAGGAATTTCGCGATCGGCGAGTTGACGCCTTCCGGTCCCTTCGCGGCCTCGGTGATCTTCAGCCATGCCAGGCCCTTCGCGCCGAACTTCGCGGCGTGCGCAGCGTAGTCATCGAGTTGCTTGCGCGACAAATCGGCACCACCGGGCACGCGCAGCGCGGCAACACGGCCGTCCGGATCGTTCGCCGGGCCGGAGAACACCTTGAATTCGAGATGCTTCACCGCGTCGGCGATATCGACCAATTCCGATTCGATGCGAAGATCCGGCTTGTCCGAACCGTAACGTGTCATCGCTTCCAGCCACGTCATCCGCGGGAACGGATCGGCCAGTTCGATGCCGCCGACCTCGCGGAACACGTCGCGGATCAGCGCCTCGACGCAGTCCTGCACGTCGCGTTCCTCGACGAACGCGAACTCCATGTCGAGCTGGGTGAATTCGGGCTGGCGATCGGCGCGCAGGTCCTCGTCGCGGAAGCAGCGCGCGATCTGGTAGTAGCGATCGAAGCCCGCGATCATCAGAAGCTGCTTGAACAATTGCGGCGACTGCGGCAGCGCGTAGAACTGCCCCGCGTGCACGCGCGAGGGCACCAGGTAATCGCGCGCACCTTCCGGCGTCGCCTTGGTCAGGATCGGCGTCTCGATGTCCTGGAAACCGCGCGCGTCAAGCCAGCGGCGCAGCGCCTGCACCAGCTTGATGCGGGTGCGCATCACCTTCTGCATTTCCGGACGGCGCAGGTCGAGGTAGCGGTACTTCAGCCGCATCTCCTCGTTGGGATTCTCGTGCAGCGCGAACGGCAGGTCGCGCGCGGCATTGAGCAGTTCGATCGATTCGGCGACGACCTCGTAGCGGCCGGTCGGAATCTTCTCGTTGACGTTCGAGCGCACGCGCACCGTGCCGGTGACGCGCAGGCAATCCTCGTAGCCGATCTTGCTGGCGGTTGCGAACACGTCCGCGCGGTCGGGATCGGCCACGATCTGCACGATGCCTTCGTGGTCGCGCAGATCGATGAACACCACGCCGCCATGGTCGCGGCGCGCGTCGGCCCAGCCGCACAAAACGACGGACTTGCCGACTTCGGCTGCTCCGATCAAGCCGCAATAATGGCTGCGCATTCCCACAGGCTCCACACGCCGGGCCGGCCGGCAAGGCAAACGGGGAATGCTAAGCGGGGCGCGGCCCGCGCGCAATCGGCCTCGTGAAAAGCCACGCCATGGATGGCCGTTACGGTGCACACAACTGAATCGCCGAACTCCACTGCCAGGCCGACGAAGTGGCGATCACGATGAGCGCAATCAGGAACGTTCGCGCGCGCGGTTGCGCAGCAGTACCTTGTCGGCGCGGCGCAGCGTCGATTCCAGCGGTTCGCCGGCCTCGCGCACGGCCCAACCCAGCGAGAAGACCGCCGGCATGCCGTCGCGCGACGCCGCGGCCAGCCGGTCCGCCAGCTCGCGCACCGTGTCGGCGGTTGCGTGGGGGAGCACGATCGCGAACTCGTCGCCACCCATCCGCACCAGTTCGTCGTCCGAACCGGCGTGGTTCTTCAGCAGGTGTGCGAGATCCCGCAGCACCGCGTCGCCGCGCGCGCGCCCTTCGCTGGCGTTCAACTGGCGGAAGTAGTCGACGTCCACCACCACGCACCCCCACTCCTGGTCGACGGTAGCCTGCATCGAGAACGTATCGAGATAGCGCCGGGTATGGAACCCTGTCAGCGGGTCGCGGCGATTCTGCTCGCGCACGCGCAGCTCGTAGCGGTGCCGCAAGGTGACGTCCTGCGCGGAACACAGCACGTAAGGTTCGGGCTCGGCGTCGGGATAGCACACGAAGTGGTATTGCCAGACGCGCCGCTCGCCGTTGCGCGACGCGAAATGCAGCAGGCCGGTGTCGCGCTTCAGGCTGCGGGTGCGGTCGAGGTAATCGTCCCAGTGTTCGTGTGCTTCCTCGGCGACAAAGTCCGACAAGGCGTGCCCCGCCATGCTTTCGCGCTCGTAGCCCAGCGCGTCGGCCATGGCCGCGTTCACCCACAGCAGGCGGCCCTCGGGGTCGTGCATCCACACCATCGCGAGGCCGGATTCGATCAAGTCTTCGTAGCGGGCCTCGGCCTCTTCCAGCGCGCTCTTCGCGGCCTGTTCGCCGGACACGTCGCGCACCAGCATCAGGTGCGACGGCACCGGCTCGTGCGGCAGGTTGCCCATGTCGGTGATGACGTCGAACAGTTCGCCGCTGGCCTTGCGGTGTTTCCAGGCAACACTGCCCGGCGGAAGCGCGCGACCCTCCTTGCGCAGGTAGGCCTGCAGGCGGGCCGCCTCTTCCTCGGCGAACAAATCCGTCAGGCGCAGGCGCAACATGTGTTCGCGGTCATGGCCATAGCACTGCAACGCCGCCGGGTTGGCATTGAGGATGCGCAGTTCTGCGCCGGCGAAGACCACTACCGGCATCGGATTGAGTTCGAACCACACGCGCGTTTCGTCGGCGCGCCGGCGGATGATGTTCTGCAGGCCCAGTTCGTCGGAAACATCGCGCGCCACGCCGAGCAGCCCGGCGATGCGCCCGCGTGCGTTGTGCAACGGATACTTGCCGACCAGGAAGGAGCGCTCGCCTTCCGGGGTCTGCTGGGTTTCGCGGAACAGGGTCGGCAGGTCGCGATCCAGGCAGACCCGGTCGTTTTCCTCGAACGCCAGCGCGACGGGACCCGGATCGAGCTCGTTGTCGCGCCGGCCGAGGATATCCGCGGGCTGGCGGCCGACCAGTGCGGCGGCTTCACCGTTGGCGAAACGGTAGCGGTGCGTCGCGTCTTTCACGAACACGGGCCCGTTGCTTCGCTCGGACAAGACCTGGGCCAGTTCGGCCATCCGCCGCAAGCTCGAGAGCACCAGGATCATCGCGTAACCCGCTGCCGCGAGCGCCAGCAAGCCCGCCGACACCAGCGCCCAGGTCAGGATGGAGCCTTTCAAATCCCGGTCACTGGTGGCCGCCAGCACCGCCAGCATCACCGCCGGAAGCACCAGCGCGCCGACACCCGCCCAGCCGCACCAGCGCAGGGCCGGACGCGCGCCGGGGATCGCGTCGAGGATGCTGAAAGTTTGCGGAAGCTTGGCCACGGATATGCCTGAACGCTTGATTCTGGCCGCGCAAGCGCGGCGTCGAGCCGGTCTCTGCAAGAGCCATGCTCACCCCCTCACGGGGCTCGCCATTGACACACTTGTTGACGCGAGGGGCCCCAAAGAATGATGCGCGTCTCAGTTCCGCGCGCGCCGCGTTCGTTCAGGCGCGCATCAAGGTGGATTTGCCGAACAGGCTTTCCACCAGGTCCACCACCAGTTCGGCGGTGCGGTTGTGCTCGTCCAGCGCCGGGTTCAGTTCCATGATGTCCAGCGAGGCGGCGCGGCCGCTGTCGGCGATCATCTCCATGCACAGCTGCGCCTCGCGGTAGCTCGGGCCACCCGGAACGGTGGTGCCGACGGCGGGTGCGATCGACGGATCGAGGAAATCGACGTCGAAACTCACGTGCAGATGCGTATCGGCGTCCATGCCGTCCAGCGCTTCCTCCATCACGCGCCGCATGCCCACTTCGTCGATGTAGCGCATGTCGTAGATGTCGAGGCCGACGTCGTGGACCAGGCGCTTTTCCGCAGGATCGACCGAACGGATGCCGATCTGGCGCACCGCGTCGGGCGTGATCGCGGGCACCGTCCCGCTCAACGAAACCAGTTCTTCCGGCCCGCGGCCGCACAGGCAGGCCACCGGCATGCCATGGATGTTGCCGGACGGCGTGATGTCGGCGGTGTTGAAATCCGCGTGGGCATCCAGCCAGAACACCCGCAACTTGCGCCCGCGCCCACGGCAATGCCGCGCGACCGCGCTGATCGAACCGATGCCAAGGCAATGGTCGCCGCCCAGCAGGATCGGCATGCGGCCCGCTTCCAGTTCCGCCAGTTCGGCCTGCATCAGCGCACGATTCCACGCCACCACCTCGGCAAGATGGCGGTAGCCCGCCTGCGGCGGCTGCCATGGATTCAGCGGCCCGGCAAGGTTGCCGCGATCGACGACATCCAGGCCGCGCGCCGCCAGCGCCTGCGGCAAGCCGGCCACCCGCAATGCCTCGGGCCCCATCGATGCGCCACGCGCGCCTGCGCCGATGTCGGTCGGGGCGCCGATCAGGGATACGGATTTCGCTTTGCCGGCCACGCGCCCTCACCCGCTGGTTGCACTGGACCTCGAAGCATACCGCAGCCGCCGCGGGGGCCACCGGCGCATCAGGACGCCGCGATGGCCTGGTCCAGCGCCGCCGCCAGATGCGCGACCATCGCGCCTGCCACGGCCCGCTCGCGGCATGGCGTGCGTCGGGAAAGCAGCCTGTCGAGTCCGCGCGCGATGTCGCCCACGGCCTCCAGATCATAGTTCGGTGCCGACCCCGACAACTTGTGCGCGACATCGCGCAGGCGCAGCCAGGGCGCTTCGTCACCGCCATCCACGCAATCGTTCCACGCGGAAGCCAGCGCGGCCCGGCGCTCCGGAAGTTCCTGCATGAAATGCCGGCGCAGCGCCTCGAATTGCGCCCGGAATTCGATTTCGCGAGGGTCCGTTTCAGCGCCCATCACCCGCCTCGTCGCACGGCATTTGCAGCGACATGGTGCGACGGTCCTGACTGACCCAAAGGCCATCGCCCATTGCCTCCGCGAAAGGCATGCACAAAGTTACGCACAGTTCGCGCTTGTGGCCCCGCCATCAAGGCCATGGACGATCATAGCGGTTTCGTGACCGACCTCACACTCCGAACGCCCTTGCAGGCATCCTCGCACGTGGCCGGGCAATCAAGAACGGCAAATGACATGGTGCGACAGTCTGACTCGAACAGCGCACGTAAGCGCATGATTCTACAGACTGTCTCCCATTGCCTGCGCGAAATGTACGCACAAAGTTACGCACAGTTTGCGCTTGTGACCCATGTCACAGAGCTACGACGAATCATAACGGGTTCCGGACCTGCCCACGGGTCCAGCACCCGCGGTCTTGCAGGAATTTCCCTACACGTCGCAAGGCGGATGCCAG
>DASZTT010000260.1:0-2333 GCA_035547895.1 Rhodanobacteraceae bacterium
CCGAAGGCCGCAGCGGCAGGTCGAAGTGCAGGCGCCTGCCCGCGAAATATTCGTCGAACTGGCGCGCGGCCGCGTGCAATTTCGATGGACTTTCCTCGGCGTCCGCCGGTGGTTTCGCCAGCTTGCCGCGCTCAGGCAATCCGACCTCGACCAACGCCGTGCCGTCACCGACCAGGAGCAGCGGACCAATCGGCGTATCGATGGATGCGTAGAACACGGCGTCAAAATCCGTAGTGCAAAAAGCCGCCGTCCACCGCCAGCATCTGTCCGGTGATGAAGCTGGCGGCGGGCATGCACAGGAACGCGACGGCGGCGGCAACTTCCTCGGGCTCGCCGATGCGCGCCATCGGCGTGCGATCCAGCACTTCGTCGAGGTAATCGGGATCGGACAGCGCCTCGTCGGTGCGGCGCGTGCGGATGTACCAGGGTGCCACGGCGTTCACGCGGATGCCGTCGTCGGCCCATTCGCAGGCGAGGTTGCGCGTCATCTGATGGAGCGCCGCCTTGCTCATGCCGTAGCCGACCCCGGTACGCACGTGCCTGACGCCGGACACCGAGCCGATGTTCACGATCGCCGCGTGGCCGTGCTGCGCGAGGCGCGGGTGCGCGAGCCTGCAAAGGTCGAAGGCGGCAATGCTGTTCAGGCGGAATACGCCCTCCATGTCGCCGGGTTCGCAATCGAGCGTCGGCTTCCTGATGTTGCCGCCGACGTTGTTGACCAGCAGCGACAACGGCACGTCGAGATCGGCGATCCAGTCGAAGATCGCGAGGCGGTCCTCGGCGTCGGCCACGTCGGCGGAAAACACGCGCGGCTCGCTTTCCGGAAAATCCTCGCGCAGTTCGTCGCAGACCGAATCCAGCTCGGCTTCGTCGCGCGCGACCAGCAGCGGCTGTGCGCCCAGCGCGGCCATTTCGCGCGCGCAGGCGAGGCCGATGCCACGGCTGGCTCCGGTGATCAGACAGGTCTGGCCATCGAGTCGCCAGCGTCCGGGAAGGGCATTCACGCGCGGACTCCGTGGTTCATCCCGCGAAGCTTAGCGCAGCTTGCGCGGTGTCGTCCGCGGCGCGACACTGCGCGCCATGACCCGCGCCCTCGCCACGATTTTCCTGTCCGTGATGCTGGCAGCCTGTGCATCGCATGCGCCATCCGACACCGCCGCGACGTCGGCCACGACGCCTGCCTCGGCCGCCACCAACGTGCTGGCCGGAACGCCGATGGCCGCTTACGGGCACGCGCTCGACAAGGCGAAGAACGTGCAGAACATCGTCAACGAGCAGGCGAAGAAACAGGCCGCGCAGATCGACGCGGCCACCGGGTCATCCGGTTGAAGCAAGGCCCGGGCGCTTACCGCGCCCGGGCCGCATGCGCCACGCGGGGTGGCGGAAGATCCGGCGTGATCAGAACCGCACTTCGGCCTGCGCCGACAACAAGCCGGTGGACAGGTTGACGTCATTCTTCTTGGCGCGGTAGTAGTCGTAGCCGACGCCGACGCCGAACTTGCGGCTGAAGTCGTAACCCACGCCCACGCCGCCGTAATAGCCGTCGCCCGAGCGTCCGGTGCTGACCGGCGTGATGTCACGGGTCATGCCGTGGCCGTTCCACGCGTACAAGCCCGTGCGTGCGGACACGTACCAGTTGGGCGTGAAGTTGTACTTCGCATTCCCGCCCACGGTCCAGCCGTGCAGCGAGGACTTGCCCGGCGCGACCACCGGGTTGGAGTTGAACACGTTCTTGGCGCGGATGTTGCCGAGGTCGTTGTAGCCGATCTCGGGACCGAGAGCGAACCCGTTTCCGAGCGCCCAGCGGTAGCCGCCATCAAGCTGATAGCCGGTATCGCTGCCGCTGTTCTGGCCGCTGCCGAAGTAGCTGTGCCCCACGTTTCCGTTGACGAAAAACCCGCTGTCGGCGCCGGTCGTGTTCGTGGCGTCCTGCGCGAAAACGGGTGCAGCCGCGAAAACCGCGGCGATGGCGAGGACGATTGCTGTGTTGCGCATTTTGTTGTCTCCATCGTGATCGTTCACGCATGCGTTCGCATGCGCTTGGTCACTGAGACTGGAGGCAATCGGCAACGTTCGTTAAGGTTTCGCTAGAGAATCAGGAAGCATTCATCACGTGCGTGAAACGCGATTTGAAAGCACGCAAAACTTTTCGTGCAGTGCGCAGTCACGCGCGCGGACCGCGTTCATTGCAACGATGCCGCCGCGGTGGCGGTCGATGCAGCCGTTGCGCCGGAAGGCGTTTCCGCCAGCCAGCCACCGCTGAAGCCGGCACGTTCGAGTCCGCGTCGGATGTGCGGATTGCGGCGCATCACCTGCCACACGAATCCAGAGCG
>DASZTT010000261.1:0-3404 GCA_035547895.1 Rhodanobacteraceae bacterium
TTCGTCACGCTTCACCGCGTCGCCCGGCTTCTTGTGCCAGGTGGCGATGGTGGCGTCGCTGACGGATTCGGGCAGTACCGGGACCTTGACTTCGATCGACATGATTTGTCCTTGATGGGTCTTTCGCAGCGGGATTTCAAACCCCCTGGATGAAGGGGTGAACGCGGGCAGCGCGTTCGGGATTGTGGAAGCTCACTCCAGCGAATGATCGTCGCCGACCGGATCGACCAGGGCCTGTTGCACCAGGGCTTTCTGTTCGGCAACGTGGGTGTTGAAGTGGCCGCACGCAGGCGCCGGCGAACGTACGCGGCCCGCGTAGTGCAGGCTGTGGTGGCCGTCGGCGCAGGCTTGCAGGTGATGCCGGATCTGGAACCACGCGCCCTGGTTCTGCGGTTCTTCCTGGCACCAGATCATTTCCCTGGCGGCAGGATACTTGTCGAGTTCCGCATTCACCTCGATGCGCGGGAAGGGATACAACTGTTCCACCCGCACGATCGCGACGTCACTGATCTTCTGCTGTTCGGCGGCTTCGAACAGGTCGTAATAGACCTTGCCCGAACACAGCACCACGCGCCGGACCTTCTTCGAATCCTCGATGCGCTGGTCGGGAATCACCAGCTGGAAATGACCGTTCTCGAGATCTTCCAGCGACGACACCGCCAGCTTGTGGCGCAGCAGCGACTTCGGCGTCATCACCACCAGGGGCTTGCGGCAGCCGCGCAGCATCTGACGGCGCAGCATGTGAAACATCTGCGCGGGCGTGGTCGGCACGCACACTTGCATGTTGTCCAGCGCGCACAATTGCAGGTAGCGTTCGAGCCGCGCGGAGGAATGTTCGGGACCCTGGCCTTCGTAACCGTGCGGCAGCAGCAGCACCAGTCCGCACAGGCGGTTCCACTTGGCCTCGCCCGATGAAATGAACTGGTCGATCACGACCTGCGCGCCGTTCGCGAAGTCGCCGAACTGGGCTTCCCACAGCACCAGCGTGTCCGGATCGGCGGTGGCGAAGCCGTATTCGTAGGCCATCACCGCTTCTTCGGAAAGCAGCGAGTCGATGACTTCCACCGAGGTGCCTTCGCGCACGTGCGCAAGCGGCGTGTAGATGTTGCCGGTCTTCTGGTCGTGCAGCTCGGCGTGGCGGTGGAAGAACGTGCCGCGGCCGGAATCCTGGCCGACCAGGCGCAGCGCATTGCCTTCGGCCACCAGCGTGGCGTACGCCATGTTCTCGGCGTAGCCCCAGTCCAGCGGCAATTCGCCTTCGGCCATCTTGCGGCGGTCGGCGTAGATCTTGCCGACGCGCGATTGCAACGCCATGCCTTCCGGCCACGTCAGGATCTTCGCTGCCAGTTCGTCCAGCGTTTTGCGCTTGACGCCGGTTTCGACCTGCTGCGCGAGGCCACCCTTGGCGAAACGCGACCAGTCCACGATGAATTTCTGCGAGCCGGGCGGCGCCAGTTCGGTGACCGGCTTGCCGGCGTCGAGCTGGTCGCGGTAGGCATCGAACAGTTTTTGCGAGTCGCCCTCGGCGATGAGGCCGCGCTCGACCAGCTTCTTCGCATACAGCTCCCTCGTCGGCGGCAGCTTCTTGATCACGTCGTACATGATCGGCTGGGTGGCCGAGGGCTCGTCCGCCTCGTTGTGGCCGTGGCGGCGGTAACACACCAGGTCCACCACGACGTCCTTGTGGAATTGCTGGCGGAAATCGAACGCGAGGCGCACGCATTGCAGCACGGCTTCGGGATCGTCGCCGTTCACGTGCAGTACCGGCGCATTGACCATCTTGGCGACGTCGGTGCAGTACAGCGTGCTGCGGCTGTCGTCGGCGTCGGTGGTGAAGCCGATCTGGTTGTTGACCACGATGTGCACGGTGCCGCCGACGCCGAAGCCGCGCGTCTGCGACATGTTGAACAGCTCCATGTTCACACCCTGGCCCGAGAGCGCCGCGTCGCCGTGGATCAGCACCGGCAGCACGTGCTCGCGCACGCCGTCGTGGGCGCGGATCTGGCGCGCGCGCACCGAACCCGACACCACCGGATTGACGATTTCGAGGTGCGACGGATTGAACGCCAGCGCGACGTGGATGTTGCCCGCGGGCGCCGCGATGTCGGCGGAGAAACCCATGTGGTATTTGACGTCGCCGGAATGCGCGGGGTCGTCCGGACCATCGTGCTTGCCTTCGAATTCGGCGAACAGTTGTTGCGGGGGCTTGCCGAGCAGGTTGACCAGCACGTTGAGGCGTCCGCGGTGCGCCATGCCGATCACCAGCTCGTGCACGCCCTGGTCGGCGCTGCGGCGGATCAGGTCATCCAGCAGCGGAATCAATGAATCGCCGCCTTCCAGCGAAAAGCGTTTCTGGCCGACGTACTTGGTGTGCAGGTAACGCTCGAGGCCATCGGCCGCGGTCAGCTTGGCCAGCACGCGCGTACGCGTTGCGTCGTCGAGGCCGGCATCGCCGCTGGCTTTTTCCAGCCGATCGTAGATCCAGCGACGCTGGTTGTGGTCGCTGATGTGCATGAACTCGGCGCCGATGGTGGCGACATAGGTGCGGCGCAGGCGGTCGCGCAGCTCGCGCAGCTTCATGCGCTGGCCGCCGCCGGCAAACGTGCCGCAGTCGAATTCGGTGTCGAGGTCGGCGTCGGACAGGCCGTGGAAGCCAAGGTCGAGATCGGGAGCGGGGCGCTTGGGCGCGATCGCCAAGGGGTCGAGGTCGGCGGCAAGGTGGCCGCGCGAACGGTACGCCGTCAGGAAACGCAGGACGCCGGCTTGCTTGCGCGCGTGGACATCGTCGACCGGCGCTGCGGCCGCGCGGCGGCCCTGTTGCTGCGCGGCCACGATGCGCGCGATCGCTGCGGCGTGCGAAACGTCGCCGGCACCGCGCAGGCTCTGGAACCAGGTGCGCCACTCGGGCGAAACCGATTGCGGGTCGCGCAGCCAATCCTCGTACAACTGGTCGAGATAGGCCGCGTTGCCCCCGCCGAACGGGGAGGTTTCCGCCAACTGCTGCAACAGACTGCCGCCGTCACTCACGATGGTCACCACGGAAAGGTTGGAAGGCGGGCCGAAGCCGCGCCGCGACCTGAAATTATAACCGGTTGATGCTGCAATGCGGGATACGCGCGGTGCGGTTTGGCCCGCGATTCAGATACCCAGCGCGCGCAACTCCGGCCACGGCTCCGAGCGCGCCCACACTTCCTCGAACAGGCGCATCAGCTCGGCATGGCGGCCCGGCGCGAAGGTCGAGCCGATAGTCGCCATTTCGCTTTCCTGCGGGCGGAACAGATAGCCGCAGGAGTCCACGCACATGAAGGCCGAGCCGTAGGCAAGGTCGGCGGGTTCGACGGGCCTGCGCATTTCGATCACGCTGGACAGCCGTTGCGCGAGTTCAAGCAGGCGCGTGCCTTCCT
>DASZTT010000262.1:0-29246 GCA_035547895.1 Rhodanobacteraceae bacterium
CAGTATTTCCAGCGGGGAAAGTCGATCATGGGTACGAACGATGCGTTATGCGCGAAGGTGGCGGACCACGGAGGGAATCAGGACGATTTGATCGTGCCCTTGGGCACGACGGTCGCGACGGCGCCCTTCTGCACCCGGATCTGCACGTTGTCGGCGATTTCCAGCGTGAGGAAATGCTCGCCCACGTTTTCCACACGGCCCAGGATGCCGGCGGCGATCACCTCGTCGCCCTTGGCCAGGTCGGCGATCATCTTGCGCTGTTCCTTCTGGCGCTTCGACTGCGGGCGGATGAACAGGAAATAGAACGCCGCGATCACCACCACGTAAATGAGGATGATCGGCGAGTTGAAGAAGCTGCCGGGACCGGCTGGCGCGCTCGAACTTGCCTGCGCGGCCGGCGCCGCGGCGGCGGCGATGATCGTTGACAACATGCGGGACTCTCGGTTGCGGGGGCAGCCGCAAGGCGGCTTGTCTGCCCAAAAGACAGCGGATTATGCCACGGGCCGGCGGCGGGCGCATGCCGGCGCGCCCGGCCGCCCCGCGGCGATGACGAAGCTTGGACACGCTGCAATAATTCAAGGTTCCAACCGCCCCGAGGACCCGCCGCGATGCAGCACCTGACCGTGATCACCACCGGCGGCACCATCGACAAGGTGTATTTCGACGCCAAGTCCGACTACCAGATCGGCGCGCCGCAGATCGGGGAAATCCTGGCCCAGCTGGGCGTCGCGTTCGAGTTCGACGTGGTGCCGGTGCTGCGCAAGGACAGCCTGGAGATGACCGATGCCGACCGCGAGGCGATCCGCGCCGCGGTCGAGCAGCAGCCGCACCGGCACATCCTCATCACCCACGGCACCGATACCATGGTCGAGACCGCACGCGCACTCGCCGGGCTCGCGGGCAAGACCATCGTGCTGACCGGCGCGTTGAACCCGGCGCGCTTCCAGGGTTCGGACGCGGTGTTCAACATCGGCTGCGCGGTCGGCGCGGTGCAGAGCCTCGGCGACGGCGTGTGGATCGCGATGAACGGCCGCATCTGGCATCCGGAACACGTCCGCAAGAACCGTGCGGCAAACCGCTTCGAACCCAGCGCGTGACGCGCGATCGAGGATGCCTCAGCGCCAGGGCGCGACCAGGTCCATCAATGGCTGCAGGTGTGCCTCGAAATGCCGCCAGCGCGCGATCGAGCCTTGGTAGATCGGCTGCGTGACCTGGGCGCGGCTGGCGGTCTCGACGACGCGCCGGTTGCGATGGAAATCCAGGCAGGCCGCGTTCCATTCCAGGCCAAGATAATCGAGCATCCGGCGCACCTCGCCTTCCGTGTCGCGCACGAGTTCCTCGTAACGCACATCCAGCACGGCATCGGGGACGACGGCCCGCCAATGCTGCATGAGCTTCGCGTAACGGACGTAATAGCGGCCGAGGGTTTGCAGGTCGTAGCTGTAAGGCAGGTTGTCGCCGTCGAAGAGGTGCGTGAAGCAGGAGAAGCAGGAAGCCATCGGATCACGCGCCGCATGGATGATGCGCGCCTGCGGCAGCAGCATCCGGATCAGCCCGACGTGGCGATAATTGAGGGTGGTCTTGTTGACGACGTGCGTCGCTTGCGGCGCCCGGCGAAATACACGCTCAAGATAGGCGTCGCCCATATCGCGCAGGGCCGCGGCTGACAGTCGGCCTGCCTGTTCGGGCCAGCCGGGCGGAGCGCCCAGCTTCGCCACGAGCACGTCGCGCAAGTCGGGGATTTCGCCCGCACCGTGCACGTTCGGATGGCTGGCAAGGATTTGTTCGATCAGGCTGGTGCCGGAACGCGGCATGCCGACCACGAACACCGGCACGCGCGCGTCTTCGGAAGATCGCCGCGGATGCGCCGCGAGCAGCCTTGCGTCGAATGCAGCGCAGGTGCGTTCAAGCCACGCGTCCGCGTCCGATTCATCGAGCACGAACAAGCCGGCACGCGCACGATTGCCCGCGGCATAGGCAACGAACGCCTCGTCGAAACGCCGTGCATCCTCGCGCATCTTGCCCAGGGCGAACCAATAGCGCGCCTGTTTGATCGGCGGCAGTGCGGCGACGCGTGGCTGCTGGGTTTCGCACTGCGCCAGCAAAGGATCGTCTTCGGCGAAACGCCTGATCGTGGACAACAGGTGGTACGCGTCCATGCAACCCGGGTCAGCCTGCAAGGCCCGTTCGTACCAGGCGCAAGCATCTTCCAGGCGTCCGCGCGAACGCAGGCAGGTCCCCATGCCCAGCATTGCTTGTACGTTCCCTGGCTGCAGGACCAGCGCGCGGCGGTACTGGTCCTCCGCCGCCGGCCAGTCGGATTGCCGTTGCAGTGCGTAGGCCAATCCGACCCGGACCGCCCCGTCATCGGAATGCTTTTCCAGCGCCTGCACGAAATGCGGCGCGGCCTCGGCGTATTTGTGCAGGCCCAGCAGCACGAAACCGAGCTTGGCGTGCACCGCCGGGAAATCGGAACCGGGATGTGCATCGAGCAGTGCCTGGCAAATCCGCACCGCGGCGTCCGGCCGATGCGCTTGCACGGCAGCATCGGCCAGCCGGAGTTGTTGCGCCACTCCGGGCGTAGCGACGTGCGAACCGTCAGGCCGCTGCGCTTTTTCCATCGAGCTCTCCAGGCACGTGCGGCCATGCTAGCGCCGTCCCCGCGAAATACTGAACGTGAGCACGCGCGAAGAAAAGGCCCGGTCGCGAACGACCGGGCCAAGGCTTCATCGAGCGTCATGCGTGGTGACTGACGCGTCGAATTTCCACATGAATGTCAGAAGGTCATGCTCCATCCGTTGAGCGTGCCCCGGTCTCCACCATCACCCCAGACGTCGTCGTCGATCACCTTGAGCTTCCAGGTGCCGTTGCTCCTCACCGAGGAGGCATCAACATCGTACGTGGTGTTGATGTTGCCGTCGTTGTTGTAGTCCGGGTACTGCAGGATCGCGTACGAACCATTCGGCGCGTACAGCACGATCTCCAGATCGCCTGACCAGTTGTGGGTGATGTTGACCTTCACCGCGAGGTCGGAGGGCGCATAGCCGGACTCGCCCGTCACCCTGATGCTGCTGGTCACCGTGGCGTCGTCCCGAATCGTGTAATGCGTATTGTTCGAGAACGTGTCACCTGGCGGCGGCGGCGGCGGTGGCGGCGGCGGTGGCGGCGGTGGCGGTGGTGGTGGTGGTGGTGGCGGTGGTGGCGGTGGCGGTGGTGGCGGTGGCGGTGGTGGTGGTGGCGGTGGTGGCGGTGGCGGCGGGCTTACGCCGCCGGCGACGTTCGCCACGAAGTTCGCGATGTTGATCGAACCGAAACCGGTGGTGTAGTCCCAACCCGTCGCGGCGCTTTCGCCACCGTTGTTGCCCGAGGTCACGTCATGGAAGTCGCTCGAATAGTGCGAGGCGGCATCCTGGTAGATCAGCGGCGCGGCGAAGCCGAGGCTCGGATTCGCGGCGAGGGTGCGCGCCCACACGCCCACGAACAGGGGCGAAGACAGGCTGGTGCCGCCGACCTGTTCGGTCGAACCATGGACGATGATGATCGCGCCCGAATTGGGATCGCCATCGAAAGCCACGTCGGGCAGGCCGCGCTTGTTGTGGCCGGCGTTCTTGCCCACGCCCTGCTGCCAGCTCGGCATCGGCTCGAAGGTGGAGGGACTGCCGCCACCATCGCTCCAGGCGGTTTCGTTCGCCCAGGTCGTGGAACCTGAGGTGTACAGGTCGGTGCCGCCGACGGCCACCACATACTCGGAATCCGCAGGCCAGCTCGGCGTGGTGCCGCCGTTGCCGCACTCGTCGGCGCCGGAGTCACCGGTGGAAATCGAGAAGGTCATGCCTTCCGAATCCGCTTCCTGGAACACGTTGTCGCCGGTCGCGGCGCCGTTGGTCTCGGTGCCGGTTTCGCAGCCACCGATCGAGACGTTCACCAGACGCACCACGTCATCGGTGGTGGCCTTGCTGAAGTCGTCGACCAGGTCCTGGGTCGACAAGGAAGCGGTGTCGTAGAGATACAGCGCCTTGACCCCACCGGAAATACCGACGATGTCCTGGCTGTCCAGGTCCCATTCGTCGTCGCCGCTGGTGCCGCTGCCGCCGCCATCGACCTTGACCACGTTCATCGGGATGCTGCCGAATCCGTTCTGGCTGAGGAACGACTGGAAGTCGCTCTGCACCTTGGTCATGCTGCCTTGCGTGATGATGCCGACGTTGATCGTGGACGCCGTCGCGGTACTGCCGGCGTTGTAGATCGATGCGAAGTCGGTCGGATTGTGGCCGGTTTCGCTGCCCGCCAGCGTGTGCGGCTTCAGCACGTGGAAACGGTGCACGTTCTGCAGGCCCAGCACTTCGTGCACGACGCCCTGGAGCGCATTGGGAATGCGCGCTTCGGTCGAGTTGGCGAACGCGATGCGGCCATTCTTGGTGCGCACGTTCACCATGCTGGTGTGGAACGCCGTCTGCACCGTGGAGACCGGCGCTTCGCCGGACACCAGCAGGTTGTCGGGCGACACCTGGATGTTGGTGAAGCCTTGCTGGCGCAGGAACGTCCTGACCTGATCCACCTGCGCCTGGCTCGGGCCGTAATTGGCCACGAATTCGGCGTGCGTCAGGTTCTTGTGGTGCGGATCGGCGATGAATGCATCGAGTTGCGCCTGGTTGCGCCAGTGCAACGACAACGTCACACGCATCGATTTCGTCAGCGCCATCGGGCCTGTCACCGAATCACCGGCGCGCAACTGGGTAGCCAGTTTGACGACGGAGGTATTGGCGAGGACCGCGGCGGGAGTCGCAGCGTAGGCTGCCGTACCGGCAGCCAGACCCATGGCAACGACCAGGGCCTTCAATCGGAGATTGCTTGGCATCACAGAGCTCCTTTCTGGTAGGGAATACGCACGGCAGCGTTTGCGAACACGCTACCGCGCGACGCAAATCCGCCATGCATACTCCCCACCCGGCGGCATGGTTGCCGCCAAGCCCTGCTTGAAACCTTGCAAGCAACGCACCGGACGGTGCGTGCGCGGATTGCCCATATGGCGCCCTCACGCCAGCGAGCCCGGGCAACGTAAACAAACGTCAACAGGCGGTCACGCTGCAACGCAGCAAGGCATTCAGCGGGCAGACAGGCAGCGCGTAGCGCCGGTTCACAGGTAAAACCCAGCGCCTCGGCGCTGGCTCAATGTGCGCTCTCAAGAATGTCGAGCAAGGGCTTGAGGTGGGTGCGGAAGTGGCGCCAGCGTGCCACCGAAGTCGCATAGATCGGTCGCCCGACCTGACCGGCACTCACCGTATGCACGGCACGTTTTTGCCGATGAAAGTCGAGGCAGCTTTCATTCCACGGCAAGCCGAGGAATTCCAGCAGTCCGCGCACCACGCGTTCGGCGTCGCCGACCAGATCCTCGTAACGCAGCAGCATGATCCGATCCGCAGGCAGCGATGCATGCCAGTGCGCCATCAGCGACTCCCGGCGCACGCAATGCCGGCCGAGCGTTTCGAGATCGTAGCTGTACGGGATGTCGCCCAGCCGGAACAGGTTCGCGAAGCAGGAAAAGCAGGTGTCGCGAGGGTCCCTCGTCACGTGGATGATCTTCGCGCGAGGCAGCGACAAGGCGATCATGCCGAGGTGCAGGAAGTTGCCGGTCAGCTTGTCGGTGACGTGGCTCGCGCGGCCGGCGGTCCACCATGCGCGATCCAGGTAGGAGCGTCCCACTTCCTCCAGCGCCGCGGGCGAGAGAGCGGGAACGATCTCCGGATAGGTGTCGGCCGACGCCGATTCCTCGAAACGGAAAGTCTCTTCCAGGATCGCCGGAAGGTGCCGCATTTCGCCGCCGCCGTGCACGGCAGGGTGTGAGGCCAGCATCTGCTCGACCAGGCTGGTACCGGAGCGCGGCATGCCGACGATGAAGACGGGCACCCGCGCGTCCACGGCGTGCGTGGGCACCGCGCGGCACAAGATCCCGCTGTCGAAAACGGAGCGGATGCGCTTGAGGAATCGCGCATCCAGCGCCTCCTGCTCCGCGTGGCGATCCGCCGGCGCAAGGCACCGGTATTGCAACCGGTTGCCTTCCGCATATGCCGCGAACGCGTCGTCGTATGCGCCGGCGTCCTCGCGCCGCCGGCCCAGCGTGAACCAGTAGCGGACTTGCTGCGGCAACGGCAGCGTCGGCACGCGCGCGCGCAGCGATTCCAGTTGTGCGCGATACACCGCGTCGTCTTCGCCGGGCCGCAGCACCGCCAACCGGTAATGCGCGTCGATGTAGTCGGGTTCCGCCGCGACGGCGCTCGCGAAGCTGTCCGCCGCTTCCGAGACCAGGCCTTGTTCGCGCAGGCAATGCCCGAGCCCGTAATGCGCCAGCGCGCGCCTCGGTTGCCGCTGCAGCACGCGCTGGTACGCGTCGGCCGCCTGCGTGAATCGGCCCCGCTGTCGAAGCAGGCCGGCCAAGGCTACCAGGGGATTCGCAGCATCGGGCGCGATCGCAAGCGCATGCATGAAACAGGATTCGGCCTCTTCGAAACGTCCCTGCGCGCTGCAGGCCTGTCCCAGCGCAACGTGCAACGGCACCTCTTGCGGGCGCAACGCGATCGCGCAACGCAGGTGCGTTTCCGCCTCGCCGAAACGGTTGGCGGCAAGCAGCAACGAACCGAGGTTGGCGTGGGCCTCGAAACACTCCGGTTCAAGCGCAAGCGCCGCGGAGTAGTGTTCCAGCGCTTCCGCCAGCCGTCCCCGCCGCACCGACGCGTTGCCGCGCTGGACTGCGATCGCTGCCCCTGCCGCATCCGTTTCCGTCCGCGCGCGCATCGTCATGGTCCGAATCACGCCGGACGCACGCCGGCCCGTGGCAGCTTAGTCGAACGCCGCAGCGTCCGGGAACGCAGCCCTCACATCATGCCGGTCTGCAGCTTGGCTTCGTCCGACATCATGGATTGGTTCCACGGCGGATCGAACACCAGGTCGATCTGCGCTTCCTCGATGGTCGGGATCATTTCCAGTTTGCTGCGCGCGTCCTCGACCAGGATGTCGCCCATTCCGCAACCGGGCGCGGTCAGGGTGAGCTTGACGTAGACCTTGCGCCGGCCGTCGCCGAGATGCTCGAGGCTCAGGTCGTACACGAGGCCCAAGTCGACCACGTTGATCGGGATCTCCGGATCGAAGCAGGTACGCAATTGCTCCCACACTACGCGTTCGATGTCTTCGTCGCCCGCGTCCTCGGGCACCCGCAGCGGTTCCGGCGGCGGCTTGCCCAACGCATCGGCATCCTTGCCGTCGATGCGGAACAGGCTGCCTTCCACGTAAACCGTGAAGCTGCCGCCGAGCGACTGCGTGATGTAGCCGGTCTGCCCGGCGGGCAGGTTCACGACGTCGCCGTACGGCACGTGCACGGCGTGGCAATCGCGTTGCAGCGTGAAGGGCTCGCTGCTGGCACTGAATCCTGGCATTGCTGGATGAGGTGGAGCGCCGGATGGCGGCGCGATTCCCCAAGGATAACAACACGTGTCAAGACGGCGCCTGATGGGGATCAGCCGCGCTGGTGAAGCGTGCGGATGATCGCGCCGTTGCGGGCATGCCTGTTCTATCATCGGGAATGCCCTCGCCCCGGAAAAACCGCGTGGACCAATCCCTTCCGTCCGCATCCGTCACCGCCGCGCGCGAATCGCCCTCGGTGGTGTCGCGCATCATGGCTGGCGTGACCGCGGGCTTCGGCTGGTTGATGTGCACGCTCGCCACCGGCGCGGTGGCAGCGTTCGCCGCGCTCGTGCTGGGCATCCGCCCCAGCTGGATGATCCTGCTGCTGACGATGCCGCTGACGCTGGTGCTGAAGTTCTGTGGCTGCCTGTACGCGCGCTGGGCAGGCAGTGTCGCGGCGCTCGCCGTGCTGCTGGCGGGCGCGTATGCCGCGAGCCTGGTTGCCATCGCGCGGGTGGCGGCCGCGACCGGTTATCCCTTCGGGCAGGCGTTCCGCACCGGCGGCATCGGCTTGACGCTGCAGGTCGCCAAACTGGGCCTGAGCGCCGCATCGGTGCTGGTCTATGCGGGCGCCGGGGTACTGGCGGCCGTGGTCGCGACGTGGCTGGTGCGGCCACGGATCTGATGTCGCGCCGGCTGTCGCGAAAAGCCGGGAAACTACGCGTCCAGCGATTTCAAACCCGCCACCAGTTCGCTCGCCGCGGCCTGTCCGTCGCCGTACAGCATGCGCGTGTTGTCGGCGTAGAACAGTGCGTTCTCGATGCCCGCGAAACCCTTGCCGCGGCCGCGCTTGATCACGATGACGTTCTTCGCTTTCGCCACGTCGAGGATCGGCATGCCGTAGATCGGCGAACCCTTGTCGGTGCGCGCCACCGGATTCACGACGTCGTTGGCGCCGATCACCAATGCCACGTCGATGTTCGGAAATTCCGGATTGATGTCGTCCATGTCCTCGATCAGGTCGTACGGCACGCCGGCTTCGGCCAGCAGCACGTTCATGTGACCCGGCATGCGGCCCGCGACCGGATGGATCGCGAACTTCACCTTGACGCCGCGATCGATCAGCAGCTTCGCGAATTCCCAGATCTTGTGCTGCGCCTGCGCGACCGCCATGCCGTAGCCCGGCACGATCGCGACACGTTCGGCGTACGCCATCATCACCGCGGCATCATTGGCATCGATCGGCTTCAGCGCACCGGCGATTTCCTGCTGCGCCGTGCCTCCGCCCGCACCGAAGTTGCCGAACAGCACGTTGCCCAGCGAGCGATTCATGGCCTTGGCCATCAACTGCGTCAACAGCGTACCGGCCGCGCCCACCACCATCCCGGCGATGATCATGGCCTTGTTCTGCAAAACGAAGCCTTCGAACGCGACGGCGAGCCCGGTGAACGCGTTGTACATCGAGATCACCACCGGCATGTCGGCGCCGCCGATCGGCAGCGTCATCGCGATGCCGAATACCAGCGACAACACGATGAACCCGACCAGCAAACCCCACGCGAACGCGTGACCTTCGATGCCCGCGGCCAGCGCGAGCGCGCCGCACACCACCGCGGCCAGGAAGATCGCCAGGTTCACCCAGCGTTGCAACGGAAACACGAAGCGGCGATCCATCCATCCCTGCAATTTCGCGAACGCGATCAGCGAACCGGTAAACGACACCGCGCCGATCAGAACGCCGACGAAGGCCAGCACCAGTTCGGTGGTGCCGAGGCGACCCGCGACATCGGCCCACGCCTCGGGCTGGAGCGGCGAGGTATCCGGCACCAGGCCCAACGCCGCGTTGAACTTGATCAGTTCCACCGCGCCGATCGCGGCCGCGGCACCGCCACCCATGCCGTTGAACAGCGCGACCATCTGCGGCATCGCGGTCATCGGCACGCGCCGGCCCACGATCCACGACAACACCACGCCGACGACGATCGCGCCGATCATCCAGCCGAGGTTGTGCATGTCCGGCAGGAAGAACGTCACGATGATGGCGGCCGCCATGCCGGCACCCGCCCACACGATGCCCGTGCGCGCGGTGCGCGGCGAGCTCATGCGCTTCAGGCCCCAGATGAAAAGTACGGCGGCGATGAAATAGATCGCTTCGACGACGGTCGGCATCCAGCTCGGGAGCGTCATGGTTTTTTCTCCGCCGATTGCGGAGAAGCCGGCCTGGATGTCTTGAACATCTCCAGCATGCGTTCGGTGACGACGTAGCCGCCGGCCACGTTGCCCGCAGCGAGCAACACGGCGACCACGCCGATCGCGATCTCGATCGTCGTGTCGGCATGCCCCAGCGCCACCATCGCGCCGACCAGCACGATGCCGTGCACGAAGTTGGAACCCGACATCAACGGCGTGTGCAAAATGACTGGCACCCGACTGATGATCTCGTAGCCGGTAAACGCCGCCAACATGAAGATGTACAGTGCAAGAAACCCGGTAATCATGTTTCCCTCCTGCGATCTCGGGGCATCATAACGGCATGCGCGGCCGGGGTGCTGCGGTCAACCCATTCCCGGCCACCGCGTTATCAAGGGCAAGTCAGGATGCACGAGACGACGGATGCCGAACCGATCCCCGCCAGCGGGGCCGCCATGAACGCCGCCGCGGCGCTCGAAACGGTGCGCGCGCCGTTGACGGAATCGGCACGGCCGGTGGCCGCGACCATCGAGGCGTTTCTGGCTTCGGTGGAACGGCGCGCCTGGCGCGTCGCGGAAATCGCGCTGCACGATTCCGACGAGGCACTGGACGCGGTGCAGGATGCGATGCTTCGACTGGTCAGGCACTACTCCGGAAAACCGGCCGAGGAATGGCCGCCGTTGTTCTGGGGCATCCTGCGCCGGCGCATCACGGACCTGCAGCGCCGGCGCACGGTGCGCAACCGGATCCTGGTGTGGACCGGCCGCGCAACCCACGATGACGACGAGGATTTGCCGGCGTGGGAAGCGCCGGATCTCGGGCCCGACCCGGCGCGCGCATTGGCATCGCGGCAGGCGCACGCGGCGATGTCGAAAGCCATCCGCGCGCTTCCGCGCCGCCAGCAGCAGGCCTTCATGCTGCGCGTGCTGGAAGGACTGGACGTGGCGGACACGGCGAAGGCGATGGGCTGCAGCGCAGGCAGCGTCAAGACGCATCTCTCGCGGGCCATGGACGCCCTGCGCACACAACTCGAGGAATGGCGATGAACATTTCGTCCGAAAACAAACTGGATGCATTGCCGGGCGACGACGAAGTTGCGTCGCGCGCACGTGCCCTTTTCAAGGCCGCCTGCGAAGGGACCGATTCGTACCACGCGCTGCGCCTCGGCCTCGCGCGCCGCAAGGCGCTGAACGCCGCATCCGCGCACCACACGCTGAAAGTGTGGGGTTCGTTCGCGGGGGCGGCGGCCTGCTGCGCGTTGGTGGTTGGCGTGGTCTGGCTGCGCCCCGGCGGCAAACCGCAAACATCGCCGTCCATCGCCACCACCGCGCCGGCCGCTGCCAACCAGGGCGACGCCGACGAGGCGATCCCCGACGTCGGCAGCAGCCAGATGGAAGTGGTGCAGGATCTCGATTTCTATCGCTGGCTGGCGGCGCAGCCCGCGATGGCTTCCGCCGCAGCGCCGGCCGCAAGCGGGCGTCGATGATGCGCAACCTGCTTGCCACACTGCTGATCGCTGGATGCCTGCTCGGCGCGCCGGGCACGGCGGTGCTGGCGCAGACGGCCATCCCGATGCAGGGCGCAACGGCCGGGAATGGCGGGCCCCGGCAAGCCATTGCGTGGTCCAGCCTGACGCCCGCCCAGCAGCGCATGCTCGCGCCACTGCAGGGCCAATGGGATCAACTGAAACCCGGACGCCAGCGGCACCTCGCGCAAAACGCCGAGCGCTGGGCCGCGCTGCCGCCCGCGCACCAGCAACAGATCCGCGAACGCCTGGCGCGCTGGGCCGCGATGACGCCCGAGCAACGCCGCCAGTTGCGCGAGAACGCGCGCGCCTTCCGCAACCTCACGCCCGAGGAACGCGCCAAGGTCAGCGAGGCATTCCGCAAATTCCAGTCGCTGCCGCCCGCCGAACGGCGTGCGTTGCGCGAACGCTGGCGCGCGATGCCGCCGCAACAGCGCATGCGCTGGGCCGAACGCCATGGCAACGGATCGATCCCGATACAGCCGCCTGTCTCCGGCGGCCATTGAGTGTGATCGCGTGCAGCGCCGGATGAGGCACAGCGCAAATCCGGGACGGCCGCGCTAGATCTTGCCGAACACCACGCCGCCATCGCGCGTGACACAGGTTTTCGCGACCAGCTCGTCTTCGAAATCCGGTTTCCACGCGCCGTCGACGATCACCAGTTCACTGAAGTGCGCGAGGTTGCGCGCGTACATTTCCGATGCATGCAGCGGCGCACCCGAGGGAACATTCAGCGGCCCGATGATGGCGACGCCGTTGCGCTGCACGCGCTCGCCCGGCCGCGTGGCTTCGCAGTTGCCGCCGCCTTCGGCGGCCAGGTCGACGATCACCGCGCCGGCCTTCATGCCGTCGACCATCGACAGCGGAATGATTTTCGGTGACGGCCGGCCCGGCACCGCCGCGGTGGTGACGATCACGTCCACGGTCTTCGCGTGTTCGGCCAGTTTCGCCTGTTGCGCGGCGCGTTCCTCGGCGGTGAGTTCGCGCGCATAGCCGCCCTGCCCGGCGGCGTTGACGCCGAGGTCGAGGAACTTCGCGCCCAGCGACTCGATCTGCTCGCGCGTTTCCGGCCGCACGTCGAAGCCTTCCACCATCGCGCCCAGCCTGCGCGCGGTCGCGATCGCCTGCAAACCCGCGACGCCCGCGCCGATCACCAGCACCTTCGACGGACGCAGCGTGCCCGCGGCGGTGGTGAGCATGGGGAAGAATTTCGGTGCGGCTTCGGCCGCGATCAGCATTGCGCGATAGCCGGCGACCGCGGCCTGCGAGGACAACACGTCCATCGCCTGCGCGCGCGTGGTGCGCGGCAACAGCTCCAGCGAGAACGCAGCGAGCCGGTGCTGCGCATACGCGCCCAGGCGGTCGGCGGCGGCGTGGGGGCGCAATTGCCCGATCAGTGCCGCGCCCTCCTTGATCGAGGACGTCGCGGCATCCGACGGCGGTTGCACGCACAGCAGCACGTCGGCCTGTGCCGCGACCGAGGCCGCGTCACCAAATTCAACGCCGGCATACGCTGCATCGGGAAACCCGGCCGCCTCGCCCGCACCGCGTTCAAGCAACACCCGCATGCCGCGCGACGCGAACTTCTTCGCGGTCTCGGGCGTGACCGCGACGCGGCGTTCCCCGTCGGCGGATTCGCGCAAGGCGGCAATGGTAAGCATGGGTCGTCTCCCGTTGCGATCGCCGCATCGTAGCGCAAAGCAGCCGCGCACGGCTGCTAAACTGGCGCGATGCGCAACGAAGCAGCCCTCGAGTTCCTGCGTGATCGCCGTTCCGTTCCCGCCGCGCAATTGCAGCCTCCCGGCCCGACGCCGGAGCAATTGCGCGAAATCATCGCCACCGCGATCCGCGTCCCGGACCACGGCAAGCTGGTGCCGTGGCGCCTGATCGAACTTGGTGGTGAAGCGCGCGTGCGCTATGGCGAGGCCCTCGCGGCCTTGCATGCACGCGTCGATCCCAACGTTCCCGACAAGGCATTGGCGAAGGATCGCGACCGCTTCGCGCATTCACCCGTCGTGCTCGCGGTGATCGCGCGCATCGACGAAGCACATCCCAAGATTCCCGCGCAGGAGCAGTTGCTGTCCGCGGGCTGCATCGCGTTCAACCTGCTGCTGGCAGCGCAGGCGGCGGGTTTCGGCGCGCAATGGTTGACCGGCTGGTCATGCTACGACCGTGACGCGGCCGCGCTGCTCGGGTTGGCCGGCGGCGAACGTGCGATCGCGTACATCCACATCGGCAATCGCGGCGAGGAACCGCCCGAACGCAACCGTCCAGGGATCGATCAGGTGTTGAGCGCGTGGCAGGCATGAACGTCGCTGCGGCGACGACGTCCCCCGCCCCGGTCCCGGCGCCGGCCAGGACGATTTACCTGATCGACGCCAGCATGTACGTGTTCCGCGCCTGGCATTCCATGCCCGGCGCGTTCTTCGACATCGACGGGCACCCGGTAAACGCGGTGCATGGCTTCGCGCGCTTCCTGCTGGATTTCGTGGAACGCACCCGCGCCAGCCATGCGATCGCCGCGTTCGACATCGCGCTCACCAGCTCTTTCCGCAACGCGATCTACCCTGCCTACAAGGCGAATCGCGAGCCGGCGCCGGCTGAACTGAAGCGCCAATTCGAATACTGCCGCGAACTCGCCGCCGCGTTCGGATTCACGGTGCTGGCTGACGCCGCCTACGAAGCCGACGACCTGATCGGCAGCGTGCTGCAGGCCACGCGCGCGCACGGCCTGCGCGCGGTGATCGTGTCGGCCGACAAGGATTTCGGACAACTGCTCGGCGATGACGTCGAACAATGGGACTACGCGCGAAACCAGCGCTGGGGCGCCGCCGGCGTGCCCGCGCGGCTGGGCGTGGAAGCGCACCAGGTCGTCGACTTCCGGGCGCTGACCGGCGACGCCATCGACAACATTCCTGGCGTGCCCGGCATCGGTGCCAAGGGTGCGGCCGCGTTGCTCGCGCATTTCGGCTCGCTGGAGACGCTGCTCGCGCGCGTTGACGAGGTCGCATTCCTGCACCTGCGCGGTGCCAGATCGATGGCCGAAAAGTTGCGCACGCATGCCGAAGCCGCGCGCCTGTCGCAACGGCTCGCGCGCATCGCACTGGATGCGCCCGTGCCCGGGCATCCCGATGGGCTGTTGCGCCGCGCGGCCGACGCGGCGGTGCTGGATGCGTTGTGCGAGAAGCTGAAGATCGGACCGCTCACCCGCACGCGGGCGCACCAGCTTTTGCGGATCCAGACGGAGGCGATGACGTGACGCGCGAAATACGGATTCCCGCCGGTGCCGAAGCGGACGCCGAAACGCTGCATGCCGGGCAGTGGCTGACCCTGAAGCGGCGCGGGCATTGGGAGTTCGTCGAACGCAACAATCCGCAAGGCGCGGTGATCATCGTCGCGGTGACGCCCGAAGACCGTGTGCTGTTCGTCGAACAATACCGCGTGCCGATCGGCCAGCTCACGATCGAGATGCCCGCCGGGCTGATCGGCGACGCCGGCCATGACGGCGACACCGATGCCGCCGACACCGCGCGCCGCGAGCTGGAAGAGGAAACCGGCTGGACCTGCGACCGCGTCGTCCCCCTGCATTCCGGTCCTTCATCCGCGGGCATGAGCACCGAGATGATGCACTTCGTGCGCGCACTGGATCTGCGCAGGGTCGGCGACGGCGGCGGCGACGACACCGAGGACATCCTCGTGCACGAAGTGCCGCGCAGCGAAGCCGGCACGTGGCTGCGCGCGATGGCCGCGAAGGGCTACTCGATCGACCCCAAGCTTTTCGCGGGGCTGTGGTTTCTCGACAACACGAAAACCTGATTCCCCGCTTGCAGCAATGCGATCAGGGTGGCTGCCAGGCACCGTCGCCGTGCCGCCAACGCCACGCTGCCATCGCGCCCGCCAATATCGCAACGGCCAGCAGCACCACGAACGCCAGCATCCGGACATCGAACCAGCAGATCGCCGCGAGCAGCGCCAGCGGAACGATGGCCACGGCCAGGGCCAGCACGCGATCGCGCCGCCGCGTGCCCGGCAGCAACAGCGCGACGCCCGCCCACGCCAGCAACACCGCGAGCACGCGCCGCGCCCACTTGAATCGCGGCGGCTGCGGCGCGTCGGTCAACACGTCGGTCAACGAATGCCGGCCGATCAGCACCTGCGCGATCGGATCGCCCGAAGCGTCGTTCACCGGGACCAGCGTGCCGTCCTGGTCGCGCGCGAAAACGGTGAGGTCGGCGGGCGCAATCTTCATCCAGCTGATGCGCAGGTCGCCGATTTGCGGATGCGCGGGATTGGCACTGGTCACCAGGCTTCCGTCCCGGGTCTGGAAGGTCGCCGCCATGTTGGGCGGCAGATGCGAGAGATCGGGCTGGATGGGTTCGGGTCCGTCGATCATGTCCACCAGTTGCGGTGCGAGCTTGAATCCGCCCACCGTGACGTCACCGGAATCGAAACGCGTCGCGTTGATCGGGAACGCACCGGGGTTCGCATGCGCGTCGGGATTGCCGAACGCGGACGAATCGATCGGATGGTCGTACCAGTTCTGGTGGTAATTGGTGACGCCGCCAAAGCGCGTCTCGTTCCACTGGAACATCTCGACCTTGCGCAGCAGCGCCGGCGCATTGGCCGCGACACCGAATTGCGCGTCGCGCGCAGGCGTCTCCACCACGGGCTCGCCGGCCGCCAGCACCAGCTTGCCATTTGCGTCCGGTCCGGGAACGGCGGCCTCGCCGGTCAGCACGAAACCACCCAGCGCGTCCTCACCCATCGCGCGCAGGCGATCGGCATGTTCGGTGAAGCCGAGCAGCAACAGACCAAGCAGCAGCAACACGCCGCCGAGCATGGCGGCGTTGCGCGAAGGATCGTCGAAGAAGGCTGGAAACCGGCTCACGCCGCGAGCTTACAGCAGCGCACCCGCGAAGTGCGCCTGCTGGTCGGCGACCCCGTAGCGGCCGCGTTCGTCGCGCCGCGGCGAGGCCATCGCGACCGCATGATCGTGGGTGAAGAACAGCCGTACGCCGCGCTGCAATTTGTCGTCGAGGAACGCGCGCTTCTCGTCGATCAGCATTTCCGGGGCGCGGTCGTAACCCATCGTCACCGGCAGGTGCACCCACGCCGTACCCGGGATCAGGTCGGCGCAATACACCACGCCGTCGTTGCCCTGCGGCCCCGCGATTTCCGAAAGCATCAGACCGGGCGTGTGGCCCTGCGAGTAGTGGAACCGCACCGCCTTGCCGAGCGTGCGCGAATGTTCGCCCTCGACTTTCTCCAGGCGCCCGCTTTGCTCCAGCAACTCGGCGACGCCCGGAATGAACGAGGCGCGATCGCGCGGATGCGGATGCGTCGCCCGTCCCCAGTGCATCGCGCCCACCAGGTATTTCGCATTGGGGAACAGCAGCCGCGGCGGCGCATTTTCTTCCCATCCCGCGAGCAAACCGCCGACGTGATCGAAGTGCAGGTGCGACAGCACTACCACGTCGATGTCCTCGTGCGTAAGGCCCGCGGCCTTCAACGAATCCAGCAGCACGTGGCGATCCTCGACCACGCCGTAGCGTTCGCGCAGCTTCGGTTCGAAGAACGCGCCGATGCCGGTTTCGAACAGCACGTTGCGGCCGTCCAGATCGGTCGCGAGCAGGCAACGGCAGGCGAGCGGTATGCGGTTCTGATCGTCGGCCGGAATCCAGTTCGACCACATCGCCTTGGGGGCATTTCCGAACATTGCCCCGCCATCGAGCTTTTGCGTGTTGCCTTCGAGCGACCAGAGTTTCATGCAAGCGTCCTGCGAATTCGTTCCGCCAGCTTAGCGCAGCCTGTGCAAACGAAAAGCCCGCCAGGTGGCGGGCTTTTCGCTCAACGATGTCGGCAATGCGGGCGCTTATTTCGCCGGCACGCTCACCGCAATGAACAGGTTCTGGCCCTGGTGCGAAACCAGCAGCAGCACCGTGTCACCCGGCTTCAGGTTGGCGGTAGCGCGGCGGAATTCCGCGACGTTGCCCACCGGCTTGTTGCCGACCCGCAGGATCACGTCACCGGGTTGCAGGTCGGCCTTCGCGGCCGGTCCTTCCGCGTCGGTGATCACCACGCCGCCCTTGCCGCTGTAACCGAGCTGCTGGCGCATGCTGGACGTGATGTCCTGCACCTTGAGGCCAAGCAGGCTGCTGCCGCTGGCGGCCGCCGGCGCATTGGCGAGGTATTGCTGCGACAGCCCGTTGCGCGGCATCTCTGCCACCTTGACCTTGAACGTCCTGGGCTTGCCGTCGCGCTGGACGCTCACGCTGATGTCGGTACCCGGCGCGGTCATCGCGACGATCGGCGGCACCTGGGCGGATTCATAGATTTCGTGCCCGTTGATCGCGGTGATCAAATCACCCACTTGCAACCCCGCCCTGGCTGCCGGGCCGTCCGGCTGGAGTTGCGAGACCAGCGCACCCTGCGCCTGCTTCAATCCCTTGGACTTGGCGATGTCTTCCGTGACCTGCTGGATCGTCACACCGATCATGCCGCGGCTGACGTAGCCCTTCGTCTTGAGCTGGTGTGCCGCGTTCATCGCAAGATCGATCGGGATGGAGAAGGACAGACCCATCGCGCCGCCGTCGGTCGAAAAGATCTGCGAGTTGATGCCGACCACCTGACCCGCGAGATTGAACAGCGGCCCGCCCGAGTTGCCGCGGTTGATCGGCACGTCGGTCTGGATGAACGGCACATCCGCCTGATCTGTTCCGAGGCTGCGGCCGACGTAGCTGACGATGCCCGCGCTGACCGAGTGGTCGAGTCCGTACGGTGAACCGATCGCAACCACCCACTGCCCCGGCTGGAGGGCGTTGGAATTGCCGATCTGCACCGTCGGAAGATTGCTGGCATCGATCTTCAGCAGCGCGATGTCGTAGATCTTGTCGGTGCCGACCACCTTGGCCGTGAAGGTCCGATGATCGGACAGGTGCACCTTCACCGAATCGGCATTGTCGACCACGTGGTTGTTGGTCAGGATGTAGCCATCGGACGAAATGATGAAGCCCGAACCCAGCGACTCGCCGCCACGGTCGGGTTGCTGGAACTGCGGCCCGAACGGCATCCCGAAGAAGTGCCGCAGGATGTCGGGCATCTGCTGCTCCTGCTGGGTTTGCTGATCATCCGGGCTGTCGCTGCCCATTTCGCTGGCGTGGTTGTAGCGGGCGACCACGTTCACCACCGCCGGCCCGTATTTCTGGACGATGCTGGTGAAATCCGGCAGCGCCGCGGTCGGCGCCGCCGCCAGCGCCACGGGGGTGACGCCGGAAAAACACAACAGAACGAATACGGCGGCCACCCGCCTCGCCCGTTTCAACATGGTGTTCTCCTTCATGTGATTTGCAAAAAACCGTATGGATGCGCGCACGCATGCGCCGCCCAAAACCGGGCGCGGCGCAAATCGAAAGCGATGCGGCGCGCGTCCGCGAAAACGACGCCTGGAACGATCGGGCACGCCCGCGAGGGGCGGCGGCCGCTCAGTGCCGGGCAGCGGAACTGCTGGCCGGCGGCGATTCCGGAACCAGCATGATCGGGAAAGGCAACTCCGGCGGGTTGGCCTGGTACGAGGGCCCCAGGGGCAACGCCGCATCGCGCGCATAAGTGGCGCGGCGCAGGTAGTCGGGTTGCATCAAGCCGGTGCCGTACACGACGTTGGCGGATGCGGGCTGGATGGGCAGCACCGTAGGCTGGCGCGACAGCAGCCACGGCGGCGTGATCTGGTTCCCCGCAGGCGCGGCTTCGGCCAGCGTCGTTGCCGCGGCCGATGCAGGCGCGGTGCTGGAACGGGTGCTGGACTGCGTGACCGTCGCCGGTGCGCCCACACGGGGATTCGGGGTGTTCAACATCAGCGCGGCGACGGCCACGCCCGCGGCGATCGCGCCGCCGCCCATGTAGCGCGCCCATTGCCGCTGCCGCACGCGCGGCGCGGCTTCCGCCTGCACGGCGGCGGAGACACGCGAGGCAAAATCGTTGCCGATAGCAGGCATCCGCAGGCGCGCCGGATCGGAGGCGAGGCACGCGCGGATCAAATGCCAGCGCGACCAGGTCGCGCCAAGCTCGGGGTCATGATCGAGGCGCCGGAGCAGAAAACGGGTCGGCTCGGCGGCCAGTTCACCGTCCATCAGGGCGGAAAGGTCTTCTCGGCTGGTGGGATCCATTACCTTGCACCTCTTGCAGCACGGTCCGGCAAATCAGGCATCTTCGTTCGAAAGCAGCGGTCGCAGTTTTTCATCGATGGCTTCGCGCGCCCTGAAGATACGCGAACGCACGGTGCCGATCGGGCAGTTCATGCGTTCGGCGATTTCCTCGTAGGACAGGCCATCGACCTCGCGCAGGGTGATCGCATCGCGCAGCTCTTCGGGCAACTTTTCGACCGTGGCGAACACGGTTTGTTCAATTTCGCGACGCGCCAGTTCGTGCTCGGGGGTCGCCTCGTCGCGCAGGCGCGCGCCGGCATCGAACTGCACCGCGGTATCGGCGTCGATGTCCTCGGCGGGCGGCCGGCGGCCCTGGGCGACCAGATGGTTCTTGGCGGTGTTCACGGCGATCTTGTACATCCACGTATAGAAGGCACTGTCGCCCCGGAAGGCGCCGATCGCGCGATAGGCGCGGATGAAGGCTTCCTGCGCAACGTCTTCGCATTCGCTCCAGTCGTGCACGTACCTCGACACCAGGCCTACGATCTTGTGCTGGTACTTGCGGACCAGCAGGTCGAAGGCCCTGTTGTCACCTTTGCGCACGCGCTCGACCAGTGCACGATCGGTATCCACATCGCCCATGCGGGCGGCACTCCCTACGGCGCCGGACGCAACATGCGCACCGGTGTGACCGCGCCCCTGGCGCGAAAGTTCAAGCGAATTGGCCATCCCGCAGTCCTGGAAATCGTTCGTTGCATACGGTTGGGTCGGCCCGCTGCCGGATCAAGCGTAACCTGTGGCAGGGGTCGGCGGTCAACACCGCAGGCCGCTGGACGTTGACCGCATCCCCCGCCCGGCCGATGATGCCGGTCCGGTTGCAAGCAGGAGTGCGACGTGTTCGAAGGTCTGCGGCTCAGCCACTGGAAGGTTGCACGAGGCACCGACGGCGTGCTGATGCTGGCCATGGATCGTAGCGGCAGCAAGGTGAATGCATTGTCACGCGCGCTGCTGGACGAACTCGACGCGATGCTGGAACGCGTGGCGATCGAACGGCCCGCAGCGGTGGTGATCCACTCGGGCAAGGCATCGGGTTTCGCGGTCGGCGCGGACCTGAAGGAGTTCGAAGGCTACGAACGCCAGGGTACGGTGCGCGAGGAAATCGAGCACGGCCAGCGCGTGTTCGAACGCCTCGCGCGGCTGCCGATGCCGACCGTCGCGGCGATCCATGGCGCCTGCATGGGCGGCGGCACCGAACTCGCGCTGGCGTGCCGGATGCGCGTGGCCGCGCGTGCGCCGGAGACGCGCATCGCGCTGCCGGAAGTGCAGCTCGGCATCCATCCCGGCTGGGGCGGGACGGCGCGCCTGCCGCGCCTGATCGGCGCGCCGAAGGCGCTGGCGATGATGCTGACCGGACGCGCGGCTTCCGCGGAACGCGCGTTGTCCGACGGCCTGGTCGACCGGCTGGCCGCACCCGATGCGCTGCTCGACGAGGCGAAGCAACTTGCGTTGCGTCCGATCCCGCGCCCGTTCGCGCAACGCACGCTGGCGTGGTGGACGAATTGCTGGCTGGCGCGGCAGATTCTGGCGCCCATCGTGCGCAAACAAGCTGCCGCCAAGGCGCCGCCGAAGCACTATCCCGCCCCGTTCGCATTGATCGACGTGTGGCGCCGCGGCAGCGGTGACATCCGGCAGCGTTTGCGTCTCGAAGCGCGTTCGGTCGCGAAACTCGCGGCCACGCCGACCGCGCACAATCTCATCCGCATCTTTTTCCTGCGCGAACGCCTGCGCGGGCTCGCGGGCGACACGCCGCACGGCATCCGCCACGTGCACGTGGTCGGCGCCGGCGTGATGGGCGGCGACATTGCCGCGTGGAGCGCACTGCGCGGTTTCGAAGTGACGCTGCAGGATCGCGAGATGAAGTTCGTCGAGCCAGCTCTTTCGCGCGCGCGCAAGCTGTACGAGAAGAAACTGAAGACGCGCGAGCGCATCGAACCGGTCGAAGCGCGCCTTGCACCCGATGTCGAAGGCGCGGGCGTTGCGTCATCCCAGCTGGCGATCGAGGCCATCTACGAAAATCCGGAAGCCAAGGAAGCGGTGTACCGCGCGCTCGAACCGAAGATCGCGCGCGACGCGCTAATCGCCACCAACACGTCATCGATTCCGCTGGACGAGTTGCGCACCGCCTTTGCCGAGCCGCGGCGATTCCTCGGCCTGCATTTCTTCAATCCCGTCGCGCAGATGCCGCTGGTCGAAGTGGTGCGCCACGACGCGCTCGATTCCACGCTGGAAAAGCGCGCATGGGCATGGGTGAAGGCCATCGGCAAGCTGCCGCTGCCGGTCAAGGGCACGCCGGGCTTCCTGGTCAACCGCGTCCTGGTGCCGTACCTGCTGGAAGCCGTGCATTGCCACAGCGAGGGCATTCCCGATCCGGTGATCGACCGCGCGGGCAAACGTTTCGGAATGCCGATGGGGCCGATCGAACTGCTCGACACGATCGGGCTGGATGTCGCGCTTTCCGTCGGCAGGGAACTCGGGCCGTTCCTTGGGCTGGAACTTCCCATCGGCATCACCGAGAAGGTCGAGGGCGGCCGGCGCGGCAAGAAGGATGGCCAGGGTTTCTACGCCTGGAAGGACGGCAAGCCCGGGAAGCCGAAGGTGGATTCGAACTACCGCGCACCGAACGATCTCGAAGATCGCCTGATCCTGCCGATGCTCAACGAGGCCGTGGCCTGCCTGCACGACGGCGTGGTCGCGGACGCCGACCTGCTGGACGCCGGCGTGATCTTCGGCACCGGCTTCGCGCCCTTCCGCGGCGGTCCGATCCGGTACATCCGCACCACCGGTGCGGGCGTGCTGCGTGAAAGACTCGAAGCGCTGGCGCTGGCGCACGGCGCGCGCTTCGCGCCTAGGCAAGGCTGGTTCAATCCCGCGCTCGCCGCATCGGCGAGCTAGACGCCCTCACGCAGTCGCCAATACCAGTACGGCGGTCACGGCCAGCGCGATTCCAATGCGGTTCACGCGTCCGAGGCGCTCGCCAAGCCAGCCCGCGCCGACCAGCGTGGCCAGCACGATCACCCCGATGTTCATCGCCGAGAACACCAGCGCGGGGTCCTGCGCGAGCTGGCGATGCGCCTGCACGTAGAAAACGATGTTGCCGAAATTGAACGCGCCGAGCAGCACTGCGCCGCCCGCGTTGCGCCAATGCCAGTGTGCACGTCCGCGTGCAAACAACCAGGCCATTGCAAGCATCGCCAGCATGAACGCCAGCGCGAACGTCGCCAACAGCACGTCCGCGAAAGGCACGCCGGTCAGCTGCGCCACGCGCTTGAACAGGATGTCGATCGCGCCCATGCCCGCGAACACGAACAGCGGCCACTGCCAGCCGCCCGGTGCCGCTTGCGCACCGCGCTTGCGCAACACGAGGCACGCGATCGCGGCCAGCCCGATCGCCAGGCCCGCGCCTTTCCGCCACGAGAACGCTTCGCCGAACAGGGTGAATGCGGCCAGCAACGGCAACAGCAGCGACAGGCGCTGCGCTGCGTCGGTCACGACCACGCCCGTTCGACGTACGGAGTACGCCAGCACCATGAACATCGAAGGCAGCAGCACGCCGAGTGCCACCAATACGCGCCACGCGGGATGCGCGGCGGGCAATTCGAGCAACGAAGGACGCGGATCGAGCAATGCGAGCGTGAGCAGCGTCGCCACCAGGTAATTGCCCGTGATGGCCTGGCGCACGTCGACGCCACGCCGTGGCGCGAGTTTCAGCAGCACCGAGACCACCACGCTGCATACCACGCTCAGGACGATGTAAATCACGGGCGCGCGCCCGTCACCACATCAGGTCATCGGGAACGCCGTCGTCTTCCACGGGCGCGGAAGGATCGACCAGCAAGGCCACGACTTCCGGCGCGATCGCCTGCACCTGCAGGGCCACGTCGCGCGCGACCACCAGTGCGCGGCCGCCGTGCATCACCACGCCGAGTTCGCTGCGGTTCACCTGTCGCAATTGCTCGGCCGTGACGTACACGCGGCGGATCTTGCCGGCGAACTCGAAATTGCGCGGCTGGTCGGCATCGGGGTGGTTCAGCGCCTTGCCGTCCAGCAACGCCTGCAGCTTGCGCTTGCGTTCCTTGCGCGCCTCGGCCTTCGCGCGCGCCTCGCGCTCGGCGGCTTCGCGTTCGGCACGATCGGCCCTGGCCCGCATCGCGAACGCCTGCGCTAGATCAGGCTCGACAGGCGCGCGCGGTTTGCGCGCTTCCGGCCTGGGCTGCGCATGCGCGTGCGGCTTAGGCCGCGCCGACGGCCTGAAACCGGCCTTCAACAACTGGTCACGCAGTGATTCACTCATGATGTTTCGACGCTCTTCAACAGCGTCCGTTCGAAGCGGCTGTCGTGAAAAGTCAGGCCATGGATGGCCGAGGTGATGTTGCGTGGTGCAAAAACCTTCCGCATGCGCTCGCGTCTGGTTGTGCAGCGATCAGTGAAGATCGCACCAATGAAGGTCGCACTAGTAATGCGGAGGCGGCTCGTCCTGCACATTGTCGGAAAGACTCGTGCGCAGCGACGCCAGTTCCCTCCGCAACTCCGCCAGGGCATTCTCCAGTTGCAACAGGCGCTGCGATTGCATCGCTTCGCTGTCGCCCAGCGACGACACGGCGTCATCAAGGAAGGTCAGACGCAGTTCCATGTCGTCCAGGCGTTCGTCGGGAGGTGTCGGCATCATTTCGGCTGCTCCGGTTTCACCGCGCTGCGGCCGCGCCCGATCCCGTAGTACGCAAGACCCGCGGCTTCGACCATGGCGGGATCGTACAGGTTGCGGCCATCGAAAATCACGGGTGATCTCAACAATGCTTTGATCCGCGCAAAATCGGGGCTGCGGAAGGCCTTCCATTCCGTCACCACCACCAACGCGTCGGCGCCGTCCAGCGCGGCCCACGGATCGTCGCACAACGCCAGGTCGTCGCGCCGGCCGTAAATGCGCGCGGCTTCACCGCGTGCCTGCGGGTCGTGCGCACGAACCCTGGCGCCGGCCTGCCACAAGGCTTCCATCAGCACGCGGCTGGGCGCCTCGCGCATGTCGTCGGTGTTCGGCTTGAAGGCCAGCCCCCACAGCGCGATGGTCTTGCCGCGCAAGCCGCCCTCGAAATACCGCGACAGAAGATCGAACACCTTGCGCTTCTGGTCGTGGTTCACGGCTTCCACCGCACCCAGCAGGCGTGCGTCGTAACCGTTTGCTTGCGCGGTGCGTTCCAGCGCCTGCACGTCCTTGGGGAAACACGAACCGCCGTAGCCGGTACCGGGATAGATGAAGCTGTAGCCGATGCGCGGATCGGCGCCGATGCCGTGACGCACCATCTCGACATCGGCCCCCACGCGTTCGGCGATATTGGCGATCTCGTTCATGAAACTGATCTTGGTGGCCAGCATCGCGTTGGCCGCATACTTGGTCAGCTCTGCCGAGCGTTCGTCCATCACGACCAGCCGTTCGTGGTTGCGGTTGAACGGCGCATAGAGATTCTTCAGGACATTGATCGCGCGCTGTGAAGAGGCGCCCACTATGATGCGGTCGGGCTTCATGCAGTCGTTGACCGCGTCGCCCTCCTTCAGGAATTCGGGATTGGACACCACGTCGAACGCGACGTCCGCGCCGCGCCGTTTCAGCGCCGCGGCGATCTCGCCGCGCACCCGGTCGGCGGTGCCGACCGGCACCGTGGACTTGTCGACCACCACGGCGTAGCGATCGAGGCTTTCGCCGATGCTGCGCGCGACGGCCAGCACGTACTTGAGATCGGCGCTGCCGTCCTCGTCAGGCGGCGTGCCGACCGCGATGAAAATGACGTCGCCATGCGCGACCGCCGCCACCGGATCGGTGGTGAAGGCCAGCCGGCCGGACGCGTGGTTGCGCTGGACGAGCGGCTCGAGCCCCGGTTCGAAAATCGGAATCTCGCCGCGCTCGAGGCGCGCAATCTTGTCGGCGTCCACGTCCATGCACAGGATGTGATTGCCCATCTCGGCGAGACAGGTGCCGGTCACGAGTCCCACGTAGCCGGTACCGAAGATGGTGATTTTCATGCGCGCTTCCCGGGCAAAGGTCGCGATTTTAACAGTCGCGTGTAGCGGCCCCGTGAACGGGAAATGCCGCTACAGCCGGTCGAGCACCGCGCGCAGATCATCCGGCAGTGGCGCGGAAAAGCTGTAGGCGCGCTCGTCCCAGTCGAATTCGAAACGCGCGGCATGCAGGAACATGCGCTTGAGACCGATCCTGGCGAAGCGCTTGTTGGCCTCGCGCTCGCCGTATTTCGGATCGCCCGCGAGCGGATAACCCGCGTGCGCGGCGTGCACGCGAATCTGGTGGGTGCGGCCGGTCGCGAGCGTGGCCTCGACCAGGCTGCAATCCGGGTAATGCTCGATCTCGCGGAAGAAAGTCAGCGCCGGCTTGCCTGCTTCATCGACCCGCACCATCCGCTCCCCGCCCGCCAGCACGGATTTCCGCAGCGGCGCGTTGACGTCGAACTTCGCGCGGCGCAGCTTGCCGGTCATCAGGCATAGATATTGTTTCCTGGTCTCGCCCGAGCGGATCAGATCCTGTATGCCGGTCAGTCCGCGCCGCGAACGCGCGAACACCAGCACGCCGGAAGTATCTCGGTCGAGGCGATGGGCCAGTTCGAGGTGATCTTTCGGCCGCGCCGCACGCAACAATTCGATGGCACCGAACGCGACCCCGCTGCCCCCGTGGCTGGCAATCCCGGCCGGCTTGTCGATGGCCAGGAAATCCTTGTCCTCGAAAATCACGGTGTGCCGGATCTCGTCCAGCATCGCAGCGGGCGGCGCACCGGGCTCCGCACGCTCGGCCACCCGCACCGGCGGAATCCGCAACTGGTCGCCCGCCGCCAGTCGGGTGTCGGGCTTGGCGCGCTTTCCGTTCACCCGCACCTGGCCGGTCCGCAGCAGACGGTAGATATGCGTCTTCGGCACGCCTTTCAGGAGCGCGGCCAGGCAGTTGTCGATGCGCTGGCCGTCGCGTTCGGGGCCGACCGCCACGGTTCGCACGGAACTGAAGTCCTGGGCCGAAGTTGCCGTCCCCATTGGAAAAAACCCTTTGCGATGATAGGATTGCCCCGCGCCAAGCAGGCTCTGGCCCCTCACGGGCGACCCTGTACCCGTTCGCCGCGCGGACAAGGCTTCCGCCTGCCATTCCTGACCGGAGCAGCCGGTACCTCGCCATCGTAACGTTCGGGTCGATGTTTGCCCACCGTCGGCATGACGGTGCGGGGACTCGGGACGCGAACAATCCCATTCATCACCAGCCGGGACCATCGATCGGTTCCGGCGATTGCCGCCAGGCGCGGCTCGCGAACCGGCCGGCCGCCCCGTGAAGGCGCCGCCGCAGACGCGCGCAGCGCCGGCGACTTCAAGGAATCCACAATGAAACGCATGTTGATCAACGCAACTCAGCGTGAGGAGTTGCGTGTGGCTATCGTCGATGGCCAGGCCCTGTACGACCTCGACCTCGAAATCCCCTCGCGCGAACAGAAGAAGTCGAACATCTACAAGGCCCGCATCACCCGGGTCGAACCCTCCCTCGAAGCCTGCTTCGTCGATTACGGCGCCGAGCGCCACGGCTTCCTGCCCCTGAAGGAAATCGCCCGCGAATACTTCACGCCCGGTGTCGACCACAACAAGGCCGGCATCCGCGAGCTGCTGAAGGAAGGCCAGCAGCTGATCGTGCAGGTCGAGAAGGAGGAACGCGGCAACAAGGGCGCCGCGCTCACCACATACATTTCGCTGGCTGGCCGCTACATGGTGCTGATGCCGAACAGCCCCAACGCGGGCGGCGTCTCGCGCCGCATCGAAGGCGAGGACCGGCAGGCGCTGAAGGAAGCGCTGGATCACGTGACGGTGCCGGACGGCATGGGCCTGATCGTGCGCACCGCCGGCGTCGGCCGCGACGCAGAGGAACTGCAGTGGGACCTCGATTATCTGCTGCAACTCTGGAAGGCCATTTCCGAAGCCGCCGCCGCGAAGCCCGCGCCGTTCCTAATCTACCAGGAATCGAAGCTGTTCATCCGCGCGCTGCGCGATTACCTGCGCGCCGACATCGGCGAAATCCTGATCGACGAGCCTTCGCTGTACGAAGACGCCAGACAGTTCATGCAGCAGGTGATGCCGAACAGCCTGCGCAAGCTCAAGCTGTACGACGACACCGTGCCGCTGTTCACGCGCTTCCAGATCGAGACCCAGATCGAAAGTGCGTATGACCGCAACGTGCGGCTGCCGTCGGGCGGTTCGATCGTCATCGATCCGACAGAGGCGCTCACCTCGATCGACATCAACTCCTCGCGCGCCACCAAGGGCAGCGACATCGAGGACACCGCGTTCCACACCAACTGCGAGGCCGCGGTCGAGATCGCGCGCCAGTTGCGCATCCGCGACTTGGGCGGGCTGGTGGTGATCGACTTCATCGACATGGAAAGCTCGCGCCACCAGCGCGAAGTCGAGGAAAAGCTGCGCAACGCGCTGAAGCTGGATCGCGCACGCGTGCAGCTCGGACGCATCTCGCGTTTCGGCTTGATGGAACTCTCGCGCCAGCGCTTGCGCCCGAGCCTGGAAGAATCCACCCAGATCGTGTGCCCGCGCTGCGACGGCCATGGCCGCATCCGCGGCATCGAATCGTTGTCGTTGTCGGCGCTGCGACTGATCGAAGAGCACGCGATGAAGGAGAACACTGGGCAGGTGCTGGTGCAGGCGCCGAGCCGGGTGGCCAACTTCCTGCTCAACGAAAAGCGCTCCAGCGTGGTCGAGATCGAAATGCGCCACAAGGTGCACGTGGTGATCGTCGCCGACGAGAACCTGGAGACGCCGCACCTGGAAATCACGCGCATCCGCGAAAGCGAGATGGGCGAGCACGCCAAGCCGAGCTACGAGCGCATGACCGAAGTGGCGGCCACGCCGCAGCCGCGCATGGGCGTGGTGGTGCATGGCGAGGAGCCGGCGGTCAGCGGCATCCAGCGCGCCACGCCGATGCCGCAGCGCGAGGAAATCGCGCCGGCGCCCGTGGCGGCGTCGGCTCCCATCACGGCCGCGCCGGCGGCGGGAGGTTTGCTCGGCCGCCTGTTCGGCTGGTTCCGCAGCACGCCCGCGCCGGAACCGACGCTGGCCGAGCTGACGCAGCCGCAGCGCGCGTCGCAGTCGGGCGGCGCGCAACGCCGCGAACGTTCGTCCGAGCGCCGTCCGGAAAGTTCGCACAATGGCGCACGCCGCAACGGCCATGATCGCGATCGCGACGGTGAATCGCGCCGTGGCCGCCAGCAGGGCCAGCAGCAGGCGAAGGGTTCGCAACCCAGGCAGAACAAATCGCGCAACGACGATGCGCAGCGGCAGGCGCGCGCGCCGCAGAAACCCGCGACGCCTGCGGCGCCGAAACCGGCCAGCGAGCCGCGCGCCCAGGAACCGAAACCTGCGCGCAACGAACCTGCGAATGCGCCGCAACAGGAGACGCACCGTCCGGCCGTGGCGATGCCGGCTCCGGCACCCGGCGCGGACGTCGAAGCCATCAAGCCGGCCGAAAATGTCGCTGCCCCTGAGGCGCCCTCGACTCCGGGGGCAACGCCGGAGGCCGCGGGTACCGGCAAGCGACGGCGCGGCCGGCGTGGCGGGCGCCGTCGCAAACACGCGAACGCGGCGCAGGACAGCGCCACGCCGGCGGTACCGCGCGACATCGATGACGAAGATGCCGATCGCGACGGCGCGCAGTCGGCGCGGCCGTCGAATCCGCGCCACGAACCGGCGCGCACGGCCGAGTCCTTTCCCGCGGAAAAGATCGCGGCGCCGGCAGCGCCTGCTCCCGCCGTACCTGCACCCACCGCACCTGCACCCACCGTGCACGAACAGGCGCCGTTCACGTCCCCGGCGTCCATCGCGCCCGAGCCCAAGCCCGCGACGCCCGCACCCGCCGCGCCTGCGCCTGCGCAACCCGCGATCGCAGCAAG
>DASZTT010000263.1:0-2131 GCA_035547895.1 Rhodanobacteraceae bacterium
GGTGTGTGCACGGTGCATCTCCTGGTGACGGCCCAAAGTGGCCACGACCCGAGAGTAACCATGGATTGCGCGACCGCGCCAGTTTCACCGGTCATTCATTCAGACGGCATCGGGGGTTCCATTCAGCACGCGTTAGAATGAAGCAATGAGCCAGACCGCCATCGACCTTTCTTCCCGCGAAGCCAAGCCCGACACCACGCCGCTGCGCTTCGTCACCGCCGCCAGCCTGTTCGACGGGCACGACGCCGCCATCAACATCATGCGGCGGATCATCCAGTCGCAGGGCGCGGAGGTGATCCACCTCGGCCACAACCGCAGCGTCGAGGACGTGGTGCGCGCCGCGCTGCAGGAAGACGCGGACGGCATCGCGCTGTCCAGCTACCAGGGCGGCCACGTCGAATACTTCAAGTACATGGTCGACATGCTGCGCGAACGCGGCGCCGGCCACATCCGCGTGTTCGGCGGTGGCGGCGGCACCATCACGCCGGAGGAAATCCGCGAGCTGCAGGACTACGGCGTCGAACGCATCTACCACCCCAACGATGGCATGCACATGGGGCTGGTGCAGATGATCGAGGACGTGGTGGAACGCGCCGGGCACGCGCGCGACCAGGGACGGCGAAACGGCGACCCGCAGCAGCTCATGCGCCCCGACATCGACGACGAAATCAGCATCGGCCAGATGCTGAGTGCGGTCGAGGACGGCACGTTTTCGGAATCCGAATTGAAGATGCTGCGCAAGCAGTGGGCGGGCGCGGCGCACGGCACGATTCCGGTGATCGGAATCACCGGCACCGGCGGCGCCGGCAAGTCGTCGGTGGTCGACGAACTGCTGCTGCGTTTCCTGCACGCATTCCCGCAAATGCGCATCGCGGTGCTGGCGGTCGATCCGACCCGCCGCAAAGGCGGCGGCGCCCTCTTGGGCGACCGCATCCGCATGAACGCGCTGCGTTCGCATCGCGTGTTCATGCGCTCGATGGCGACCCGCCGCGCGCACGCGGCGACCAGTTCGGTATTGCACGACTGCATCGCGTTCCTGAAGTCGATGCCGTTCGACCTGGTCATCGTCGAAACCGCCGGCATCGGCCAGGCCGACACCGAAATCGTCGATCTGGTCGATTTCCCCGTGTACGTGATGACCAGCGACTACGGCGCGGCATCGCAACTCGAAAAGATCGACATGCTCGATTTCGCGCAACTCGTCGTGCTCAACAAGTACGACCGCCGCGGCGCCGAAGACGCGCTGCGCGACGTGCGCAAGCAGTGGAAGCGCAACCACACCGCGTTCCAGATGGCGGACGACGACGTGCCGGTGTATCCGACCATCGCCAGCCAGTTCAACGATCCGGGCGTCACCTGGATGTTCGTCAACCTGTGCCGGCTGTTGCGCGAAAAGGTCAAGGGCGCCGGCGATGCCGCGTGCGACTTCAAGCCGCAGGTCGACACCACGCTCAAGGAACCGCGCGCCACCGTACTGATCCCCGGCAAGCGCGTGCGCTACCTCGCCGAAATCGCCGAACAGGGCAGGGCCATCAACGCCGAGACCAGACGCATGGCCGAAGCCGCGTCGAAGGCGCAGCATTACTACGAGTCGTTGAGGGAACTCGAAGATACCGCGTTGCCGCGCGCGCTGGATTTGTATGAGCGATCGGCGTTGTCCTTCGACTCCGGCGCTGCGCAAGCCACGAACCCTCACACCCAACCCCTCTCCCGGGGGGAGAGGGGAGAAAGCCCCGTTCGCGCTGAGCCTAGCTCGCCGCAGGAGAGCGGAGTCGAAGCGCAGGAGCAAATGGATTCCGGCCTTCGCCGGAATGACGAGCAAAGCGGCGTTCGGAATGACGAAAATGCCGTTGCCCCGGCGCAGGCCAGGGCCCAGGCAAGAATGTCGCGCGAAGCGCACAAAACCCAAGAGCTGGATTCCGGCCTTCGCCGGAATGACGAACATGGGGAACGCCGGAATGACGAGCTGGTGGATCGCTCGCTAATCCTCCTCCGCCAACGCTACAACGAAGCCGTCAAGGAACTCAGCGCCGAAGCGATCCAGCTGCTGCGCGACTGGCCCGCGCGCAAAGACGCCGTCACCGCCGAATTCAACGAATACACCGTTCGCGGCAAGGCCATCAAGGTCTCG
>DASZTT010000264.1:0-8552 GCA_035547895.1 Rhodanobacteraceae bacterium
CGCATGCCCGCGGCGACATCGGGCGGAAAGACCTCGTCGATGGCCGCGAGATCCGCGGCATCCAGCACGACGTCCAGCGCACCGAGGTTTTCGTCCAGGTACTTCACGCGCTTGGTGCCCGGGATCGGCACGACGTGCGCACCCTGCGCCAGCACCCACGCAAGCGCCAGTTGCGCGGGCGTGCAACCCTTTGCGCTTGCGAGTTCGCGCACCTTGTCGACCAGCTTCAGGTTCTTCGCGAAGTTCTCGCCCTCGAAGCGCGGGCTGTGCTTGCGGTAATCGTCCTCGTCGAAATCATCCGGGCTCTTGATGGCGCCGGTCAGGAAGCCGCGGCCCAGCGGCGAATACGGAACGAAACCGATGCCGAGTTTTTCGCAGGCCTGCAAAATCCCGTCTTCGGGGTCGCGCGTCCATAATGAATATTCGCTCTGCACCGCTGTGACCGGATGCACGGCATGCGCGCGTTCCAGCGTCGCCGCGGACGGCTCGGACAGGCCGATGTAGCGAACCTTGCCCGCCTGCACCAGGTCGGCCAGCGCGCCCATCGTGTCCTCGATCGGCGTCGCGCGATCGATGCGGTGCTGGTAATACAGGTCGATGTGGTCGACGCCGAGCCGCTTCAGGCTGGCGTCGCACGAGGCGCGCACGTATTCCGGCCGTCCGTTCACGCCGCGCTTCGCAGGATCGCCCGGGTCGCGCACGATGCCGAACTTGGTGGCGAGAAACACCGCGTTGCGCCGTCCCTTGATCGCCTTCCCCACCAGCACTTCGTTGGTGTGCGGGCCGTAGACATCGGCGGTGTCGAGGAAATCCAGCCCCGCGTCGAGCGCATGGTGGATCAGCTTGATCGACTCGGCGTCGTCGTGCGCGCCGTAGAAATCGCTCATGCCCATGCAGCCCAGGCCGAGCGCGGAAACCCGTGGACCCTTCGGTCCGAGTGTGCGGAATTTCATGATCAATCTCCTGCTTGTTGATGATTCGTCCGGAACGCGTCGTGTCACGCGGCCTGCGCCTGCGTGGACCCCGGGTCCGGCGCGAAGTTCGGCGGCGGCGCCGGATCGGTCCACACCCGGCGTGCATAACCGTCGGGCTTGTCGCCGACGCCCACGCCACCGTTCATTCCGACCTGGTGCGAGGGATCGAAGAAACTGTACGGGAATTGCTGCGGCAACGCCGATACCGCGTCCAGTGCATGCAGGGTTTCATCGGACAACGGCTTGTCCAGCGCAGCCAGGTTGTCTTCGAACTGCTGCAGCGTGCGCGCGCCCAGGATCACCGAACCGATCGCCGGTTGCCGCGCCGCCCACTGGATCGCGACCTGCGCCATGCTCATCCCGGTGGCTTTCGCCGCCTTCTCCACTTCGGCGACGATCGCGAAGTTGCGCGGCGTGAATTTGTCCTTGAGCGCGGGCAGGCCGCCTTGCTTGAACAGGCCCAGCCGGCCTTCGCTCTCGCTGTCCGCGCCGTCTTGCGAAGGCCGGTACTTGCCGGACAGGAGGCCCATGCCCAGTGGACTCCACGCGGTGATGCCGTAGCCCGATTCCTGCGCCAGGTCCACGTACTCGCGCTCGATGTTGCGCTCGACCAGCGAATATTGCAGCTGCAGGCTCACCAGCCCGTGCACGTGCGAGGCGCGCGCCAGCGTCTGGATTTGCGCGGCATACCAGGCCGGCACGTCGGACAGACCGGCGTAGCGGATCTTGCCCGCGCGGACCAGGTCGTCCAGCGTCTGCAGCACTTCTTCGACCGGCGTGATCCGGTCCCAGGTATGCAGCAGGTACAGGTCGATGTAGTCGGTCTGCAACCGCCGCAGCGAGCCCTCCACGGCGCGAAGGATGTTCTTGCGACCGTTGCCGCCCGCGTTCGGATTGCCCGCTTCGGCGTTGTAGCTGAACTTGGTGGCCAGCACCACGCGGTCGCGCGTCCCGCTGTCGGCGATGAACCTGCCCAGCAGCGTTTCGCTTTCACCGTTGGTGTAAAGATCGGCGGTATCGATGAAGTTGCCGCCCGCACCGAGATAGCGGTCGAACATCGCACGGGCGGTACGGGCGTCCGCGCCCCAGCCCCAGCTGTCGCCGAAAGTCATGGTGCCGAGCGCGAGGCGGCTGACGCGCAGGCCGGAGCGGCCGAGGGTGAAGTATTGATCGAGTGGCATCGCTGGGTTCCTTGGCATTGAACGGACGCTGCAAAGTGTGCGACTTGCATTGCCCCGGAAAAATCCCGATCCTCTGCATGCTCTTTCAAGCAACGCTAAACAATGCCCCACGATCACAGTCCGGCCCTGCGCGCGTTCGTGCTGATCGCGCGCCATGGCAGCTTCACGCGCGCGGGCCGCGAAATCGGCGTCACCGCCTCGGCGCTCAGCCAGACGATGGCCCAGTTCGAGCGCCAGCTCGGCGTGCGACTGCTGGCGCGCACCACGCGCCGGGTCGGCCTGACCGAAGCCGGCCGCGAATTCCTGGAACGCGTGGCGCCTGCACTGGGCGCGATCGACGACGCCATGGATGGCGTGCGCCAGTACGGCGAACGGCCGGCCGGAACCTTGCGCATCACCACCGCGATGGGCTCGATCCTCGCGCCCCACTTTGCCGCGTTCGTCTCCGCCTATCCCGAAATCACGCTGGAGATCAACGTCGACAGCGCGCTCACCGACCTGGTCGGGCAAGGGTTCGATGCCGGCATCCGCCTGGGCGAGCGCCTGGAGAAGGACATGGTCGCGATACCGCTGGGCGGCCCGATGCGCTCGGTGGTAGCGGGCTCACCGGCGTATTTCAGGCGCCATGGCAAACCAAAGCATCCGCACGATCTGGCGCAGCACAATTGCGTGCGGTTCCGCTTCGCCAGCGGCGGCATCTACAACTGGGAATTCGCTCATCCCGCCGGTCCGAAGCGCGGGCGCTGGTTCGAGATCGGCGTGGGCGGCAACCTCATCGTCAACGACAACGCGCTGGCGGCGACCGCGGCACGGGCCGGCATCGCCCTCACCCACATGCAGGCACCCATGCTCCAGGCCGACCTCGGCAACGGCAAGCTGGAAACCGTGCTGGATCGCTGGCTGCCGGCCTACGACGGCCTGTATCTTTATTACCCTTCGCGCTATCACATGCCGCCGAAGTTGCGGGCCTTCGTCGACTTCCTCAAACAGGGAATGCGATGACATCGCCGCGAGGCTTCCGGGTGCAATCGCGACGGCTTGCGGTTGGCCCGCAGAAATCCAATAGAATCGGCCGTTGATCCTGAAGAGGAAGTCCCGATGCGCAACCCCATGATCCGTTCAACGTTGCTGGCCGCCATGCTTGCCTGTTCGTCCCTCGCCTTCGCAGCCGCGCCGCAGGCGGCGAGTGCGCCTGCATCCTCGTCGCAAACGCAGCGGCAGCGCCAGCCCAACGACCTGTTCTCCCAGCTCGGCCTGACGGACTCGCAGCGATCCAGCGTCCGCCAGTTGATGCAGCAGAATTTCCAGCAGGCGCGCCCGGAGATCCAGTCGCTTCGCCAGAAGCGCCTGGCCTTCGACAACGCCACGCCGGGCACCAGCCAGTTCCAGAGCGCCGCCAACGACCTTGCGCAAGCCGAGTCCACCGCGGCACACGACCAGGTGCTGCGCCAGGCCGACCTGCGCACCAAGATCTACAACCTGCTCACGGCCGAACAGCGCACCAAGCTGGCCTCGCTGATCCAGCAGCGCCAGCAGCAAATGCAGCAGCGGCGCGCGGCCGCGCCCGCCGCGTCGCACTGACGCACGGACGTTGAAAGCTGAACACGGCCCGTACCGCGGGCCGTGTTTCGTGAAGGGTGGGCCGCTGGCGTCAACGCGAGGCCGGGGAGGCGCGTTCTGGACCTTGCAACCCACCCAGCAGGAGTTCCATATGCGCAAGACCTATTTCCTTTCCGCCGCCCTCGTGACCGTCCTCGGTTGCGCGCCACTGGCGTTCGCGCAGCAGGCCGACCACGCCTGGCACGGACACCATGGCATGGCCATGAGCGGACACATGTACGAGCAGTTGAACCTCAGCGACGCCCAGCGCAGCCAGATCCAGCAGTTGGTCAAGCAGAACTTCGCGCAGGCGAAGCCGCAGATGCAGGCCCTGCGGCAGGCACGCCAGGCGTTCGAAGCCGCGGCGCCGGGCACGGCGGATTACCAGACCGCGGCCAGCAACCTCGCCGAAGCCGAAGCGGACGCGGCACGCGCGCGCACGACCAATCGCGCCAACCTGCGCGCGCAGATCTATGAGCTGCTGACGCCCGCGCAACGCACGCAACTTGCCAGCCTGCAGGCGGAGCGTAAGGCGCAGAGACAGCAGTGGCGCGAGTCGCACATGCAAGGCGGCGACGACCCTGCGCCGGATTCGTCCGCAGCGGCACAGTGAGACAGCAAGCCGCATCGGCCTCGATGACCCGCGGACGCCGGATGCATGCCGGCGTCCGCGTTTTGTTTTTGCTCACGGCATGCGCAGTGCTGCCTGCATGCTCCGGTGCCGGAACGAACAACACCCCGCCATCCTTCCGATCCGCCCCGGCCGCGGTGAAAAACAGCGCCGCCGAAGCATCCCGCGCGTTCACGAATGACGCGTGGGGTTTCCGCATCGATGTGCCCGCCAGCTGGACGCCGCGGCGCGATTTCCGGTCCAGCTATCTCGCCGATGATTCGTGGAAAGCCTTTGCCGCGCCCGATTCGAAGGGCGAACCCGTGCTGTCGTTGAGCATGCCAGGTTCGAACCAGATTACCGACGCGGAAATCCGCATCGGCGCGAGCCGCGCACCGGCGGAAGTGCAAAGCTGCACCGCGCCGCCATCCGCCGCGGTGGCGGGCAGCGCCGCCACGCAACGCACCGGCGGCGTTGCGTTCGCGACTTTCGAAGCCCGCGACGCAGCCATGAGCCATCACCTCGACGTGCACGCCTTCCGGGTGGTGCACGACGGCGCCTGCTACGCCATCGACCTGCTGGTGTTCGGCGTGGACCCGCAGGTCTACGACCCGCCCGCTACGCCGCCGTTTTCCGACGCACACGCGTTCGACGCCATGCGTTCCGTGATCCGCACCTTCGCGTTCGAAAGGTCCACTGGTCAATCCGCCGCCAGCGCTTCGACCGCCGCGCGGTAGTCCGCGGCCACGCGCGCTTCCGCCCGATGGCGGAAATCGCGGACCACCCACTCGCCGCCCACCTGCACGTCGCGCACCAGCGGCGTGTTGCCGGCAAACAGGAATGTGTCGAGCACGCTTTCCTCGTCGCGCGCGGCGAGCAGCGGCGAGGAATCGTCGAGGACGACGACGTCGCGCGACGATGCTTCACGCAAGCCCGAAGCCTGCCGTCCGCCGCGCCATGCCGCCGCCCACAACGTTTCGCCGACGCTCGCGCCGGGTTTGCGCGCCGCGACGTTGCGATGCCGCGTCAGCAGGCGCTGGCCGTATTCGAGCCAGCGCAATTCCTCGACCGGCGACACCGAAATGTGCGAATCGGAGCCGATGCCGAACACGCCGTTCGTGTCGAGATAATTCGCCAGCGGAAACAAGCCATCACCCAGATTGGCTTCGGTGGTCGGACACAGTCCGGCCACCGCGCCCGATTTCGCGATCGCCCGCATCTCCTGATCATCCAGGTGCGTGGCGTGCACCAGGCACCAGCGCGCATCGACGTCGGCATGCTCGAACAGCCACTGCACCGGACGCGCGCCGCGGATGCCGAGGCAATCCTGCACCTCGCCGATCTGCTCCGCAATATGGATGTGGATCACGCGGTCGCGCGCGAACGAGGATTCCAGCACCTCGCGCATCGCCGCCTCGGGCACGGCGCGCAGCGAATGCAGCGCGATGCCGACACGCACGGCGGACGACTCCAGCGCACACAGCGAATCCAGCAGGCGCAGGTACGCATCCACGGACAGGCCGAAGCGCCGCTGGCGGTCCGACAGCGGCCGCCCGTCGAATCCGCCGGTGATGTACAGCACCGGCAGCAGCGTCAAGCCGATGCCGGCGTCGCGCGCCGCTTCGATGATGGCACGTGACATCGCCGCGCGGTCGGCGTACGGCGCGCCGTCCGGCGCATTGTGCAGATAATGGAACTCGCACACGCGCGTGTAGCCGGCCTTCAACATTTCGACGTACAACTGCGCCGCCACCGCGCGCAGCGCGTCGGGCCCGATGCGCGATGCAAACCCGTACATCGCCTCGCGCCAGGTCCAGAAGCTGTCGTCGCCCTGGCCGCGCCGTTCGGCCAACCCCGCCATCGCACGCTGGAATGCGTGCGAGTGCAGGTTCGGCATGCCCGGCAGCGCGAAGCGCGCGTTCACCGCCGCGCCCGGCTCCGTGCCCGCACTGCCGGTCCAGCCCGCGGGCGTCCACTCACGTTCGTCCGGCCTTTCACCCATCGCGCGTGCGCTCCGCCCGCTGCAGCGGCACTGTTAGGATGCGGCCATTGTGACACGTGAACGTCGCGCCTTTCAGCGATTCCGATGACGCCGCGCTACGACCATCTTCTGCTGGACTGCACCCTCGCCACCCTGGCCGGCGAATCGGGTTACGGCCTCGTCGAACACGGCGCGATCGGCTGGCGCGACGGCGTGATCGCGTTTGCCGGCGCGATGCGCGAGCTGCCCGGCGAACCCGCGGCCATTTCCAATGCGCACGAATCGGTGCACGGCGCGCTGGTGACACCCGGACTGGTCGACTGCCATACGCATCTGGTGTTCGGCGGCGAACGCGCCAACGAATTCGAGATGCGGCTGCACGGCGAAAGCTACGAAGCCATCGCGCGCGCCGGCGGCGGCATCGTGTCCAGCGTGCGCGCCACCCGTGCCGCATTGGAGGATGAGCTGTTCCGGCAATCCATGCCGCGCGCCGTAGCGCTCCTGCGCGACGGCGTGACCACCATCGAGATCAAGTCAGGCTACGGGCTCGACCTCGAAACCGAAATGAAGATGCTGCGCGTCGCGCGGCGGATCGGCGAACGGCTTGGCGTCACCGTGCGCACGACCTTCCTCGGGCTGCACGCGCTGCCGCCGGAGTTCAGGGATCGGCGCGCCGGGTTCATCGCGGCCGTCTGCAATGAATGGCTCCCCGCCATCGCCAGCGCCGGATTGGCCGATGCAGTGGACGCATTTTGCGAAGGCATCGCGTTCTCGCCAGACGAGGTGCGCCGCTGCTTCGAGACCGCTCGCAAGCTCGGACTGCCGGTGAAGTTGCACGCAGACCAGTTGTCGGATCTCGGCGGCGCGGCGCTCGCGGCAGCCTTCGACGGACTGTCCGCCGATCACCTGGAATGCACGGATGAAGCCGGCGTGGCAGCGATGGCGCGCGCCGGCACCGTGGCGGTGCTGTTGCCGGGCAGTTACTACGCGCTGCGCGAAACGCGCCTGCCACCGGTCATGGCCTTCCGCCAGCGCGGCGTGCCGATGGCGATCGCCACCGACCTCAACCCGGGCACGTCGCCGCTGCGTTCGCTGCGCCTGGCCATGAACATGGCCTGCACCCTGTTCCGCTTCACGCCCGAAGAAGCCTTGTGCGGCGTGACCGTCAACGCGGCGCGTGCCCTGGGACTGCGCGATCGCGGCACGCTCGCGGATGGCCAGCGCGCCGACGTGGTGGTGTGGAACGCGCACCGTCCGGCCGAACTGGCCTACTGGATCGGTGGCGCATTGGCATCGCGCGTGTTCGCCGGCGGCCGCGAACTGCCACTGCAGACATGAAAAGGCCCCGCAAGCGGGGCCCTTCCAAAGCCACATCTGACCGCGGTCACGCGGATTTCTTCGGCGCAGCCTTCTTCGCCGCCACCTTCTTGGCCGGCGCGCGGGTGGCCGGCTTTGCGGCCTTGGCCACGGTCTTCTTCACGGCCGCCTTCGACTTCGCCGAATGCGGACGGGTGTTGCCGTGGCTGCCAGCGTAGATCTTGCCCTTGCGCGTTTTCTTGTCGCCCTTGCCCATGTCGATTCCTGGTGTTTGTGTGTGGAATCCGCGCACCGCGCGCGGTTGCGGGCATGGTAACAGCACGCCGCTGCGGTGCAATGTTCCGATCAGTGGATCAACGCTTGCGGCAGCTGCTCGATCACCTTGCCACCGGTATCAAGGAATTGCAGCACCGGCTTGCCGTCGGCGGCAACCTTGGCGATGATGCGTGGTCGTCCCTCCGGATCCGTGAGTGTCAGCTCCGAAGCCCGGTCATCATCGGTGCCCAGGTAGATGCGCGTCTTGGAACGCGGATGCGTCTTGAAGAACGCCCGATAGGCAGCCTTCTGTTCCACTTCTGGAAGGTTGCGAACACGCTCATCGAGCTTCATCAAATCTTCGATATCCCAGGTCGGCTGGTCATTGATCCGGACGTAACTGCTCTTTTGCGCCGTGTCCTTCTGGCTCGCCTGAAGTACAAGCGCCTGGTCCTGATCGTAGTTGTCGAAGCTGAGGTGCCCGAAGCTCGATACCTTTCCGTTCTTGCCCTTGCTCCCACCAAATATCAGGCCGCCGTTCTCGGTGCCTTCCTCATTCATGAAAATCACGCCCGCAACCTTGCGATCCGCGCGTGCGTAGACGCGCCCCCTGATGGGTGTACCCGGCGAATCCG
>DASZTT010000265.1:0-1950 GCA_035547895.1 Rhodanobacteraceae bacterium
CCTGCGCCACTCGACACCGTCGAAGGTCGCGCTCGCGAACGGTGCACGCGCGGTCGCGCTGACCGACCGCGCCAATACCGGCATCGGCAGCAACGGTTCCGCTGTCGGCGGCGCACTCACCGGTGGCGGCGCAATCCTCGCCAACGATCCACACCTGAGCTTGCGCGTTCCGAACATCTGGTACCGCGCGCAATTGCGCTATCCCGATCCCTCCGATCCCGGGCGGATGATCGCCTTGAATGGCGTCACCCTGCCCGGCGCGCCGGCGCTGGTGATCGGCAGCAACGGCCACATCGCATGGGGTTTCACCAACAGCTCGGGCGACTGGATGGACTGGGTGCGCGTGATCCGCAATCCCAGGGATCCGTCGCAGTACAGGACGCCTGCCGGCTGGGCCACGATCGTCAAGCACGATGAAGTGATCCACGTGAAGGGCGCGGCCGATGCGCACGTCACCGTCGAGGACACGATCTGGGGTCCGATCATGGCGAAGGCGCCGGACGGCACCTCGCTCGCCCTCGCATGGACCGCGCAGGATCCGCGCGCGGTCAACCTCAACCTGATGAAGCTCGAGACCGCGAGCACGGTGGACCAGGCGCTCGCACTCGCGCCGACCATCGGTATCCCGCCGCAGAACCTGGTGGTGGTGGATGCACACGGCGACATCGGCTGGAGCATCGCCGGCAGCGTGATCCCGGTGCGCGCCGGCTTCGATCCTTCCGTGCCCGCCGACTGGTCGAAACCCGGCACGGGCTGGGTGGGCTACGCAACGCCCGCACAGGACCCGCGCATCGCCAATCCCGCCGGTTCGCGCATCTGGACGGCCAACCAGCGCATCGTTTCCGGCGACGCGCTCAACCTGATCGGCGACGGCGGCTACGATCTCGGCGCGCGCGCGCAACAAGTCCGCGATGATCTGCAGGCGCGCAACCGCTTCAATGCGGGTGACATGCTGGATATCCAGCTCGACGACCGCGCGCTGTTCCTGGCGCGCTGGCAGAAGCTGCTGCTCGGCGTGCTGGACGCATCGCACGACCCGAACCTGCAGGCACTCGAGCCGTTCGTACGAAACTGGCAAGCGCGCGCCGCCACCGGCAGCGTCGGCTATCGGATCGTCCGCATGTTCCGCCTGAAGGTGCGCGAGAACGCGCTGGCACCGTTCACCGCACGGGCCACCGCGAAGTGGAAAGACTTCGAATGGCCGACGCCCCAAGTCGGCGAATATGCGGTATGGACACTGGTGACCCAAAAGCCTGCGTGGCTGCTCGATCCCAAATACAAGGACTGGGATGCCCTGCTCGCCGATTCCGCCAAACAAGCGTCCAACGAATTGGCGGCATTGCCCGGCCCCCTCGCGGACAAGACGTGGGGCCAATCCAATGCCGCGAAAATCGACAACCCCTTGTCGGTGGCATTGCCGGAGTGGCTGCGCGGATTCTTCGACATGCCGCACGACCAACTCGCGGGCGACAACAACATGCCGCGCGTCCTGCGTCCGGCCTTCGGCGCCTCCATGCGCCTGGACGTGCAACCCGGCAACGAAGCGGATGGCATCCTGGAAATGCCGGCCGGACAATCCGACAACCCGCTCTCGCCTTGGTTCGGCAAGGGCCACGAAGCATGGGTGCATGGCAAGCCCGCGCCGCTGCTGCCCGGACCCGCAAAATATCGCCTGAGCTTGTCGCCGGCAGGGTGACCGCGTCGGCAGCGGAAAAAGTCCGATGCGTCATGCTTGCGTGACCGGATGCAAACCGGCGACCATCACCGCATGACCTCCGGACATTTTTCCCGTGCGCGATCCATGCGCCTCGTTCGCGGACTGGCGGCACTGCTCGGGGTCGTGCTGCCCGCCGCGTGCACGCAGGCGTCGCACGGCATCTCCAGCCACGACGTGGTGTTCGACAACGTCCACTATCGCATCGTGACCGTTGACGCCGGGAAGGCCGGGCT
>DASZTT010000266.1:0-2607 GCA_035547895.1 Rhodanobacteraceae bacterium
CGTGAATGCGGTCGGTTCCGCCGCCGCGGTCCAGACGGCGTTCAAGACGCCGCTGGTGAACGTGCACACGAAGGACGGCCGCAACGCCTTCGCCAACAGCTCGGCGATCCAGATCCCGGCGTCCCTGCAGGGGACGGTGCAGGCGGTCCTCGGCCTGCAGACCGTCCACAAGGCGCACACCATGGTGCAGACCGATGACACGCGCGTGGGCATCGGCGGGCACTATCCGCAGGAGTTCGCGGACATCTACGGTGCCTCCAGCCTGCCGGCCGCCACCGACATCGATGTCGGCGTGTGGGGCTGGGGCAGCATGGAGAACTCGGTCAACGATCTGTCCGATTTCATGTCCAGCACGGGGCTAAGTGCCGGCACCGTCAATGTCGTGTGCACGGATACCAACGGCATCGACTGGGACACGGGCGAAGGCCTGGGCGGCATCAGCATCGGCGATCCGACTTGCAACGGCAATTTCGACGAGGGCGAGGTCGAGTGGTCCATGGATAGTCAGGATATCCTCGCGATGAGCGGTGGCGTGAAGAGCCTGACCTTCTATGCCGCATACGGCGGGTACAACACCACGATCACCGATTCCTTGAACGAAATCGTGACGCCGACCGTCGGCGAACCGACGGCGCAGGTGATCAATGCCTCGTTCGGCGAGTGTGAGCGCTACCAGGATGCGAACCAGGGCGGCGACGGTTCGATGCAGTCCAACGACGCGCTGTTCCAGATCGCGGCCTCGCAGGGTCAGACCTTCTCGGTCTCGACCGGTGACGCCGGTTCGGATGAGTGCGGTGACGGCCAGGCCAATTCCGCGAGCTACCCGGCCAGTTCGCCGTGGGTGGTGGCGGTCAGCGGCACCACGCTGCGGGCTTCCGACACGACTTGGGCACGCGAGAACGTGTGGCTGGACGCCGGCGGCAGCCCGAGCTCGGCGGAAGCCGCGCAATCGTGGCAGGCGGGCCTCACCTACGGTGACTTTGTAGGCCAGCGCGGTCCGGACGTGGCGTTCGACGCCAATCCCAGTTCGGGCGGGCTCATCCTGATCCAGGGTGGTTACCAGCAGTGGGGCGGCACCAGTCTTGCCGCGCCGATCTTCGCCGGCGCCTGGGCGCGCATCCTGGAGGGCAATCCTGCACTTGGGTTTGCGGCCCCGAACCTGTACACTTTGCCGGCGGCAGCGTTGCACGACGTGCGTGCGGGCAACAACGGGCAATACCTGGCCAAGCCGGGTTGGGACTGGGCCACGGGTCTGGGCAGCTTCGACGTGGGCAGGGCCGCCGCCATCCTGGCGCCGTCCCAGCCGGAAGCTCGCCGGAACACGAAGCGCTGATCCTGTTTCAAGATTGCAACTACAGCCGCACCGGACCAACGTCCGGTGCGGTTTTTTTTGGCGCCGTGGCCATCGTCCTGCAATCGCCCACGCATCATGCGCCGCGAGCAATCATCCGTGCAGCCGCATGCGCGATGGACGGCTGTTCGCCACCAGACGCGCAACTTGTTCCCGGGTTTTCAGCAGCGCACCGCGAAAATAGCGCACGCGCAACTCGAGGCCGCGCGGGCTGATCCCGATGTATGAAAAATCGACACCAGGCCAGTGCGCCCAGCGCAAGGTATCGGTAAACCCTTCGTTTTCCAGTTCCAGCAGGATGCCGATGCACGGGAAATCATTCGCGCGTGCATATTGTTCCAGCACTTTGTAGGTGTGTCGAAGCAGCGGCCGCACCAGTTTGCTGGAGCGCCACGCTTTGCCAACGAAACAGCGGTAGTAGTACATGGGTTGCCCGAGGCGTGGCAGGATTTTCTGGGCGACGGTTGCCACGGCGACCAGTTCGCCGCGTTCGTCCACGACATGCGCAACGACCTGGTCGAGGCGTCGGGTTGCTTCGTCGCCGGAGACATTCGCCTGCTCGCGTTCCCAGAACGCACGAATGGCGTTTCCGGTCTCCGGGTCCAGTTGCTGCCAGTCGGTAATGGTTTGGTAGGCGTGGTCGGTCATGTGCGGTCTGCCCCTGCGGAGTTTCCCCACTATAACCAAATGTGGCGCCCCGAAAACACCGGATCCGCGGGATCGCGCAAGAAACGCCTAGTCATCCTTGGCAAGCGCGTGGGCGGCATGGGCCTTGATGGTTTTCACCATTGCAGCAAGCCCGTTCGAGCGGGTGGGGGAAAGATGCTTGCCCAGCCCGATTGCATTGATGAAGGCGGGATCGGCGTCCAGGATGTCGCGCGCGCTCTGCCCGGAATAGACGCGCAGCAGCAGCGCGACGAGGCCCGAGACGATGGCGGAATCACTGGTCGCGCGCAGATCGAGGCGATTCGCGTCGCCCGACACCACGATCCAGACCTGCGATTGGCAGCCATCGACCTTGTTGGCATCGATCCTTTCTTCGTCGGGCAGCGGCGGCAATTTGCGCCCAAGGTCGATCAGATACTGGTAGCGGCCGGTCCAGTCATCGAAGAAACCGAATTCCTCGATGATCTCCTGCTGCGCATTCTGGATGGCGGATGCGTTCATCAGTTGGCGATTTTCCAGCGGGTGCCGTCGGCGCCGTCCTCGATGGCGACCCCCATCGCCGCGAGCTCGGCGCGGATCGCGTCGGCACG
>DASZTT010000267.1:0-1874 GCA_035547895.1 Rhodanobacteraceae bacterium
GTCAATCGCACCGAAAGCGCGGTGGAACTGCGCTTCGACGTCGCGCGTTCGCCTTCGCTGCCGGAGGCGGTGCGCGCGCGCGTGCTGGCGCGGCATGATCGGCGCCTGACCGATGAAGGCGTGCTGGTGATCCAGGCGCGGCGCTTCCGCGACCAGGCGCGCAACCGCGACGACGCGCGCGCACGCCTGGCCGAAATCATCCGCGCATCGCTCGCGCCGCCGAAAAAGCGCGTGGCGACGAAACCCACGCGTGCGTCGAGGGAACGCCGCCTCGCCGGCAAGAAACAGCGCAGCGCGTTGAAGCGCAACCGCGGCCGTCCGGGGAGCGAGGATTGAGCGCCGACCCTCGGCAGCCGCCGCTGCCGGCGCGGCTGCCGCCCGCGATGCCGCAGTTCCCCGATCGCGTGTGGCGCCGTGCGTTCCGCGCCTGGGTCAAGGCGAGCGGTTGGCGCCTCGAAGGCGAACTGCCGGACGTGCCGAAGCTGGTGCTGATCGTCGCGCCGCATTCGTCGTGGTGGGACGGCATCTGGGGATTGCTGTTCAAGGTTGCCTTGGGCGCCGACATCAGCTTCATGGCCAAGCGCGAACTGTTCCATTGGCCACTGGGCAGCTTGTTGCGGAAACTCGGTGGCGTGCCGATCGAGCGCGGCGCCGCGGCCGACGTCGTGGGCCAGATGGTGGCGCGCTTCCACGCGAGCGAACGCCTGTGGCTGGGCATCGAACCCGAAGGGACCCGCAAGGCCGTCAGCCAATGGAAATCGGGTTTCTGGCATATCGCGCGGCAAGCCGGCGTGCCGGTCCTGCCGGGTTACTTCGACTACCCGCGCAAGGTGATCGGGCTGGGCCCGCTGTTTCGTCCCACCGGCGACAAGGATGCCGACATCGCCACGCTGCGTGCGTTTTATCGGCCATTCCGGGGCAAACACCGGGGAGTGTGAATTCCGGTCACGCCGCTTTCCCCACTAAGCGCCCGGGTCCCCGCTGGGTTATGATGCGGGGCGGCAAAATTGGGGGGGTGGCTGTGTCCAGCGTTCTGTCGAACAAGAATGTTGCCGGCCCTGCCGGTCCGGCGCCTGAGTCGCCCGCCATGGGCCGGTTGCCGCGGCGGTTGTCCGAACGCGAGATGGCGTTGTTCACCAGCGTGGGCCAGCGGCTGGAGCTGGGGCCGGGCCGCGCGGTGTTCCGGCGTGGCGAATTCGGCCGCAGCATGTTCGTGATCGCATCCGGGCGCGTGCTGCTGGAGTTCGCCGGCGACCTGCCCGACAAGCTGATCGGCCCCGACGAATATTTCGGCGAACTGGCGATGTTCGTGGGCAACCACGCGCGCTCCGGCAGCGCGCTCGCTTCCGAGCAGTGCGTGGTTTACGTGATCGAGCCCGACACGTTCGAAGCGCTGATGCGCAGCGAACCGTTGCAGATGGCGCAATTCATGCTGCGCTCGTTCACCTATCTGGTGGCCAGCGAGCAGCAGTTGATCGCGAACTACAAGCGCCGCAACGAAGACCTGATGCAGACGCTCGATTCGCTGCGCCAGACCCGCGACCAGTTGCAGCTTGCGCGGCGCCAGGTCTGTACCGACGACCTCACCGGCCTGTGCAACCGCCGCGGCCTTTACCAGTTCCTCGAAAACACCGCCGAAGTCCGCGACCGCAACCGCCAATTCGGGCTGCTGCTGATCGACATCGACCATTTCAAGCTGATCAACGACCAGAACGGCCACCTCGTCGGCGACGAGGTGCTGCGCGCGATCGCCACCGAGATCCAGGATTCCGCCGGCGCCACCGACCTGCCATGCCGGCTGGGCGGCGACGAGTTCGCCCTGCTCACGCAAGTCGCCAACCAGCGCGAACTAACCGAGCGCGCCCTGCGCATCA
>DASZTT010000268.1:0-12408 GCA_035547895.1 Rhodanobacteraceae bacterium
CGACGACGGCCGCGCGCGCCCCGGCCTGCACGTCGCGCTCGACGATATCGAGCAACCCTGCCCCCTGCGCGCCGGCGTCAGCCGCGCCACCGCGACCGCACCGACCGAGTCACGCGGCTGGATGCCGATCCCGCGCCTGCGATTTTCAAGCACATTGCCCTTCGGCCTGTTCCGCGCGTGGAGCTGGATCACACCGGATCAATATGTCCTCGTCTATCCGCGCATCCTCCGCGACGGCCATCCGCCCGCGCACAGCGACGACCCGCGCGAACGCACGACCGGCGGCGACGAATTCGCGGGCTTGCGCGAATACCACGTGGGCGATCCGATCCGGCACGTCGCGTGGAAGGCCAGCGCGCGCCACGATCAGCTGCTGGTGCGCGAGTTCGACCGCGCCGCACCAGGGCAACCGCTGCGTTTCGACTGGCGCGACCTGACGGGCCTCGATCGCGAAACGCGCATCTCGCGCCTCGCGGCCTGGGTGTGCGACGCATACGCGGCCGCGCGCCCGTGGACACTGATCCTCGAGGATCGCCGCACGCTCGGCCCCGGCAGCGACGCCGCGCATTACCACCTTTGCCTGACCGCGCTGGCGGAGTTGCCGTGAAGGCGCCAGCCATTCCCGTGGGCACGCATGGCGCCATCAGCGAACTCACGCCGCTGGCCTTTGCCTTGTTGTGCATCACCGTGCTTTGCGTGCTTGCCTCGCACGCGCCGCACATGCCCGCGTGGTACACCGCCACCCTCGCCGCGATCGTCGCCGCCCGCTGGTGGCAGCGCCGGCGCCAGCGCGGACGCATCGCGGCATGGTTGCGCGTCGGGCTACTGGTGGCGGTTCCCGCCGCGGTGATCGCGGTGTACGGCACGCCGTTCGGGCGCGAACCAGGCGCGGCGATCGTGTGCGGCCTGCTGGTGGTGAAGCTGCTGGAAAGCGAGCGCGTACGCGACGCGCGCATGGCGGTGGGCTTCGCCTGTTTCATCCTGATGAGCGCGCTGCTGTTCGACCAGGCGCTCGCCTTCACGATCATCGTCGGCCTGTTGTTGTTGCCTGCGCTGGCGACCTTGCGCGCGCTTGAACCGGGCCTGCCGGAATTCGGATGGTGGCCAGCCTTCAGGACCGGCACCGTGTTGCTGGGTGTCAGCCTGCCTGCCGCGCTGCTGGGTTTCCTGCTGATCCCCCGTCTGGCGACCCCGCTGTGGGGCGCGCAAGGCAACGGCGAGGCACGCACCGGCATGACCGACCGAATGGCGCCGGGCGACCTGCATTCGCTGCTGACCGACGATGCCGTCGCGATGCGGATCGGTTTCGATGACGGCGTACCGCCACCCGAAGACCGGCGCTATTTCCGCGGCATGGTGCTGTGGTCTTTCGACGGACGCGCATGGGTGCCCGGCACCGCCGCGCGCCGCCCGTGGCCGCCCGCGTCATTGGGCGTGCGCGATCCGCTCACGCGCTATGACGTCACGTTGCTGGCAAGCCATCGCCACTGGATGTTTGCACTGGATGTGCCGGTCCATGCACCGGAAGGCACGGTGATGGGTGCCGACCACACGCTGTGGTCGACCAAGCCCATCGACCAGACCGTCCACTATCGCGTGGCCTCGGCCGTCGATTACCGTCTCGCGCCCGAACGGCTCGATCCGCGCCTGCGCGCGGCTGCGCTCGAGTTGCCCGAAGGCTACGATCCCGGCGCGCGCGCCCTTGCGGAACGCTGGCGCGCTGCGGCCGGCAACAACGATGCCGCGATCGTGCGCGACGCGCTGACGTTGTTCCACGACGGCGGCTTCGTGTATGACCTCGACGCGCCACCGCTGGACCGCAACAGCATCGACGATTTCCTGTTCAATACCAGGACCGGTTTCTGCGAACACTACGCCAGCGCCTTCACGTTCCTCATGCGCGCCGCGGGCATCCCTGCGCGCGTGGTGGTGGGATACCAGGGCGGCTACTGGAATGCATTCGCGCACTATCTCCTGATCCGCCAGTCCGACGCACACGCCTGGTCGGAAGTGTGGCTGGCCGGCCGCGGCTGGGTGCGCGTCGATCCCACCGCCGCGGTGAGCCGCGTGGTGCTCGCCGATACCGGCGGCGCGGCGGCCGACGTCGGCGGCGGCAACCGCAGCTGGTGGATGCCCTGGCAAAATCGTCTCGACGTGATCAACCGCTGGTGGGGTCAGACCGTGGTGGGTTTCGATGCGCTGTCGCAGGAGCGTCTGTTCCGGCCATTCGGCGTCGAGCACGCCACCGCGCAGATGCTGGGCATCGCGCTGGCCATTGCGGTGTTCCTCGCGCTGGGCGTCGGCGCCTTGCTCGCGTCATTGCGTCCGCGCCACAAGCCGCGCGATGCGTTGGCCGCCGCGCAACTGCATCTGCAGCGCCGGCTGGCGCGCATCGGCATCGTGCGCGGCATCGGCGAAGGTCCGCGCGATTTCTATCGGCGTACTGCAACCGAACTGCCCGATGCGGCACCCACAGTAAACAGGTTGGGCGTCGAATACCTGGCCCTGCGTTATGCCTTTGCCGAACCGCCGCCTGAACGAATTCGCGCGTTCCTGCGGGCGGTTCGCAATTTCCATCCTCGCCGTGTGGTCAAATAACGGCGGAAGGGATCACGTTTTCCCGGAGGCTTGCCATGTCACGTCGTGTCTTGTTTGTTTCCGTCCTGGGCGCGTTGGCCCTGGGTGGCTGCGCCACGATTCCGCAACCGCTGCAAGGCAACTACGCGCCGGTGTCGCTCGAATCGGCGCGCACCGGCACGGCCACCGCAGCGCCCGTGCGATGGGGCGGACAGATCATCCAGACCGAGCCGCGCGAACAGCAGACCTGTTTCTACATACTGGCAGAGCCGCTGGATTCGCAGGCGCGGCCGGACCGCGGCGATGAGCAGGGCCTTGGCCGCTTCGTCGCGTGCAAGCAGGGTTTCTACGATCCCGAAGTGTTCGCCAAGGGCCGCGAGATCACCGTGACCGGCACGCTCGACGGCACCACCCAGCACAAGATCGGCGAGTACGACTACACGTACCCGCGGGTCGCGGCCAACACGATCTACCTGTGGCCGAAGCGTCCCATGTATGTGGAGCGCCCGGATCCGTGGGGACCGTGGGGTCCGTGCGACCCGTTCTGGTCCGGATGGGGCTGCGGCTGGGGTTACGGTCCGTGGGGTTGGGGCTATCCGCCGCGCGTGATCGTGGTACCGCGCCCGGTGCCGCCGCCACCGCCGAAGAAAGGCTGAGCGGTTCGAAGCTGCGACAGCATGACGCCCGCGCAAGCGGGCGCCATCGCGTCAGGACATCCTTTCCGGCATCTGCCTGCCCGCCAGCAGGTGCACGTGCAGGTAGAACACCGTCTGGCCGCCGCCGCGGTTGCAATTGATCACGCAGCGATAGCCATCATCGGCAAAGCCTTCGCGCTTGGCATATGCAGACGCGGCCAGCAACAACTTGCCGAGCAGCGGCGCATCGGGCTCGCCGCAGTCGTTCAAGGTCGGGAACGGTTTCTTCTTCGGAAGGAAGAGCACGTGCACCGGTGCCTGCGGATGGATGTCGCGGATGGCGAGGACGTCGTCGTCCTCATACACCACGTCGGCGGGAAGCTCGCGGCGGATGATCTTGTCGAAGATGGTGTCGGTCATGCCTGAACCTCAATCATCGAGTGAATGACGGCTGCCGAACGCGTGCGCCAGCGTGCCGCGATCGACGTATTCCAGTTCACCGCCCAGCGGCACGCCGTGCGCGAGCCGGGTTGCACGAACGCCGGCACTGCGCGCGAGTTGGCCGAGCCAGTGCGCGGTCACCTCGCCTTCCACGGTGGGATTGGTCGCGATCACCAGCTCGCGCACTTCTCCATCGGCGAGCCTGCGCGTCAGCAGATCGACGCCGAGTTCGGACGGGCCGAGGCCATCCAGCGGGGACAATCGGCCCATCAGCACGAAATAGCGGCCCCGGTAGCCGGTGGCCTGCTCGATCGCGAGCAGGTCGGCCGGCGTTTCCACCACGCACAGCAGCGCGGCGTCACGCGAGGTGTTCGCGCAGATCGCGCACGACTCCGTTTCGCTGAAGTTGCGGCACGACTTGCAATGGCCGATGCGTTGCATCGACTGCTGCAACACGCCGGCCAGCCGCACGCCGCCTTCGCGGTCGCGCTCCAGCAAGTGGAAGGCCATGCGCTGCGCGCTCTTGGCGCCCACGCCGGGAAGGCAGCGCAGTGCGTCGATCAGTTCGGAGAGAAGGCTGGATTCGCCGGGCATGCAATCAGAACGGCAACTTGAAGCCCGGCGGCAGGTTCATGCCCGAACCCACGCTTCCGAGTTTCTGCTGGCTGGCTTCGGTGACCTTGTTGACGGCGTCGTTGACGGCGGCCGCGACCATGTCCTCGGCCATTTCCGGATCGTCCGCCATCATCTTGCGGTCGATGCGCACGCGGCGCACTTCGTGGCGCCCGGTCATCGTGACTTCCACCATGCCGCCGCCCGCGCTGCCGGTCACCTCGAGCCTTGCAATTTCTTCCTGCGCACGCTTCAGGTTCTCCTGCATCTGCTGCGCCTGCTGCATCAATTGTCCCAGCTGTCCTTTCATGCCTGCCTGCCTGCCGGTCGAATACTGTCGGGAATGACCTGCGCGCCAAACTGGCGCTGCATGTCCTGGATGATCGGATCGTCCGCAATCGCGCGTTCCGCCGCCGCCTGCTCGTCGGAACGCGCCTTGGCGGCGCGCGTCGCGGGCGTCTCGGCAACCGCTTCGTGCACGATGCGCACGCGCAGCTTGCGCCCGATCGCAGCGCCAAGCTGTTCCTGCAACTGCCTGCATGCCGTGTCGCTGTTGAAAATGGCGTGTTCCGATTTGACCGCAAGGGTCAAAACCTCGCCCTCCAGCGATTTCGGGACCGCGTGCCGGGCCAGCAGGCCGGCGGGACCGCCCAGCTCCGCCTGTTCGATCCAGCGTTCCCAGTCGGCGATGCCTTCGATGCGCGGCGCCGCGACGTGGAGTGGCGCGGACGCGGGCCGCCCGGCGACCGGTGTTTCCGCGCGTGGCGCGGGCGCGTGCGTTGCCGAAGCAACGGCTGCCGTGCGATGCGGTGCGGCACTTTCATGGACCGGTTGCGAGATGCGCTTGATCGTGCCGCCATCTCCGCCCGCTTCGGCGCCGCGAAACGCCAGCATGCGCAGCAGGGTCATTTCGAATCCCGCACGCACGTCGGGAGCGAGCGGCAAATCGCGCCGGCCATTCAGCGCGAACTGGTACCACACCTGCACGTCGGCCGGATCGATCCTGCCGGCCAGCTCGTCCAGCACCTCGCGTTCGGCTTCGTCGCCCGCAAAGCCGGGCACCAGTTGCCGCACCTGGATGCGATGCAGCGCGGTCGCGAGCTGTTCAAGCACCACCGCGAAATCGGGCGACAAGCCGGCGACGCGATCGGCCTCGTCCATCAATGCCTTGCCGTCACCGTCGGCCAGCGCACGCAGCAGCGCGCCCACGTCGTTGTCGGCGATCGTACCCAGCATCGCACGCACGTCGTCGGCACGCAGCGCACCGCCGCCGTGCGCGATGGCCTGGTCGAGCAGTGACAAGCCGTCGCGCAGCGAACCGTCCGCGCCGCGCGCGAGCGCCTCGATTGCGCCATCGTCGAAGCCGACGCTTTCGCGAGCCAGGATCATCCGCATCTGTCCGGCGATCTGTTCCGGCAGCAGGCGCTTCAAACCGAATTTCAGGCAACGCGACAGCACCGTCACCGGCAGCTTTTGCGGATCGGTGGTGGCCAGCAGGAACTTCACGTGTTCGGGCGGCTCCTCCAGCGTCTTCAACAAGGCATTGAAGGCGCTCTTGGAGAGCATGTGCACCTCGTCCACCAGGTACACCTTGTAGCGGCCCTGCGCCGGCGCGTATTGCGCGTTCTCGATCACCTCGCGCACGTCGTCGACGCCGGTGTTGCTGGCGGCATCGATCTCGATCAGGTCCACGAACCGTCCGGCATCGACCGCCTTGCAGATCGCGCACTCGCCGCACGGATGCGCGGACATGCCCCGCTCGCAGTTCAGCGACTTCGCAAAGATGCGCGCAATGGTGGTCTTGCCGACGCCGCGCGTGCCGGTGAAAAGGTAGGCGTGGTGCACGCGTCCGGAATCCAGCGCGTGGCTCAACGCCTTGACGACGTGTTCCTGCCCGACCAGTTCATCGAACTGCTTCGGACGCCATTTGCGGGCGAGAACCTGATAGCTCATGGCGACAATCTGTGGGCGACCACCCATTGTGCCAAGTCAGGACGGCCAGACCAAGCCGCAAAATGGCGGCGGCCCCGCCAGCGGATCTCCGGCGCACGAGTCGATCGATACCGTTGCTGCCTTCCGGCCCTGGCGGGGTTTTCGATCTATCGTCGCGGAGGCACCGACGGGGCCACCATGAACTTCGAAACTGGCGGAGAGGGCGGGATTGTTCGCATCATTCCTGATGCTCACCCCTCGCTGCGCTCGGGGCCAACCTGGGGTTGTCCAAATTCGTTCCAGACGAATTTGTCGAACCCGCGGGTTCTCACTCGCCACCATCTCCTGATTTTTCCAGAAAAACTGGCGGAGAGGGCGGGATTCGAACCCGCGAAGCGGGGTTTAGCCGCTTACACACTTTCCAGGCGTGCTCCTTCGACCGCTCGGACACCTCTCCACGATTTACGGGTTCGATCCCGCCACGGGCGGGACATGTTCGCATCATCCGTGATGCTCACCCTCGCTACGTTCGGGCCGGCCTGCGGCCATCCGGATTCGTTCCGACGAATCCTCGAACCTTGGGTTAGCCGCTTACACACTTTCCAGGCGTGCTCCTTCGCCGCTCGGACACCTCTCCGGGAAAGTGAACGAAGCAGGATACCGGCGTTACAGCTTCCGGGCAATCATTTCGGTGCGGATTCCGGGTGCAGCCACTCCGAGGCACCCTCGAGGTAATGCTCGCGCTTCCAGATCGGCACGCGCGCCTTGACCTGGTCGATCACGAAGCGGCAGGCATCGAAAGCGGCGGCGCGATGCGCGGCGGATACGCCGACCCATACCGCGACGTCACCCAGCGCGAGATCGCCCACGCGATGCACGCATGAAATGCGCTCGACCTGGAACCGACCACACGCTTCCTCGATGATCCGCAGTCCTTCGGCCTCCGCCAATTCGACGTAGGCCTGGTACGAAAGTCCGCTGACCGCCCGCCCTTCGTTGCGGTTGCGCACGCGGCCTTCGAAACACACGACCGCGCCCGCTCCATGCGCCTCGAGTCCATGCTGCAGGCCGACGACATCGATGGGCGCGTCGCTGATCGCGAACATCCTCAGCCTCCGCTCACCGGCGGCAGGAACACCACTTCGTCATTGTCTGCCAGCTTGTGGTTCCAGTCGGTGAATGCCCCGTTGACCGCCACGCGCAGGCGCTCCGGCGTGAAGGTGAAGCCATGCCGCACCGCGAGTTCCGCGTACAGGGCGCGCGGATCGGCGGCCTCGCTCGCAACGCGCTCTTCGGAGCAACCGGCGGCATCGGACAACGTCGCGAAGTACAACAACCGGTATGTCATCGCGCGCGACCCCGTTTGCGTGCCAACACCTTCCCGCGCTTCACGTCGCGCTTGCCGCCCGATTTTTCCAGCAACCGCACGCGTTCGATCACGATTTCGTGCGACAGCGCCTTGCACATGTCATACACCGTCAACGCGGCAGCGCTGGCGCCAGTCAGGGCTTCCATTTCGACGCCGGTCTTGTGGGTGACGGCCACTTCGCAACGGATCGCAAGTTCGGTATCCGACACGAAGTCCGCGTCGATGCGGCAACGCTCGATCGCCAGCGGATGGCAGAACGGAATCCATTCGTGGGTGCGCTTGGCGGCCATGGTACCGGCCACGATCGCGGTGTCGATCACCGGTCCCTTCTTGCTGCGCATGCCGCCTTCGCGCAACGCTTTCGCGGCTTCTTTCGGAAAACGCACCACGGCTTCGGCCACCGCGACCCGCGCGGTTACTTCCTTTGCACCGACGTCGACCATGCGTGGATGGTTCGCGGCATCGAGATGGGTCAGTTTCTTGCGCGACATTCAACCCCCGATCCGGTACATCTCGACGTGTTCGAGCACACCCGCCGCCCGCAGCTCGGCGCGGCGCCCGCTGTAGCGGTCACCGCGATGGCTCCAGATGCCCGCTATGGTCGCCCGCAGCGCCGCGTCGGATTCACCCGCACGCAGCAATGCGCGCAGGTCGTGACCCGCGCGTGCGAACAGGCAGGTATACAGCTTGCCATCGGCCGCCAGCCGCGCACGCGTGCAGCCGCCGCAGAACGGCTCGGTGACCGAATTGATGAAGCCCAGCTCGCCCGCGCCGTCGCGGAACCGCCAGCGGCGCGAGGTCGAACTCGCGTTGCGCGGCATGGCTTCCAGGGGCCAGCGAGCGTCAATGCGCGCGACCAGTTCCGCGCCGGGCACGACGCGGTCGCTGCGCCAGCCGTTGACCGTGCCGACATCCATGTATTCGATGAAACGCAGGACGTGGCGCGTGCCGCGGAAACGCGCGACCAGATCCATTACGCCATCGTCGTTCACGCCGCGCATCACCACGCAATTGATCTTGAGCGAGCTGAACCCCGCCCGCTCCGCCGCGGCGATGCCGGCTTCGACCTGCGCGAGTTCGCCGCGCCCGCCCGACATCCTGCGGAAGGTTTCTGGATCGGCGCTGTCCATGCTGACGGTGATGCGCCGCAGGCCTGCATCGCGCAACGGCTGCGCGGCCCGCTGCAGCAACACGCCGTTGGTCGTGAGCGCGAGATCGTCGACGCCCTCGATCGCGGCGAGCCGTGCCACCAGTTGCGGCAGGTCGCGGCGCAGCAACGGCTCGCCGCCCGTCAGTCGCAGCTTGCGCACGCCCAGCGACACGAACACCCGCGCAATGCGTTCGATCTCGTCGAAATCCAGCCGTTCGCGCGCGCGCAGGAACGCGTGGTCGGCGGGGTACGACTCCTCGGGCATGCAATACGGGCAGCGGAAGTTGCAGCGGTCGATCACCGAGATGCGCAAATCCGCAAGCGCACGGCCGAGCGCATCCGGCGGGGCCGGCGCGGCCTGCAACGCCACGGGTGCCTGCGGCCGCATCATCCGGCCTCGGCGCGCGCGGGATGCGGCGCGTGCAGCGGGTAACGCCCGTCGGGTGCCGCCACGCGGAATCCGCGCGCGCGCAGTGCCTCGGCTTCGGCCGCGCTGTGGTAGTGGTACAGCAGCAACTGATTGCGCAATGCGCGCGGGTATTCACGCTCGATGTCGTCGACGCCGGTGTGCGAAGGGTTGCCGGTGAGCGCGCAATCGTGGGCGATCAAGGTGTACTCGTCGGCCAGCGCCGACAGCGCTTCGGGAATCGGACGGGTGTCGCCGGTCCAGGCGAAGCAACCCTGCAGCGCGACGCCGAAGGAAGTCCCGGGCACGTGGTGCCGCGTCGCGAACACATCGAACCAGCAGCCTTCCAGCCAGAAGCCGCGCGAGACCGCGACCAGCCGGAATCCCTCCCAGAAGTTCGCGCCGCCTTCGGCGATCGCGCCGGGGTAATCGGCCACGCGTGCCTGCAGCACCGGCACCAGGTTCGCGTGCATGAACAACTTGACGGCACCGCGGAGTGCCGGATTGAACCATGCCGAATGGAACATGCGTTCCAGCCCCGCCACATGATCCATGTGGCCGTGCGTGATGAACACCGCGGGCGGCAACGCACCGTAGCTGCGCAGGTAATGCTCCAGCGTGCCCGGCCCGCAATCGATCAGCAGCACCGGCCTGCCTTCGCGCTCCACCACCGCGCCCGATGCGCCCAGATCGACCGCGCTGGCCGCGCCCGTGCCCAGCACGTGCAAAGACCAGACTTCCGCACGGGACGTGTTGGCTGCGGCGATCCCACCCCGTTTGCTGGCTGTTGCCTTGTTCATCGTCCAACTTCGAGGTGGTGTTCGTAAGCGCGCATCAGGGGCGTCCAGATCTCGCGATCCAGCTTCGCCTCGTCATGATCGCACGCGCCCACCTTCAGCAGCGAGCGCTTGAGCCGTGCAAGGTTGGCCAGCTTCCAGGCCGTGCCGGTATCACGGATTTCGCCGCGGTCGAAATCGATCAGCCACAGTTTTCCGTCCGCAACCAGAATATTGTGCGCGTTCAGATCGGCGTGATCCACTCCGGCGGCGTGGAAGCGCGCGACCAGCGCGCCCACTTCGCCGGCCAGCAGCGAATCCAGCTGCCGCGCGGCGATGATCTCCGTCAGCGTGCGCGCGTTCCCGATCGTCCGCGTGATCAGGTCCGCGCTGTAATACAAGCCGTGCCGCACGCAACGCGCAGCGATCGGCGCCGGCACGGGCAAGCCGCGCGCCTGCAATGCCGCCAGCAGCGTGAACTCCGCAAACCCGCGGCTGCGGTTGCGTCCGCTCCACAGGTATCGGTCGCCCAGCAGCGGCGCGACCAGGCCGCCGCGGCGGTAGTGCCGGAGCACGCACGGACCGACGGGCGTTTCGAGGAACGCCACGCCACCACGCCCGCCGCCGCCCGCGTTCAGCGCACCCTGCCCCGTCCACCACGCGGGATCGAACCACTCACGCGTCGGCGCTTCGGCCAGCCCGGCATCGAACACCATGGCCTCGCCGGCGGATGCGACAATGCGCGCCTCGATCGCGCGGCGTTCGGTCTCTGGACACGTCGATGCGTTCACGTCCCAAGTCTAGCAAGCCGATGCCACGTTCCCCCGAATCGCTGTGCCTGCTGCGTACCTCCGCCCTCGGCGACGTCACCCACGTGGTGCCGCTGTTGCGTACGCTGCAGGCGGCATGGCCGCAGACGCGGCTGACCTGGATCGTCGGCAAGCTGGAACACAGGCTCGTCGGTGACATTGCCGGCGTCGAATTCGTGGTGTTCGACAAGGGCGCGGGCCTCGACGGCTATCGCGCCGTTCGCCGCGCGCTGGCGGGACGCCGCTTCGATGCGCTGCTGCACATGCAGGTGGCGTTGCGCGCGAATCTCCTGGGCATGGCCGTCAGCGCCCGGCGCCGGATCGGCTACGACCGCGCGCGGGCGAAGGACCTGCACGGCTTGTTCGTGCGCGAACGCATTCCTGCGCGCACCGGCGAACACGTGCTGGACGCGATCGGCAGCTTCGTCGAACCACTGGGCCTGAAGCAAATCCGGGTACGCTGGGATATCCCGATCCCCGACGACGCGCATGCGTGGGCCGCGCAGCAATGGCCCGGTGATGGCCAGCCGGCGCTGTTGATCAGCGCGGCATCGAGCCACGCGTTGCGCAACTGGCGCGCGGACCGCTACGCCGCGGTCGCCGATCACGCGGCGAGTGCTCTGCGCATGCGCGTGGTGCTGACGGGCGGACCATCGGCGGCCGAGCGCGCGCTGGGCGATGCGATCCTCGCGCGAATGAAAACCCGTCCGCTGGACCTGATCGGCAAGGACACCCTCAAGCGCGCACTCGCGCTGTACCGGCGTGCGTCCATCGTGCTGACGCCCGACGCCGGCCCCATGCACATGGCCAACGCGGTCGGCGCGCGGGTGCTCGGCCTGCACGCCGCCAGCAATCCGGCGCGCTCGGGGCCGTATTCCGACCGCCGCTGGTGCGTGGATCGCTACGACGATGCCGCACGCAAGTTCCTGCGCAAGCCGGCTGTGGACATTCCGTGGGGCACCAAGATCGAATATCCGGGCGTGATGGATCTCGTCAGCGTCGACGACGCGGTCGAAAAGCTGGAAGCCGCGCTTCAGGCACCGGCACCGTAATCCTGGTACGACTTCTCTTCCACCAGCCGCGAACCCAGCTTCAGGTTGATTGCGCGCTTCACCGCCGCACGCTTGTCGTTGGTGTGGTACACCGCGCGCGCCAGTTCGATGAAACGCGCGTCGAATGACTGATCGCGTTCCTTCACGCGGATTTCATCCTCGATTTCCCACAGCGACTCGTTGATGCGCTTCAGCTCCGCACGTTCGGATGAAATGTCGGTGCGCGAGGCGGGATCCCCCGCCCACAAGGCACTCAACAACTGCAATTCGTCGCGCACGTTGGCCAGCTTGGCCGCATCGCTCATGCGCTCGGACTTGATTTCCAGGATGGTGATCTTGTCGATCAGTTCGCCGTAGGAAACGGGTGCGGAGATCAGGCTCATTCCGGGTTCGCTCATGAAAATGATGCGCAGCGTAACAACTCCCGGCGCTCCGCACACCTTTCCCTTGCATTTGCCGCAACATCCCCAAGTGTTGAAAACGGTGCCCTTGGTGCGGCACGTCGATCACGTGGAGTGAAGCAATGAAAATCCTGATGGTGCTGACTTCGCACGGCCAGCTTGGCGACACGGGCAAGGCGACGGGGTTGTGGCTGGAAGAACTGGCCGCTCCGTATTACGTGTTCAGGGACGCTAATGCCGAAATCACG
>DASZTT010000269.1:0-8354 GCA_035547895.1 Rhodanobacteraceae bacterium
CAGCGCGCGATGGTTGTACACCTCGCCGTTGTAGACGATCACGTAACGGCCGCTGGCGGAGACCATTGGCTGGTGGCCTTCGGGAGAGAGATCGATCACCGAAAGGCGGCGATGACCCAGCGCGATGCCGGCCGCGGGTTCCTGGAAATAGCCCTCGTCATCCGGACCGCGGTGGCGGATGGCGCGCGTCATCCGGCGCAATGCCAGCACCGCGCCCTCGGCATCGAGGCGATGCGCAACGTCCCAGAAGCCCGCTATGCCGCACATGCCGGAAACCTCCTGGACCGCACGCGTGTTTGCGCCGTCGTCATCATTCCAGTGCGGCCACGAGTTCGTGGATGTCCGAGCCGGCGCCGATCCGTGCTTCGGCGAGGAAGCGGTTGCCGGAGCGCCGGAACACGCTCGACTGCTCGATCGATCCGTCGTCGGTGTTGCGGTTCTCGATCACCGCGAGCACCGCGCCATCGCGCATCGCATTGCGCAGGCTGCGAAGGCCTTTCTGCAGATCGGCATCCGAGAAGTAGACACGGTTCAGCAGGTTCGCGGCGATCACCAGGTCGGCTTTTTCGTGTTCCCACGTGTCGAAGATGTTGTATTGCTCGATGCGAATCCGGTCGCCCCGCTTCGCCGCGAGGTCGGGATTGATCATGTAGATGTCGCGCTCGTCGCGGCGTTTCGATGCATCGAACGTCTTGAAGACGCGCGCTGCGATCGCGTTGTAGGGCCACTCCGCACCGTCGAGGTCGTTGTGGATCACGAAACAGCGATTCACGTACAGCCAGGGTCTGGCATCCATGTCGGACAGGAACATGCCCTTGTGGGTCAGATACACGTGCGCCCTGATGTGCCGGTCGGTGACGTAGTAACGCGTGAAGCGCAGTTTCTTCATCACTGCGAGCGAAGTGCTGCCGTCGGAAGCGCCGACATCCAGCACCACCGGCGGTGTCGCGAAGGGCAGTTCGGAGAGCAGGCGCGTGGTTTGCGGAAAGCGGTCGTAGTCGGTGGTCTTGTAGGTGGTGCCGATCTTCAGCCGCTGCAGCGTCTCGGTGAGCACCGTGGCGTCGATGCCCTGCTCGAGCAGGCGGCGCGGATCGGGAATGCCGCGCTGCAGTTTCTGCATGGCGGTCGGCCAGATGGCGCGGTTGAGTCTTATCGGTCTGCGCATGGAATCCTCGTGACGGTTCTGTACAGCTCGGCGTAACGACGCGCGCCGGCGTCGATGGCGTATTGGTCGACGACGCGCCGGCGTGCGCGCACGCCCAGCGCGCGCCGGGCTTCCGTGTCGAGGTCGGCCAGCCTGGCCCACGCCGCCGCGAGGGCGGCGGCATCGCGTGGCGGCACCACCACGCCGGTGTCGTCCACGATCGCGGGTGCATCGCCCACGTCGGTCACCACGCAGGGCACGCCGCACGCCATTGCTTCCGCGGTGGCGTTGGGAAAGGCCTCGCCCCATGCGGATGCGGATGCAGCGATGTCGAGCGCATTGTCGATCGCCGCAATATCGGCGCGGCGGCCGCAGAGCCGGACGCGATCGCGCAAGCCCAGCTTGTCGATCAACCCGCCCAGCTCCGGGTTGTGTGCATCCGCGCCTTCGCCCACCAGCACGAACACCGCACGCGGGTGCTGTGCGCAAAGTTGCCGCGCGGCGTGCAGGAAATTCGCGTGGTCCTTCATCGGATGCACGCGCGCCACCAGCCCGATCGCGAGCGCATCGGGCGCGATGCCAAGCTCGGCGCGCACCCGCGCGCGTTCGGCAGGCCGGGGCGCGAACACGCGCGTGTCGAAACCGTTCGGGATCACCACGGCGCGCCCGCCGTCGTAGCCGAACGCGACATGCTGCGCGCGGCTCACCGCCGCGTTGAAGATGATCCGCGCCGGCCGACGCGAAAGCCTGGCGCCCGCGCGGATCACCCAGCGCGTGCTGCGCTTCTCGTGTGACAGCGCGTGCAGCGAATGGCGGATGTTCCAGACCACCGGGACGCCATCGCCCCATCCGGCCATCGCCGCCATGAGGTTGGCGTGGTACATCCAGCTTTGCACCACGTCATAGCGATTCGCCCGCAGCATGCGCCGCAGGCGCCACACCTCGTGCGGCAGCAGGCGGCCGGCGCGCATGCCGAGGTGATGGAGTTCCGCGGCTTCGGCGATCGGCGCGCTCATCGAGCCCTCGGCACCAAGCGCGATCACCACGTGCTCGAACTCGGGCGGCCGCAGCGTTTGGACCAGACGGTGCAGCGCTGCCTGCGCGCCGCCGGTGCCGAGTCCGGTGATGACGTGGCAGATCTTCATGCGAACGGTTTCCGGAGTTGCATGGTCACGGCTTCTCTCAGGCGGCCGGGTAGGCTCCGCGGTGCATGGATTCGTTCTCGCGGATCGGGTGCGACGCCACGACGAGGTAACGGCGTTTCCGCCTGAACCGGCTGCGCAGCAGCGCGAGCACGCCGATGTACTGGAAGACCACGATCAGTCCGTCGATCTGCACGCGATGGCGCGGTCCCTGCAGCGTCGGGAACATCCCGTACAGCAGCGTCATCATCAGGAAATAGATGACCATGAAGCGCAGCGTCATCTTCTTCCTCCGCCACGCCGCGACCATGCCGTAGAACTGGAACGGCAACATCACCCAGAAGAACAGTTGCGGCAGGTCGAGGAACGCGTAATTGGGTTGCGTATGGAACGGGATGGGCGTGGCGATGAAACGCACCACGCCGGTCAGCGGATCGCCCACGCGCGAACGGAATTCGTGCAGCGCGCCGCCAAGGCTGCCGTGGCCGAGGCCGTGCACCACGACCGCGAGCGCGACGATCGCCGCCAGCCACATCCACGGATTGCGGCGGCCGCGGCGCGAGCACAGCACCATGATCCCGAAGGCCGCACCCAGCATCAGCGGCACGTAGAAGCGCGTCACGGCCAGCACCACCCCGCAAATGATCGCGATCACCGCGGCGCGCTTGAAGCGGCCGGCCTCGACCAGCGCGACCGCGTACACCACGCCCGCGGTGCCGGTGGCGACCAGGATGTCCTTCAAATTCGCCACGGTGGACCACGCGAGCACGGAAGGGCTCAGCGCCAGGAACACGAACAGCCCGATGCTGGTCCGGCGGCTCATGCCGAGTGCGAGGCGCCCGGCTTTCGCAAGTACGCCGGCCGCGATGAAGGTCAGCAGGATGTTGGCCGCGACGGGCGCGAAGTAGCCCGATCCGAAAACCGCGAGCGACGTGGCGTTGTAGACGTAATAGAAAAGGTTGGCGCTCTTCACCATGCTGCGCACGTAGTCGTAGTTGTGCGTCAGGTTGAAGACGCTCACCCCGCTCTGCAGCAGTTCCTTCCCGAAGCGCAGGTAATTCCAGTCGTCGAAAAACGTGTACGTGCCGTCGAACACGAACCCGAAATAGACCAGGAACAATCCCGATTTCAGCGCGGCGACCGCAAGGCTGATCCCTGCCCGGCGCGTGAACCACAGCGACAGCAGGAATCCGACCAGCAGGATCGCGATGGCCGGCCAGATGAGCTGGTAGATCGCAAACGGGTGCAGGGTCGTGGCCATCACGTGTACCTGCGGTCCGCGCACACGGCGGCGAGCGCGGCCTTCGAATTGCCGAGCAAGGCTTCCAGCGAATACGCCTCCACGATGCGCTGGCGCGCGGCCGCGTGCATCGCACGGACGGCTTCGGCATCCGCCAGCGTCGGCAGCATGCTTTCGACTGCCATGGCAAAGGCATCCGCATCGCGCGGCGCGACCACCGCACCGCACGTGCCCACGATGCGCGCGCAATCGCCCACGTCGGTCACCACGCACGGCCGGCCGCAGGCCATAGCCTCGGCGATCACGTTGGGGAAGCTCTCGCCGTAGGACGTCGATGCCAGCAGGTCCAGTGCGCTGTACACCGCGGGCATGTCACCGCGCGGGCTGGCCCAGAGCAGGCGCCGGGCCAGGCCGAGTTCGTTCGCCTGCGCGTGCAGCGCGGCAGCATCTTCGGGCTTGCCTTCGCCGACGCACACGAACCGCCAGTGCGGATCGCGGGCCGCGAGCCGCGCGGCGGCAGCGAGGAACGTGGGATGATCCTTCATGGGATCGAGCCGGCCGACCAGTCCGACCAGCAATGCGTCATCCGGGATCCGCCATTCACGGCGCACCCGCGCACGCGCATCGTCGTCGAAGCGGAAGTACCGCGTGTCGATGCCGTTCGGGATCACCCGGATGCGCGCGCGCGGATAGCCCAGCGCCGCGTGGTGCGCCGCGCCCGCATCGGAATTCACGATGATGAGATCCGCGAACCGCGCAAACAGGCAACTGAAGCGGAAGGTCAGGCGCGCCATCCGGTCGTAGCGCGCGCGATCCATGTACGCGGAACGCACGCCCCAGACAACGCGCGTACGACGGTGCGCGAGCTTCGCCAGCAACGCCAGCAAATTGCCCACCGTGAGATAGCCATGGACGATGTCGGCATCGTGGGCACGCAACGTGCGCCACAGCCGCCACAGGAATCCGGCAGCGTCCCAGCGTCCGCGCTTGCGCAGGTCGATCACCGGCACGCTCGCTTGCACGAGCTCGCGCTGGAACACGTCACCGGCATAGAAACACGCGACGGCGACGTCCCAGCCGGCGCGATGCAGCGCCGTCGCCAGCGTCACCAGTTGCCGCTGCGCGCCGCCACGCCCGAACGAACGGATCAGGAACAGGATGCGCAAAGGGCCGTCGCGATGTGCGGTTGCACCGCGCAGGTTCGCCATCATCGCGCCGGATTCCGAGGCAGACATCACGCGCGCTCCGCGGCCGCACTCGCGCAATCCGCATTCGCCGCCGTGACCGAAGCCAGCAGCATGTCCCACTGGCGAAGGATCTCGCTCACCGAATAGAGGCTGCACACCTCGCGCGCACGCATGCCGAGGCGCGCGCGCATCACGTCGTCCTGCATCAAGGTGTCGAGCGCCGTGGCCAGGCCGTCCACGTCTTCGGCGGGCACCAGCCAGCCGTTTTCGCCGTGCGCGATCAGTTCGCGCGGACCGGCGGTGCAATCGAAGCTCACGCAAGCCACTCCTTCCGCCATGGCCTCGAGCAATGCGTTGGGCAGGCCCTCGAAGCGCGACGACAACACGAACAGGTCGGCCCGCCGCATCGCCTGCCTCACCTGCGTGCTGAAGCCGGGCATCGCGATGCGCCCCGCCAGATCGTGCATGGCGATGGCCTGCGTCAGCGTTTCGCGCAAGGGACCTTCGCCGAGGATTTCCAGTTTCCATCCGGGATGCCGTTGCGCGACACGCGCAAACGCATCGATCAGCAGATCGAACCCCTTCGCCGGAACGAGCCGCCCGACGGCCAGCAGGGTGCGGACGCGGCCCTCCGCAGCGGCAACTGCATCCGGCGTCGACTTGCCCGAAGCCGGTGCGACCGGGTTCGGGATCACCTTGACCGCGCGTCCCACCCGCAACTCGAGTTCGTCGGCGCAGCGGCGCGTCTGCGCCACCACCGCCGCGGCACGCCGGTACAAAAGGCGGCGCAGCAGCGTCCAGACCAGGCGTGAAGGCTCGGCGCCGATGAACTGGCGTTCGGTGACGATCACCGGCACGCGCAAACCTGTGGCGGCGATCATCACCAGCGCGTTGGTGTTCGACACGAAGCTGATGACGGCGTCCGGTCGCGCAGCCTTGATGGCCCGCCGCAGCGCGCGGATACGCACCACGTTGCGGCCGAGTGCCTGCGCCGGATTCGACGAGCGCCGCGCCACGTCCAGCGCCACCCGCCAGACCCGGCGATCCAGCGGATAACGATCGTTCACGGCCGAGCTCAGGGTGATCAGCGTGACTTCGTTGCCGCGCACGGCCCAGGCGTTGGCCAGCGTCGCCATCACGCGTTCCGCGCCACCGCCGCCGAGCGAGGGAACGACCAGCACCAGTTTCATGGCGCCCTGGCTGCCATGACCCGGAACCGAAATCGAAGGGATCGCGATCATGACGACCACCCGCGCGCTGCCTTCAGCCGGAAACAGACGCGCCGCAGGTCATTCCGTGCGTTCTTCTTCTTCATGCCATCATCCTTTCTTGCGATGCGACCGATTCGCTTCCATGCAGCCAGGAATGCAGATCCCGGCCCGTGAGTTGTTCGAGCAGGCGCACATCCGGCGCGAAATGCGCCCGCAGTTCGTCGAGCAATGCCGGCGCGACCGCCTGTTTCGGGGCGGGCGCGAAGTTGGCCTTGCGCAAGGTCTTCAGCACGCCGAGGCGCTCGATGCCCGCGCGCTGCTTGACGTACATCGCCGCGCGCAGCAGCGGCTTGGGTGTCTTCTGCGTAAACTGCGCGAGCGCCTGCGAACGCGCACGCGTGCGGGCGTTCACCCGCGGGAAATCCTTGCGCCCGTCGTAAGCCACCCCGAGGAACGACAGCACCTCGCGATAAACGCGCGCCGGATTGGCGGCGAAGTCGTCGTAGAACCACCAGCCGAGCTGCGCCTTGGGCACCCTGTCCAGCAGGCGCTGCAGTTGCAGGCCGAGCAGGGCCAGACGGTCGTACAAAAGGATCTTGGCGTCGCGGCAATGGGCCGGCACGCGCTGGCCGGCGCGCCGGTCCGCACACAAGGCCCACGCCGTGCCGAAATCGGTGACGGTTTCGTCGCGCGTGCGCAGCGCCTGCGCGTGCATCGACACCGCAAGTTCGACTGGATTGCGCAACATCACCAGCAGCCGGGCCGACGGCAGCCGCCTGCGGATTTCGGTGATCGCGGCGTCGGAATACATGTAGAAGATCGAGGCTTCGCCGATCGCGACGTGCTCGCGTCCGGCGCCCTTGAACAGGGCCTGGTAATCGTCCCAGTTCGACACGTAACGGTGCGACGGCAGGTCGACCGCGAAATAGTGTGGTTCCTTCGGCACGCACATGAACACGTGCGGATGGGCGCGCAAAAAACCGGCCAGTGCGGTAGTGCCGCACTTGGGAGCTCCCACCAGGATGAAATTCGGGGCGGTCATGGTTCGGACGAAAGCGGCAGCACGGTGGGATCGGCTTCGGGACGGGAACGGACGGCCGCCGGGCCATCATTGCCCAGCCAATGCCCGAGATCGCGGCCGGTGATGCTTTCGAGCAAATGGACGTCCGGCGCGAAATGCGCCTGCATTTCGCGCCGCAGGCCGCCGGAAATCGCAGGTGGCCGCGACGGCACGAAGCTGGCCTGGCGCAACGCATTCAGAACGCCGAGGCGCCGGATGCCCATTCGCTTCTTGGCGTACATCGCCAGGCGCACCGCGAACCGCGGCGGCTTCTGCACCAGCGGCGCCAGCCTTTGCGAACGCGCGCGCATGCGCGCGTTCACGACCGGAAATTCGCTGCGCCCGTCGTGCGCGAGACCGAGGAACGACAGGGCCTCGCGGTAAACGCGTGCGGGATCGGCGGCGAAATCCTCATGGAACCACCACCGGACCTGCGAGCCGGGAAACACGCCGAGCACCCGCTGCAGTTGCAAGCCCAGCAGGGCCGCCTCGTCGTAGAGCAGGACCTTGGGTTCGCGGCAGCGCGCAGGAATCCTGTCGCCGGCGCGTCGTTGTCCGCACAACGCCCAGGCGCGCGCGAAATCGGCAACGTCTTCGTCGCAGTCGTGCAGCCGCTGGCCGTGCAGCGAGACCACCAGGTCCAGCGGATTGCGCAGCATCACCAGCAGGCGCGCGAAAGGAAAATGCCGGTGCAGTTCGGCGACGGCAACTTCCGAATGCATGTAGATCGTCGAGGCCTCGCCGATCGCGAGGTGGGTTTCGCTGGCGTCCCGGAACAGCGCTTCATACTGGTTCCAGTGCTTCGCAACGCGGATGGCGGGAAGGTCCAGCGCGAAATAGGCGGGCTCTTTCGGAACGCACATGAAAACGTCCGGGTGCGCGCCCAGATAGACACTCAGCGCCGTGGTGCCGCATTTGGGTGCCCCGACGATGAAGAAATTGGGCAGGTTCATCGCTCGCTCGGCAGAGGCAATATGGTCGGGTTGACGTGCAGCCGCGCGCGGACGAACGTCAGCCCGGATACGTTCCATGCCACGCTCCCCAGTGCCGTCGCGATCGCGGCGCCGGTCAATCCGAATATCGGAATCAGCGCGACGCTGAACACCACGTTCGCCACGGCCGCCGCCGCCATGAACCACGATGCCTGGCGTTCGTAGCGGGTCATCGTCATCAGGAAGCCGGTGGGTCCGGTCATCGCCGCGACGCACTGGCCGGCCAGGATGATGAGCAGCGGAATGTAGGCGGCTTCAGCGAAGCCCTTGCCGAACAGTTGCAGCGCCCAGTACCCGGCGATCGCGATCGCCAGCGCGACCGCGGCGGTGACCACGAACGTCAGCTTGGCCGCGTGGTGCACCAGCCGCGCCATGGTC
>DASZTT010000270.1:0-11781 GCA_035547895.1 Rhodanobacteraceae bacterium
CAGGTTCTGGTAATTCGGCCCCGAACCGCCTTCCGGCGTCACCCAGGTGATGATTTCGTACGGGTCCTTGATGTCGCAGGTCTTGCAGTGCACGCAATTGGCGGCGTTGATCTGCAGGCGCAGCGATGGTGCACCGCCGCCGCCGGCTTCCTCGACGATCTCGTACACGTTGGCGGGACAGAAGCGCTGGCACGGGTTGCCGTACTCCACGGTGCAGCGTTCGATGCAGATGCCGGTGTCGAGCACGTGCAGGTGCACGGGCTGGTCTTCGTCGTGCTCGGTGGCGGCGAAATAGACGCCCGCCAAACGATCGCGCGGCGGCAAGCTGCGTTCGGTCCAGCCGGGTTCGCGCCTTGACGGGGCGTTCGGGCCGGGACGACTCTGTTTCGTTGCGGGGGGATCGAGCTTTTCCAGTGAGGACCAGTCGGCGTGGTTTTCCAGCGTCCACGGCGACAGCCCGGCCGTCACGGTCTCCCACGCCGCGTTGAACAAGCCGCGCCACAGTCCGCCATTGAAACCCGGCCGGATGTTGCGCACCTTCTTCAATTCCTTCGCGATCGGTGATGCGCGCAGGCGTGCGTCGAAACCGTGCGCCGATTGCTTTTCCGCGAAGTGTTCGGCGGCGAGCATGCCGGAACGGATCGCCTGGTGCGTCCCCTTGATCTTCGGCACGTTCATCAACCCGGCCGCATCGCCGATCAGGATCGCGCCCGGCATTTCCATGGTCGGCAACGATTGCAGGCCACCTTCGATCAGCGCGCGCGCGCCGGCCGAAACAATGCTGCCGCCTTCCAGCAGCGGCTTGATGCGAGCGTGGTTCTTCAATTGCTGGAACGCTTCCCAGGGCCGGAACAACGGATCGGAATAATCGAGGCCCGCGACGAAGCCGACCGCGATGCGATCCTTGTCGAGTTGGTAGATGAAGCTGCCGCCGTAGGTGCGGTTGTCCAGTGGCCAGCCGACCGTATGCGTGACGTGGCCCGGCCGTGCGCGACCGGGTGGCAGTTGCCACAGTTCCTTCAGGCCGATGCCGTAGGTTTGCGGATCGGAATGCTTGTCGAGGCCGTACTTGACGATCAGCGTCTTGCTGACGCTGCCGCGGCAGCCCTCGGCCAGCACCGTGAGCTTCGCGAGGATGTCGATGCCCTGCGTGTAGCCCGGCTTGTGCGAGCCGTCCTTCGCGACGCCCATGTCGCCGATCCGCACGCCCGCGACCGCGTCCTTGTCGTCGAATACCGCGCTGGCGGCCGCGAAGCCGGGGAACACGTCCACGCCCAGCGCTTCCGCCTGCGGCGCCAGCCATGCGCACAAGGCACCCAGCGACACGATGAAGTTGCCCGCGTTGTGCATCTGCGGTGGCGTCGGCAATCGGGTCGCGCGCTTCGCATCGCGCAGCCATAGGAATTCGTCGTGTGTCGCCGGCACGCAGATCGGCGGCGGAGCGTCGCGCCACTTCGGCAGCAGCGCGTCCAGCGGCGCGGGTTCGATCACGGCACCCGAAAGGATGTGCGCACCGACGGTCGAGGCCTTCTCGATCACGCACACGCGCGTGTCCGGCGCGAGCTGCTTCAGGCGGATCGCGAAGGCGAGCCCGGCGGGCCCGGCGCCCACCACGACCACGTCGTATTCCATCGTTTCGCGTTCGCTCATCGCGGGCTCCCGTCACGCTTCGTTTCCGGTCCTTCATTGTCTTGGGTTCCCGCGCAGGCGGCAAACCCGCATAATCGAACCCTCGGAGGATCGATGAGCGCAATCGACGACGGCGAAATGCTGGGGCAGGAAGCACTGCGACGCGGCGGTGTATGGCAATGCCTGCACTGGCTGGCGGCGGGCCGCACCACATCCGAGGCGCTCGCGGGAGCGTGCCTGGCCGCAATCGAGCGGCGCGACCCCGAGCTGCATGCGTTCGTGGACGTGCGGCGCGACATCGTACTCGACCAGGCCGCCAGCGCACAGCGCCGTCGCCGCGAAGGGCCGATCGGCCGGCTCGACGGGATTCCGGTCGCGATCAAGGACAATTTCGACGTCGCGGGCTACCCGACGCGTGCGGGCCTGCCGACGCGCGACGGACACGTGGCCCGCAACGACGCGCATGCGGTCGCCCGCCTGCGCGCGGCCGGCGCGGTGTTGCTGGGCAAGACCAATCTGGACGAAGGCGCGCTCGGCGCGGCCACCCGCAACCCGCACTTCGGCACGACCCGCAATCCGTTCGACCTCGATCGCGTCGCCGGCGGTTCGTCCGGCGGTTCCGCTGCGGCGGTCGCCGCAGGCATGGCGCCGGTCGCGATCGGTTCCGACACGCTGGGTTCGGTGCGCATTCCCGCGAGTTATTGCGGCGTGTTCGCGTTGAAGCCGACCCATGGCGAGATTTCCGCGCGCGGCCTGGTGCCGGCGGCGCGGCGGCTGGATGCGGTCGGCATCCTCGGTCGCAGCGTGGGTGATCTGGTGGTGATGCTGCAGGTCCTGGCCGGCTACGACGCCGACGATCCGCGATCACGCCGCCGCCGCGTCGCATTGCAGCCGCCGGACTGGAACCCCAATCAACTGCGTTGCGGGGTGTTGCCCGACCTCGCCGCGATCGGCGTGGAAGCGCCGGTGATCGAGGTGTTCGAGCAGGCGCTGGCGAAGCTGGAGCACGCCCTGCACGAACGGACACCGCTGGATTTTTCCGACTGGCCCTTCCAGAAGATGCGCCGTGCCGGCCTGCTGCTGATGGAAGCGGAGATGCGCAACACCTTCGCCGACGACCTCGCGGACGGCACACATCCGGTTTCCGAATCGTTCCGCGCGATGCTCGACTACGCCGCGCGCAAGTCGGCGGCCGACTACGCGCAGGCCGACCGCATCCTCGACTTCGCGGTGCTGAAGGCAAGACGGGTGTTCTCGCGCGTGGACGTGCTGGTGCTGCCGACCACGCCGCAGGGCGCGTTTCCCGTCGACGCGCCGGTACCCGCTTCGCAGGCCGACCTCACCGCGTTCGCCAGCCTTTCGGCGTGCCCCGCGGTCAGCATTCCCATGGGCACGTTGCCCGACGGCATGCCGATCGGCATACAGTTCGTCGGCGCGCCGGGTTCCGACCTGCGCCTGCTGGAACTCGCGGAAGTCTGCGCATCGGCGCTCGACGCGGCGCCGGCGTATCCCGTCGGCGGGTGAGCGATCACGCAGCGGCCTTGCGGAACCCGGCGACGCCGGGTCGAAGCGTGCGGCGGAACTCAGCGCGATGGTGACTGCGATGCGGAGCCAGCGCTCGCCGGATGCGCGGCACGATCCCGGTTGGCGAGTTCGAGCGTCCACGCGACCACTTGTTGCGCGAGCGCGTCGTCGGCCGCGCCGAACGCCGCCACGATCTGCGGCACGTCCACGCCCGCCGGATTCTGCGTGACCACGAAGCTGTGGGTCGCGAGCAGGTCGCGCGCACCGCCGCGGCGCAATTGCGCATCGAAGCGCACGACCACCACCGGCGAGCCGTTGCGGTATTCGGACTGGAACCCTCGCAGATTGCCGCTCAGCGAATAGTCGGACGCGAAATGGTCGTCGTCGGTGGTGACGGCCGGCAGGTTCGCCGCCATGAACGCGTCGACCAGGCGATGGCGGATCAGCAATGCGGGGGATTCGCTCCAGCGCGCGCCCTTGTAGGTGCTGACCTGGCCCGGTTCGGGCATCACCACGATGCCGGTGCCATCGAGCGGTCCGCTGGTGTTGGGCGCATCCACGCGCAGGCTGAAATCAGCCGTGGTCGCGGGCGCCGCGATGGCGGCTTCTTCCGGTTGCCAGATCTGCACGGCTTCGCGCTTGGGCAGCACCGAACAGGCGGCGAGCAGCGTGGCGGCGGCGCATGCGATGACCCCCAGGCGCACGACGGAGAACAACTTGGGCACGGTCATGTTGGTCTCCTCAGTGTTTCGGCGAGAATTCCGAAGGCTGTTCGCGGCCGAACAGGTAGCCTGCGGGGTTGGCTTGCAGCTTGCTGGTCAGCTGGTGGATGTCGCGCAGGGTCGAACGCAGTTCGCGCAGCGCGGGTCCGATCTGGTCCACGCCGCGCAACCCGGATTGCAGCGAACCCTGGTTTTCCTCGAGCAGCTTGTCGAGCGTTTGCGTGGTCTGTTGCAGCGACGCCATCGCGGCGGCCGCGCGGTCCAGCGTTTCGCGGCCGGGGCCGTTGACCAGGGAATTGGCACCGGCGAGGGTCTGGTTGAGCTGCTTCGACGCGGCCGCGGCTTCCTTGATCAGCTCGCGCAGGTCGTCGCGTTCGGCGGCGAGCGCGCTGGTGGTCTGGTCGATGTTCTGCAGCGTCGAGTTGATCCGGCTGACGTTCTGGTCCGAAATGATCTTGCCCAGCCGGTCGAGGATGCCATTGATCGAGGTGACGACGTCGCTGCCCGAGGACAGCAGGGCACTGAGCGCCGAGGTTTCCGACTTGATCACCGGTACCGGGTTGTCCGGCGTCGGCAGCAGCGGCTGGCTGGTCGGCGCGCCGCCGCTCAATTGCACGAACGCGACGCCGGTGAGGCCCAGCAGGCCCAGCTTGGCGCGCGTGTCCACCTTGATCGGCGTGTCGGCGGCGACCTGGATGCGCGCCAGCACCTTGCGCGGATCGTGCGGATCGAGTTTCAACTGGCTGACCTCGCCGATCTGGATGCCGTTGTATTGCACGGGGCTGCCCTTGGACAGGCCGGTCACCGACTCGGTGAACACGATGTCGTAGTAGCTGTACTGCCGGTTGAGGCTGGTCTTGCCCAGCCACAGCGCGAACAGCAGCACCGCCGCCACCACCAGCAGGGTGAAGGCGCCGATCAAGACGTGATGGGCCTTGGTTTCCATATGGCTACCTCATGCGAGCGCCGGGATCGACTGCGCCGCCCGGCCGCGTGGTCCCTGGAAGTAATCGCGTATCCAAGGGTCGTCGAAGCGTTCCACCTTGTCCAGCGCGTCGGCCACGATCACGCGCTTGTGCGCGAGCACCGCCACGCGGTCGCAGATCGCGTGCAGCGAATCGAGATCGTGGGTAATCATGAATACCGTCAGCCCCAGTGCATCGCGCAGGGTGCGGATCAACTGGTCGAACGAAGCCGCGGCGATCGGATCGAGACCCGAGGTCGGTTCGTCGAGGAACACGATGTCCGGATCCAGCGCCAGCGCGCGCGCGAGTCCGGCGCGCTTGACCATGCCGCCGGAAAGTTCCGACGGATATTTGTGGCGCACCTCGGGGCCCAGGTCCGCCAGCGCGATCTTCAACGCCGCCACGCGCAGCGCATCGTGCAGGGTGAGCCGGGTGTGCTCCATCAGAGGCACGCGCACGTTCTCGCTCACCGTCAGCGAAGAGAACAGCGCGCCGTTCTGGAACAGCACGCCGCAGCGGCTTTCGATCGCGACGCGCTGGTCTTCCGGCAGGTCGTGCAGGCTCTCGCCGAACAGCTTCACGCTGCCCGCATCCGGCCTGCGCAGGCCAAGGATCGTGCGCAGCAGCACCGACTTGCCGGTGCCGGAACCCCCGACCACGCCGAGGATTTCGCCGCGGTACACGTCGAGGTCGAGGTTTTCGTGCACCACCTGCTCGCCGAACTGGCTGCGCAGGCCGCGCACCTCGACGATCGTTTCGCGGGGCGCGGCGGCGTTCACCACTTCATCTCCATGAAGAACAGCGCGGCCACGGCATCGACCACGATCACCAGGAAAATCGATTGCACCACGCTGGAGGTGGTGCGCTCGCCCACCGACTGCGCGCTGCCCTGCACCTTGAAGCCTTCGAGGCAGCCGATCACCGCGATCAGGAATGCGAAGATCGGCGCCTTGGCCAGGCCCAGCCAGAGGTAGCGCAACGGCGTGTCGGTCTGGAATACCGAAATGAACATGGTCGGCGTGATGTTGAGCGCGAACCAGCACACCAATCCGCCGCCGACCACGCCCGCCAGGATCGCCAGGAACGTCAGCAGCGGCGTCACGATCATCAATGCCATGACGCGCGGCAAAACCAGCATTTCCACGGGGTCGAGGCCCATGGTGCGCATCGCGTCGATTTCCTCGCCGACCTTCATCGAGCCGATCTGTGCGGTGAAGGCGCTCGCGGTGCGGCCGGCCAGGATGATCGCGGTCAGCAACACGCCGAGTTCGCGCAGGAATGCGTAGGACACCAGGTCCACGGTGAACACGGTGGCGCCGTAGCGCTGCAGCGCGGTGGCGCCGAGGAACGCGATCACCGCGCCGATCAGGAACGACAGCAGCACCACGATCGGCACCGCGTGCAGGCCGGTCTGTTCCATGTGCGCGATCAGCGAGGTGACGCGCCAGTGCCGGGGACGAAGCAGGACGCGCGCCTGCGTTTCCAGCGTCATGCCGATGAAGGCCAGCAATTTGGCGCCGAGCCTGCCGACGTGGGTGACGCTGGCGCCGATGTCGGCCAGCATGTCCATGAAACCGAAGTTGCGCGGCGGCGGCGGCCGGTGCGCATAGATTTCCGCGACTGCGTCGCTGACGGTGCCGAGCAGGGCGCGCAATTCGCGCGGCACATCTCGGTCGTGGTCGGCCAGCCAGTGCAGGGCCTTGGGGCCCAGCGCGACCGCGATCAGGCCGGCGCCGGAGGTGTCGACCCGGCCGACATCGTTGAAATCGACGTCCGGGCATTCCGGGAGCGCGGGCTTCAGGGCATCGAGTTGCGCTTCGAGCGTGGAGAAATGCTGCAGCGTCCAGTCGCCGGTGAAACGCAGCACGTTCTCACCGGTCTCCGGCAGCGGCAGCCATTCCACCAAGCCGGGCATCGTCGGGGGCCGGTCCATGCGCGCAAGTGTAGCGGTCACCGGTCATAATTGCCGTTCCACAGCAAGGCAGCACCATGACCAAACAGACCATCCTCAACGCCACCCATCGCGCCGCCGGCGCGAAGATGGTGGATTTCGGCGGCTGGGACATGCCGCTCAACTACGGCTCGCAGATCGAGGAGCACCATGCGGTGCGCCGCGACGCCGGCATGTTCGATGTCTCGCACATGACGGTGGTGGACCTGCGCGGCGCGCGCACCCGCGAATTCCTGCGGCACCTGCTGGCCAACGACATCGGCAAGCTGAAGAAGCCCGGCAAGGCGCTGTATTCGTGCATGCTCAACGAACGCGGCGGCGTGGTCGACGATTTGATCACCTACTTTCTCGCCGAGGACTGGTTCCGCTTGGTGGTGAATGCCGCGACCCGCGACAAGGATCTGGCATGGATCGAAAAGCAGGCTGCTGCGTTCGACGTGCAAGTCACCGAACGCCCCGAACTCGCGATGATCGCGGTGCAGGGTCCGAATGCGCGCGCGAAGGTGCTGGCGCTGCTCGATGCCGATGATCGTGGGCGCGTCGAGAAGCTGGGCCGCTTTGCCGCCGCCGAAGCACACGGTCCGGACGGCATGCCTCTGTTCGTGGCGCGCACCGGCTACACCGGCGAGGATGGTTTCGAAATCATCGTTCCGGAACAACACGCGGCGGCATTGTGGAACGCGCTGGCCGCGGCTGGCGTGCACCCGGCGGGCCTGGGTGCGCGCGACACGCTGCGGCTCGAGGCCGGCATGAACCTTTACGGCCAGGACATGGATGAAGACGTCACGCCGTGGGAAGCGGGACTCGCGTGGACGGTGTCGCTGGACGAAGGACGCGACTTCATCGGCCGCGCCGCGCTGGAAAAGCAGAAAGCCGGCGGCGTGCCGCGCGAACTGATCGGCGTGGTGCTGGACGACAAGGGCGTGTTGCGCCATGGCCAGCGCGTCGTCACCGGCAAGGGCGAAGGCGAGATCCTGTCGGGCATCTTTTCTCCCACGCTCGGCAAGGCGATCGCCTTCGCACGCGTGCCGGAGGGAGCCCGCGAGGGCCTGCGGGTGGACATCCGGGGCCGCGAACTGCCGCTGCGCGCGGTGAAATATCCGTTCGTGCGGGACGGTCGTGCTTGCGAGGGAATCTGACCTTTCTGCGATCCATTGCCGCATCTTTTTCCGGGCCCGTGGACGTGGCTAGAATCACGGGTCTCCCGAACAACCAAGGACACGTGTCATGAGCGAGATTCCCGGTGACCTCAAATTCCAGAAGTCGCACGAATGGTTGCGGGTCGAGGAAGACGGGCGCGCACGCGTGGGCATTTCCGATCACGCCCAGGGCCTGCTGGGTGACCTGGTCTACGTCGAACTGCCCAAGGTCGGCGACAAGGTCGAGGCGGGCGCGGGTTGCGCCGTGGTGGAGTCGGTGAAGGCGGCATCGGATGTGTATGCGCCGGCCAGCGGCGAGGTGGTCGAGGTGAACGAAGGGCTCGCCGACAAACCGGAAACCATCAACGAAGATGCGTTTGGCGACGGCTGGCTGTTCGTCGTCAAGCTCTCCGATCCGGACGAAGTGGATGCGCTGCTCGGCCCCGACGACTACGAAGAGCTGATCGAGAACGACGAGCATTGATGCGTCCGGCCGGCGGCGCGCATCGCGCTGCCGACGCGTCGACGGATGCGTTCCGCGCAAAATCGGTCGCTGCGCGAAAAAAAATTTGCCCGCCGGTTTGTCCATCATTCAGCCGGATTCGACGCGTGCACGCGTAACGGGTGACTGCGGCCGAAGCATGCTGCGCGCGCGTGCGCTTGAGGCGTTTCGCGACGTGCCTGTCGCGCGCAAGCCAGTATTCATGCGGGTTTCCGCGATTGCGCGAGTGCGGCACGATAAAATCGTTTGGACGTCTATCCGTCCTTCGCTGCAATCGGATCGACGCGTCATGCGCCGCCCGGCCGCCGCGGGAAGCCGGCCGGGCCGATCGCAAGGGCTTCATTTGCCGCAAAAAATCGATTGACACCATGATTGCGTGGGGCTAGCTTTCCGCCCGACGACATGTCGCAAGACGGAAACATGCCGACTGCCAAGTACATAAAGCCATACGTCGCACACGGTTTGAAATCCGGGAAGGTTCGGAAGATCACCGTCTCGATTCCGCTGCATGTACTCCGGCTTCTTTCCGACGAGCGTACACGTCGTCAAGTGTCCAACCTGCGGCACGCCACGAACAGTGATCTTTTGTGCGAGGCGTTTCTGCATGCGTTCACTGGGCAACCACTGCCAACTGATGAGGAGCTGAGACGAACCATGGCTACCAAGAAAGCTGCAAAGAAACCCGCCAAGAAGGCGGCCAAGAAGGGTGCACGCAAGTCCGCCAAGGCGAAGACCGCCACGGCGCGCAAGACCGCACGCAAGACGGTGCGGAAGGCCGCGAAGAAATCGGCCAGAAAACCGGCACGCAAGCGCGCTGCCAAGAAGACTGCACGCAAGCGCACCGCGAAGAAGGCCGTGATGGCCAAGACCGCGCGCGCCAGCAAGACCAAGCGTGCGAAGAAGGCGAAGAAGTAAGCAAGCCAGGAAGCAGACGTAGCAACTGTTTCAAGTTGTCTTCGACACCATAACCACAAGCCTGCCCTCCCCGCGGCGCCCAGCGCGGGGATGCGGGCAATCCGCATGACGTTGGCCCCGGTTCTGCCGGGGCTTTCCATTTGGGAGCGTGGTATCGAAGGAGCCGGCCGGTGACCGCGCCTGCGGGCAAGCCGCGGCGCCCGCAGTGTCGATCGCGTCACATCTCTTCGATGGCGCGTGGTGCAACGCGGCGCGGACCGGAATGAACGCGCGCGGATGGAACGATTCGTGCATGCCCGGGGAACCGAATATCTCCCTTCGCACAGGTGGGCCGCATGAGCACTTTCGATTGCCGTCACGACGAATCACGTTCCCCTCGACCCTTCGGCGCGATGCGCGGCCTGACGGTGGCCGTGGGCATGGCGCTGCTGCTGGCGGGCTGCGGCAAGGGACAAGGTCCCGCATCTTCGGCGCCCGTGACGTCGGCCAAGCCCGCGGCCTCCGCGCCGGCCGCTTCGGCCCCGGCGGAATTGCCGGCCGCAACGCCATCGTCGGCAAGCTCGGCTGCGCAGGCACAGGCTGCCGCCCAGGCAAAAGCCAAGCTGTCCGGCATGAGCGTCACCGACCTGCTGTCGGCGGCGCGCGATGCGTATGCGCAACATCGCCTGGTGGCGCCGGCCGGCGACAACGCGATGGAATATTACGAAGCGGTGCTGGCGAAGGATCCGAACAACCAGGTTGCCAAGGACGCCTTGCGCGAGACCTTCCCGTTCGGCGTTCCGGACGTCGAGAAGGCGATTTCGCAGAACAATTTCGCCGAGGCCAGTCGCGAAATCGACGTGCTCTCGAAAGCTGATCCCACCAATTACACATTGACGTTGCTGCGCTCCAAGCTGGATGCACAGCAGAAGTTGCAGGCTCGCCAGCAACAGGAGGCGCAGCAAAAGGCGCAGCATGCGGCCGAACTCGCGGCCGCGCAGCAAGCCGCCGCGGCCAAGGCCGCCGCCGACAAGGAAGCGGCGGCAAGACTGGCCGCGCAGCAGGCCGCGCAGCAAGCCGCCGCGGCGAAAGCGGCACCGCCGCCGAAAACGGCCGAGGCAGCGCAGCCCAAGCCTGCCGGCATCACGCGTGGTGCCCAGGTGGAGAAGGCTGCAGCGGCGCAGTACCCGCTGGTGGCCGCGCGCAACCAGACCTCCGGTTATGCCGTGGTCGAATTTACGGTCACCGCGACGGGGACGGTGACCAACGTGCATGTCGTGGATTCGTCGCCCCGCCACGTGTTCGACCAGGCGGCAATGCAGGCCGTCGAGCATTCCCAGTTCAAGCCCGCGCTCAAGGATGGCGAGCCGGTGTCGGCGGTCCTCCAGCGCCGCGTCGACTTCAAGTTCGGAGGGTGAAATCGCGCGAAGCGCGATTTCAGGCGCGACATGGATGTCGCGCCGGTGACACCGCCAGGGATGGACGCTCGTCTGAAGCTTTCAGCGCGCGAAGCGCGATTTCAGGCGCGACATGGATGTCGCGCCGGTGACACCGCCAGAGATGGATGCTCGCCTGAAGCTTTCAGCGCGCGGAAGCGCGATTTCAGGCGCGACGAATGCCATCGCTTCGGTAAAGCCGCCACGCGTCCGCCTGAATTTCTCCAGCGCCGGATTCCAGCTCAATGCTTGCGCTTCGCCCGCCGCACATGCCGCGGCTTCGATCTTGCCGAGCGGTCAGGACGGTCGAGCTCGGCCCAGTCCTCGTGCGGCAATCCGAGCAGGTCGTCCAGCAGCATCGGCATCAGCCCCGCCGGCGTGTTGCTCTCGCAATTCCACAGCACCACGACACCGGCGTGGTATTTCGGGAAGAAGCCGATCATCGAGCGATAGCCCTTCACGGCGCCGGCGTGGAAGATCAGCGTTTCGCCGGCGTAGTCGTACACGCGCCAGCCCAGCCCGTAGGAGGCCTGCTTCACGCGCGCGCGCCGCCAGTTGGAGAACATCCGTTCGGTCGGCGTATCGATGATCGGCGAGTGCAGCACGTCCAGCAGTGAATCGGGCAGCACCATCGGACGGCCGCCCATCTGCGCGATCAACCACTGCTCCATGTCGCGGATGCTGGCGTTGACGCCCGCGGCGGGCGGAATGTAGAAGTTGTCGTTGGGCTCGTAGGACACCCACTGCTTGCCATGCTCGTAGTGCGGCCGCGCCCAGCTCTGGCTGTTTTCAAGTCCATCGCGGCCGTAGCTCGCCGTGGTCATGCCCAGCGGCAGGAACAGGTACCTGTCGACCAGCTGCGAAAAGAATTGCCCGGTCTTGGCGTAGATGACGTCGCCGATCAGCGAGAACGCGATGTTCTGGTAGCCGTAGCAACTGCCCGGATCGCAGGTCATCGGCACGGTATCCAGTTTGCGTTCCAGTTCCTGGTAGGGCACGCCGTTGGAAAGCAGGTTGTC
>DASZTT010000271.1:0-15599 GCA_035547895.1 Rhodanobacteraceae bacterium
CGGCTGCGCACCACCAGGCCGAACACCTGGCCCTTGGTTTCCGCGATGCGATGACCCGCTACGTTTTCAGTCGTGACGATGATCATGGATGCCTCGCTTTTCTGCTCATGTATTCCGGAGCGGCTGTTGTCCACAGTCAGGTCATGGATGGCCGCGGTGGTATCGCTGAGCGGTTTGCTGCCAGGGTGCGACGGAATTCAACCAAACAGCGATCGGGGACGATCGCAGAAATTATCTCCGAGAGTTGCCGAGCAGTCGCAGCAGCTCCAGGTACAGCCACACCAGCGTCACCATCAGCGCGAACGCGCAGTACCACTCCATGTAGCGCGGCGCGCCCTGCGCCGCGCCGCGTTCGATCAAATCGAAGTCCAGCACCAGGTTCAGCGCCGCGATGCACACGACCAGGATGCTGAAGCCGATCGCCAGCGGCCCGCTGCCGCTGATGAACGACATGCCGCTGCCGTGCGTGAAGGCCACGATGCCCCACTGCACCAGGTACAGCAGCACGATGCCGCCGGTGGCGGCGATCACGCCGATCCGGAACTTGTCGGTGACCTTGATGAGGCCGCTGCGATAGATCAGGAGCATCACCACCATCACGCCGACCGAAGCCAGGATGGCCTGCAGCACGATGCCGTGGTATTGCACTTCGAACATCGCCGAGATGCCGCCCAGGAAGGTGCCTTCCGCCAACGCATAAAGCGGCGCGGTGACGGGCGACCAGGTGGGCTTGAACGAGCCCGCGAGTGCAAGGACGAACCCGACGATCAGGCCACCCCACAGGAACGGCTGCACCGCGGCGACGCCGACCGCAGGATCAAGGGTGCCGCCGGCCAGCATGAAGCGGTGCCAGGTCCAGGCGCCGGTGATCAACATCAGCACCAGCAGCAGGCCGGTGCGCGCGATGGTGCCGTTGACGGTCATCGGCTCGCCGGTGGCGGCGAGGTTCTGGAACGTCTTGTCGCGCAGGACGGGGTTGTTGGTACGCAGGGCCATGGGGGTTCTCCGGATTCCGATATGCGGCCGGTGGTGGCCGCATCAAGCCAATGCTAGCGTGCGCCTCGCGGCCTCGCCACGCATCAGACCGCCCGGCGCTTGCGGGGTTCCGCGAGTGCGTCAGGCGGGCTTGGCAGCGGGCGCGTGTTCGGCGGACGCACGTCCGGCAGGAACACCGCGAGCAGTCCGAGCAGCGGCAGGAACGCGCACACCTGATAGACGAACACGATGCCGAAATGGTCCGCGATCAGGCCGAGCACCGCGGCGCCGAGGCCGCCGAGGCCGAAGCTGAAACCGTAGAACAGGCCCGACACCATGCCGATGCGATGCGTCAGCATGTCCTGCGCGTACACGATGATCGCCGGGAACGCCGACGCCAGGATCAACCCGATCACCACCGAGAGACCCACCGTCCAGCCGAATCCGACGTACGGCAGCGCGAGCGTGAACGGCGCGCAGCCCAGGATCGAAAACCAGATGACGCGCCGACGGCCGATGCGGTCGCCCAGCGGACCGCCCACCAGGGTGCCGACCGCGACCGCGAGCAGGAACACCGACAGCAGGTGGTCGGCGGTCTTGTCGCTGGTACCGAAGCGGTGGATCAGGAAGAACGTGTAGTAACTGCTGATGCTCGCCAGATAGAAAAACTTGGAGAACATCAGCGCGAACAGGATGCCGACCGTGCGGCGGACCACCGGTTTCGGATACGCCGGGGCATCGCTGGTGGCGCGGTGCGCGCCGCGTTCGTTGATGTGCGTGCTGTACCACCGGCTCACGAAGGAAAGCACGATCATGGCCACGAACGCGAACACGCCGAACCAGGCTACGTGGCTGCGCCCGAAGGTCAGCACGATCGCGGCCGCCAGCGCCGGACCCACCGCCTGCCCGGTGTTGCCGCCGATCTGGAACAGCGATTGCGCCAGCCCGAAACGGCCACCCGACGCCATCCGCGCGACGCGCGAGGATTCGGGATGGAACACCGACGATCCGCAGCCGATCAGCGCGACCGACAGCAGCACCAGGGGATAGGTGTGTGCAACCGACAACAGCAGCAGTCCGCTCAGGGTGAAGAACATCCCGATCGGCAACGAATACGGCAGCGGGTGACGGTCGGTGACGATGCCGACCACCGGCTGCAGCAGGGATGCCGTCAGCTGGAACGTCAGCGTGATCGCGCCGATCTGGATGAAGCTGAGATGGAACTCGCCTTTCAGCATCGGATAGATCGCGACGATCACCGACTGCATCATGTCGTTCAACATGTGCACGAAGCTGACCGCGCCGATCACGCCGAAGCGCGTCGGCCTGGGCGGTCTCAGCGCCGTCGGTTCCGCTTGCGAAACACCGGCGAGCGACCCGGCACCGGCCGCGTCGGTTCTTGCGGTATCCAGATTCATGCGATTCACTGTGGGAGGGACCATCCGAACGGCACTGCCGGGACGGGCAGTGCCACAAACCATCATTATCGCAGCCGCCGCACCGGCCAGTCGCCCGCCGGGACGGTAACGCGCCCTGCTCAGGCTCCTGCCATCTGCGCCTTCAGGAACGCCTGCACCGAGGCATCCGGTTTGCCGAGCCAGACCAGCTTGCGCACGGAATCGCCCGCGCTGCCGGAAGCCTGCACCAGCAAGCCCTGCATCGCGTGCTGCGCGGGATCGGTCAGCAGGAACAACTGGCTGCCCTGGCAATCGGCGGCCTGGCAGACATGCGACAGCCACATCGTCCTGCCCTCCACCCGTACGCGTGCCGAGGGTGCGGAGTCACCGTCACCCTTCGCCCATGCCGGCAACGCGGATGCGCCATCCATGTTCGCGAAAGCCTGGGCGAAACCGGGACGCTGCAGGATCACCGCCAGCGAAGGTCCGCGGGTCAGCGGGGGAAGCGCGGGCGCCGCGGATGACGAACCCGGCGCCGGCACCTGCATCGGGATCGCCGAAGCCGCGGGTGGCGCTGCACTCGATACAGCCGACGCCGAGGCCGCCGGAGCCGGTGGGTTGTGGTTCGAACACGCGGCGCAGGCCGGGCCGAGCAACGCAACCGCGGAAAGCTTCACGAACGGGTTCATGCCATCTCCAGGTGCTCAGGAAAATCTGCCCGCCGCGGCCACGATGTCGGCGTCGCCGGGCAGCACCAGCAGCGCCGCGCCCGCGAGCGGCGTGTAGGTGTCGACGCCCACCACCCGTTCGAGCGGTGTCGCGCCCAGCCCGCCCTCAACGATCGCGGTGATGATGCCCTCCCCCACGCCCGCGCTCCTGCGGCCTTCGTCCAGCACGATGATGCGCTGGGCGGTTTTCGCCTGCCCGACGATGAACGCGTCGTTGAGCGGCACCAGCCAGCGCAGGTCGACCACGCGCACTTTCCACTTGTGCTTCTTCTCGATTTCGCGCGCGGCGCGCAATGCCATCGGCACGCCATTGCCGAAGGTGAAGATCACCAGGTCGTTCGCTTTTTCGTTGTACACGCGGCCTTCGCCCAGCGGCATGGCCTCGCCGGGCGCGGGATACCCGAACTGCCACTGGCCGTCGCCGTGCTCGTACAAGTCTTTCGTCATGTACAGCGCGATCGGTTCGAGGAACGCGCACACGCGGCCATCCACCTTGCACAACGCGGCCAGCGTGCGCAGCATCGTCGCGGCATCATCGCCGCGCGAAGGACAGCCGACCACGAGGCCCGGGATGTCGCGCAGCGCGGCGATCGAGTTGTCGTTGTGGAAGTGCCCGCCAAAACCTTTCTGGTAACCCAGCGAGGCGATCCGCACCAGCAGCGGATTGCGGTATTGGTCATTCGAGAAGAATTGCAGCGACGCCGCTTCGCCGCGGATCTGGTCGCAGGCGTTGTGGAAGTACGCGAGGTACTGGATTTCCGGGATGGGCAGCATGCCCATGTTGGCGTAGCCCTGCGCCAGGCCCAGGATCATGGTCTCGTCGAGCAGCGTGTTGAACACGCGCGCGCCCTTGAAGGCCCTGTACAAGCCTTTCGTGACGGTATAGACGCCGCCCTTCTGCGCCACGTCCTCGCCGAACAGCAGCGATTCGGGATATTTCGCCAGCAAGTCGTGCAGCGCCGCGTTGATCTGCAACGCGAGGTGGCGCGCTGGCTGTTTTTCCGGAAGCTTTTCGGCGCCGCCGAACACCGCCGTGCGCCTGGCATCGTAATCCGCGCGTTCCGCTTCGGCGCGCACCGCCTTGGGCGTGTACGGTGCCAGCGGCCTCAGCACGTCGTCGAGCAAAACGAGCTTGGGCCGGCGATCGGCTTCCCCCGCGGCATCGAAGCAGCGCTTGCGGATCGATTCGTATTCGTCCAGCAACGATTGCCTGGTGTACAGCCCGGATTCCAGCGCGATTGCGGCCGAGCGCAGCAGCGGATCGGTGGCTTCGAGCGCCATCAATTCCTCGACGCTGCGCCATTCGATTTCGAAGTCGGTGCCGGCGTGGCCGGTGAGGCGCGTGGTCTTCAGATGCAGGAACGTCGGGCGGCGCGTCGTGCGGCAATGGCCGACCGCGCGCTGCACCTGGGCGTAGCCTTCGGCGAGATCAAGCCCGTCGGCGAAGAAGTAATCGAGGTCCTTGCGGCCGGCGAAGTTGTTGGCGATCCAGCCCGACGGCGTCTTCACCGAAATGCCGATGCCGTTGTCCTCGCACACGAACAGGACCGGCGCGGGCAGGCGCTGGTAGGCCGTCCATCCGGCCGCGTTGAACGCGGTCTGCGCGGTCGCATGGTTGCTGGACGCGTCGCCGAACGAACAGATCACGATCGAGTCAGTTGGAACCGGAAGTTCGTAGCCGATGCGTTGCGCCTGTTCGATCGCGACCGCGGTGCCCAGCGCCTTGGGAAGATGCGACGCGATCGTCGAAGTCTGCGGCAACACCCACAGCGGTTTCGAGCCCCACACCTTGTGGCGGCCGCCCGACGCCGGGTCTTCGCTGCTGGCGGCGAACGACAGCGCGGAATCCATCACCGGATCCATGCCCGGCAGCTTGCGGAAACGCTCGGCCATGAACGCGCCGGAGCGGTAATGCAGGAACGCGGGATCGGTATGCCGCGTCAGCCGCGCGACCATCGCGTTGCCTTCGTGGCCCGACGAACCGATGGTGTAGAACACCTTGTTCTGCACGCGCAGCACGCGTGCCATCAAGTCGAGGTGCCGCGAGATCAACTGCGATTCGAACAGTTCGCGGAAGTCGCGCGCGCTGCATGCGCTGCCCGGCAGCACCGGCGCATCGTCGCGCGGCGCGGCGCGCGCGTCGCCCTGCCATTCGCGCACGAATTCGGTGAAGTTCTGGTCGACGATTTCGGCGCGGTTGAATCCCTTGTGGCGGGCCGGAACCGGAGTCTTGATGGCGTTCATGTCGATGATGTCGATGCGATGCGTTCGGCGCGGAGCGAGAACCATTGTTCGCGCGTCTGGCCCCAGATTTCGATGGGATCCCCATCCCGTGGCGCGGGCAGCCGGCCTGGGCCGCGCAGCGTGGAACCGAGGCGCCGGGCGACCGCCTGGGATGCCGTGTTGCCGGGCGCGATGCAATGGATGACCTGCGCCCAGCCGAGCTGCGCGAACGCCCAATCGATCGCCGTGGCGGCGGCTTCGGTCGCATAGCCCTTGCCCCACGCCGCGCGCGCGAGCGTCCAGCCGATTTCGTCACCGGGCCAACCTTCGGGACGCAGCGGCCCGATGCGTCCCACCCAGCGGCCGCTGTCCTTCTCGATCACCGAAAACGCGTGGAAGCCGAGTATGTGCCAGGCACCGACCGCCGCCGTGAAATGGTTCCAGGACTCGAAGCGGGTCTTCACGCCGCCGAGGTAGTGCATCGCCACCTCGTCTTCCCCGATCGCGGCCCACGCTTCGAAGTCATCGGCGCGCGGCGGGCGCAGGATCAGCCGCGCCGTTTCCAGCACGGGTTCCGGCGATGGCATCGCATCGGCCACTCCGAATCACTTCGCCGGATGGTAGGTGCATTCCGGCGCCGCGGTCGCGATGTCGGGAATGTTGGGGCTGTAGCAGGTGTATTGCACGCCTTTCTTGCCCTGCTTGTCGGTCACGACTTTCGGCACCAGTTGCACGATGCCACCGGTCACGCCGACCGCCGGGGTCAGGTACACGTTGATCACGCCGCCCGCGCTGACCAGGATGGAGCTGATCTCCTGGCTGTTCATCTGGTTGGGGGCGGCGAGGTGCGCGTCGCTGTTGTTCGACGGCGGCGTCGGATTCGACAGGATCGCATTCGCCACACCCATCTTCGCCAGCGCCAGCCGCAGCGAAGTCAGCGCAATGCGCATTTCGTTGGCGTTGACGGCCGCCATGGCGCTGCCGGACGTCAGCATCGCGCCCAGCGCCAGGCCGGCGAGCCACTTGTTACGACGATTCATAGGAAGCTCCTGCCTTGCTGCCTCATTCAAAGCGGCTGTTGCGAAAAGTCAGGCCATGGATGGCCGTGCTGGTGTTGGCGAACCTGACTGCCAGTCTCATTCCGGGCATTTGCACACGCAGTGATCATGGACGATCACTCTAGAACGCGTTGATGCCCGTCAGTTCCCGCCCGACCACAAGCTGGTGCACGGTCTGCGTGCCCTCGTAGGTCACCACCGACTCCAGGTTCAGCGCGTGGCGGATCGCGACGTGTTCGGTGGTGATGCCGGCGCCGCCCAGGATGTCGCGGCATTCGCGCGCGATGTCCAGCGCCATCCGCACGTTGTTCCATTTCGCGAGCGAAATCTGGGTCGGATGCAGCTCGCCCGCATCCTTCAGTCGGCCCAGCCGCAGTGCCAGCAGTTGCGCGGTGGTGATGCGGCGCGCGATGTCCGAAAGCTTCAACTGGACGCCCTGGTTGGCGGCGAGGGGGCGGTTGAACAGCACGCGTTCCTGCGTGTAATCCAGCACCTCCTTCAAGCACGCCTGCGCCGCACCGATCGGACCCCAGCTGATGCCGAAGCGCGCGGAATCGAGGCAGCTCAGCGGGCCGCGCAGACCCTTCACGTTGGGCAGCATCGCGCTGGCCGGCACGCGCACGTCGTCGAGGAACAGCGCGCTTGTCACCGACGCGCGCAGGCTCATCTTCTTGTGCACTTCCTGCGCGGCGAATCCTTTCGTCGAGGTCGGCACCAGGAAACCGCGGATGCCGTCGTCGGTCTTCGCCCACACCAGCGCCACCTGCGCGAGGTTGCCGTTGGTGATCCACATCTTGGAACCGTTGATCACCCAGTCGCCGCCGTCCTGCCTGGCGACGGTTTTCATGTTGCCCGGGTCGGAACCGCCGTGCGGCTCGGTCAGGCCGAAGCAGCCGATCACCTCGCCGGCGGCCATCTTCGGCAGGTATTCGCGTTTCTGTTCCTCGCTGCCGAAGGCGAAGATCGGATACATCACCAGTGATGATTGCACCGACGCGAAACTGCGCAGGCCCGAATCGCCGCGCTCCATTTCCTGGCAGATCAGGCCGTAGCTGACCTGGTTCATGCCGGCACCGCCGTATTCCTCGGGGATCGTGGCGCCCAGCAGGCCCAGCGACGCGATTTCCGGGACCAGTTCGGTGGGAAAACGCGCCTGGTCGAAGCAGTCGCCGATGATCGGCAGCACCTTGTCGTCGACGAAGCGCGCCACCGAGTCCTGCACCATGCGTTCCTCCTCGGAAAGCAGTGCGCGGACGTCGTACAGATCGAGGGGGTTGAGGCGGGTCGCCATGCGGAATCCCGGATCGAAGATGAAGCTTGTTATTGTAGCGTTATCAAGGCTTCCGCGCCTTGGCCGTTTTCGGGTCGCCGCGGCGAACTCCCGCAACCGCGCCTGAATTTCGCGCGCGAGCATTCAGCGCACTTCAAGCATCCGAGTGTTGAACTGCACCCCAGTTCCACATCCACGGCAAAACTCAATGTCCATCCTGCGCATCTACCTGCGCGTGCTCGGGCTGCTTGCACCCGAACGCGTGCTCGCGATCGTGCTGACCGCGGCCAACCTGGCCCTGGCTGGCGTGTTCTTCCTGGAACCGATGTTGTTCGGGCGCGTGATCGACGCGCTGAGCAAACCCCATGGCAATGCCACGCTGCTGATCGGCGCCTGGGCGCTGGTGGGTTTCGTGGGTGTCGCCATCGGCGCCCTGGTGTCGCTGCATGCGGATCGTATGTCGCACCGGCGTCGCCTCGCAGCGGTGCGTACCTACTTCGAGCACGTGATCAACCTGCCGCTGTCCTTCCACGGCAGCCAGCACACCGGCAAATTGCTGCGGATCATGCACATCGGCACCGACAACCTGTCGGTGCTGTGGCTGGGCTTCTTCCGCGAACACCTGACCACGCTGCTCGCGATCATGGTCATGATCCCGGTGGCGGTGGCGATCAACTGGAAGCTCGCGCTGCTGATGGTCGCGCTGCTGGCCTGTTTCGTGATCTTCAATGCCGTCGCGATGCGGCGCACGCGCCGCGCGCAGGACCGCGTGCAGGATTACCACCACCGGATTTCCACCCGCGTGGGCGACGTGCTGGGCAACGTGACCGTGGTGCAGAGCTTCACGCGCACCCACGAGGAAGTGCGCGGCCTGAAGCAGATGATTTCGGAGGCACTGGCCGCGCAATACCCGGTGCTGAACGGTTGGGCGACGCTGTCGGTGTTCTCGCGCGCGGCCAGCACGTTGACGATCGTGGCCATCTTCGCGCTGGGCGCCGCGCTGCACGCGCGCGGCGAGATCAGCATCGGCGGCATCGTCAGCTTCGTCGGCTTCGCGCTGATGCTGATCGGCCGGCTGGAACAATTCGCGACCTTCATCTCCAACCTGTTCTTCCAGTCGAACTCGCTGCGCGACTTCTTCGAGGTGCTGGACACGCGGGCGGCGGTCACGGAAGCGCCGGATGCGATCGCGCTGCCGCGCGTGCGCGGCGAAGTCGCGTTCGAACACGTGGACTTCGCCTACCAGCCGGATCGCGAAGCGCTGCGCGACCTGAGTTTCCGCATCCCGGCCGGCAGCAAGGTGGCCGTGGTCGGTCCGACGGGTGCGGGCAAGACCACCGCGCTCAGCCTGCTGTATCGCGCCGCCGATCCGTCGCGCGGCCGCATCACCGTGGATGGCGTGGACATTCGCAAGGCCACGCTGGAATCGCTGCGCCGCAATGTCGCGGTGGTGTTCCAGGAACCCGGCCTGCTCCATCGCAGCATCGGCGAGAACCTGCGCATCGGCGATCCGGACGCCGACGACGGCGCACTGGAAAGCGCCGCACGCGCCGCACAGGCGCACGCCTTCATCGCGGAAAAACCGGAAGGCTACGCAACGGCGGTCAGCGAACGCGGACGCTCGCTGTCGGGCGGCGAACGCCAGCGGCTCGCGATCGCGCGGGCGATGCTGAAGGACGCGCCGATCCTGATCCTGGACGAGGCCACCAGCGCGCTGGATAACGCCACCGAAGCGCGCATCAAGCGCGCCATGGATGCGCTGTGCCGCAACCGCACCACCTTCATCATCGCGCACCGGCTATCCACGGTACGCAATGCCGACATCATCCTGGTGCTGGAGCACGGGCGCATCGTCGAGCACGGCCGCTACCAGGAACTGATCCTGCGCAATGGCCTGTTCGCGCAACTTGCGCGCCAGGACGGGTTCGCGGGCGATCACCGCGGCCGTCGCGAACCGGTGCCGCTGCACGTGGCCGCGTGACGGACGTCAGGCCTTTTCGCGGCGCCGCTGGTTGGAAACGCCGTGCGGCACGTGGCCCGTGGCCACGTGCTGGCGCGCCGATTCCACGTTGACCGGGGAATCGTCGAAGAACAGGTCCGCGCCGAATGCTTCGAGGAACGGACCCTTGTCGCGCCCACCGAGAAACAACGCCTCGTCGATGCGCACGCCCCACTGGCGCAGCGTCAGGATCACCCGCTTGTGCGCCGGCGCCGAGCGCGCGGTGACCAGCGCGGTGCGGATCGGCGAGTCCTCCGGCGGGAACGCCGCCTGCAGGCGATGCAGTGCGGCCAGGAAATTGCGGAACGGGCCGCCGGAAAGCGGTTCGTTCCAGCGCTCGGTTTCGTTGCGATGGAACGCATCGAGGCCCTGCTCCTGCGACAGGCGTTCGGACTCGTCGCCGAAGATCACCGCGTCGCCGTCGAACGCGATCCGCAACTGGCCCGGATGCGTCGCACCCACCTGCGACGGCAGGATCGTCGCCGCCGCCACGCCCGAGTTCAGCGCGCGCGCGACGTTTTCCGCATTGGCCGACAGGAACAGATCCACGCCGAACGGCGCGATGTATTCGCTGGTCGCCTCGCCGGACGTGAATGCCGCGCGCGTGATCGCAAGGCCGTGGTGCTGGATCGAATTGAAAATGCGCAGGCCGGTGTCGCCGGAGTTGCGCGACAGCAGCACCACTTCCACGTACGGCGTGTCCGGCGCGGGACGGTTCAGCGCCAGCAGTTTCTCGACGACCGGAAACGCGACGCCCGGCTGCAGCACGTCGTTTTCGTGCGCGATCTGGTAGGCGCGGTACGCCTCCAGGCCTTCGCGTTCGAACAGCGCGTGCGATTCCGTCAGGTCGAACAGCGCGCGCGATGAAATCGCCACGACCAGCTTGTCGTCGCGGGGCTGGACCAGCGGATCGGGCGCCGTTTGATTCACCCGCGCAGTCTAGCGCGGACGAAGTCGACGATTGCGCCGGCCCAGGCGCAACGCCCGCGCGCGCAGCGCTATCCGCTCAACCCCACAGCGGCCGCGACAACTCCACCAACACCCACGCCATGAATGCGCTGATCGGCAGCGTCAGGATCCACGACCACACCATGCGCTCGACGACGGTCCAGCGCACCGCATTGAAGCGCTTGGCTGCGCCGACGCCCATGATCGCGGACGACACCACGTGGGTGGTCGAGACCGGCAATCCGAAAACCGAAGACACGATGATCACGCACGCGGAACTGGTCTCCGCCGCGAAGCCGTTGATCGGATGCAGCTTCACCATCTTGTGGCCGAGCGTCTTGATGATGCGCCAGCCGCCGCCGGCGGTGCCTCCCGCCATCACCAGCGCGCACAGCACTTTCACCCACACCGGAATCGGGAAGTGGCCGCCTGCATCGGATATGCGCAGGAAGTGCAGCCAGGGCGGCAGGTGATCGAAGTTGTGCGCGGCGGTGGCGCTGGCCAACGCCAGCGCGATGATGCCCATGGTCTTCTGCGCGTCGTTCATGCCGTGCGACACGCCCATCGCCGCCGCCGACACGAGCTGCGCCTTGCCGAAGAACAGGTTGACGAACGGCGTGCGGCCCAGCCGGCGCAACCAGCCCTTGCGGTTCGCGAACCATGCGAACAGCCCGAACAACGCACCCATCACCACGATGCCGAGCACGAAGCCCGCGATGGGCGAGGCCACCATCGGCACCAGCACCTTCGGGATCAGGCCGCCGCCGCGCCACCAGTGCCCCGGGTCGGTGGCCCAGATGATCGCGCGGAAGTCGCCGTCGGACGCCGCGAACGCGGCGCCGCACAGGCCGCCGATCAGCGCGTGCGACGAGGACGACGGCAAGCCCAGCCACCAGGTGATCAGGTTCCAGACGATCGCGCCAAGCAGCGCGCAGATCAGCACCTCGCCGCCGACCTGCAACACGCCTGCGTCGATCAGGCCGGTCGCGATCGTGGTGGCGACCGCCGTTCCCACCAGCGCACCGCCCAGGTTCGTTGCAGCGGCCAGCAGCACGGCCTGCCCCGGCGTCATCACCTTGGTCGCAACCACGGTCGCGATGGAATTGGCGGTGTCGTGGAAACCGTTGATGTAGTTGAACACCAACGCGATCACGATGACGGCGGTGAGGAGGCCAAGGCTCATTTGCGGTGCGGGACTCGGAACTGGGGCTCGGGGACTCGGCAGGGCCGGCTATTGTCATTCGTCATTCCGGGGCGGGTTCCCGGACTCGATCCACGAAGCAAAACCCGGACCATGTTTGCGGGATCGCAAACGCGGACGCCGAAGGCGGCCCGCAGGGCGAGCGCGAAGGATGGCGCGAGTAATCCATTTCGATTCGTGCAACAGCAAAAAATGGATTCCGGCTTTCGCCGGAAGGACGGCAAGCGTGTTCGGTACCGCGATGTCCCGAATCCCCAGTCCCGAATCCCGGCCGTCATGAATTCTTCAACACAATCGAATAAATGACGTTCCCGACGTCCCGGCAACGGTCGATCGCCTTCTCCAGCAGCTCGAACAAGTCCTTCGCCAGCATGATCCGGATCGGATCGTCGCTGCTGAGGTAAAGGGTGCGATAAGGCTCCAGCAGCAGCCGGTCGGCTTCCGACTCCACGGCCTGCAGGCGATCCTGCAGCTTGCGCATGCGGCCGATATTCATGCCGTTGCGCATCTCGCCCACCATTTCCACCACGCCCGCGGTCGCGCTCATCAGCAGGCCGGCGCGCGACGCGAAATCGATGCCCTCGACGCGTTTGGCGACGATCACGTAGCGCTCGGCGAACTTCTCGATGGTCTTGGGGATGCGATACAGCGCCGAGGACATCGCCTCGATGTCTTCGCGGTCCAGCGCGGTGACAAAGGTGTTGACCAGTGCCTCGCTGATCTGCCCCGCCAGCTCCTTCTCGCGCCGGCGGGCGGCGCGGAAACCATCCAGCAGCATCGGCTCGCCATGCGCTTCCAGCAAGGCCTGCAGGGCCTTGGCCCCGTCGTGGGCAGCGCCGGCGCTGGATTCCAGCAGGGTGTAGAAACGGTCCCCTTTGCCGAACATGGTCTGCAGCGAAAACATGGCGATCCATCCGGTATCCGACCGCGCATAGGTTACACGAGCGCACCGCCGGCCCGAAGCATCCGCGCTTGCTACACTTCCGGCATGCAACCTCCCGCTCAGCCCCGATGCTGACCGACCTCGGCCTGGTCCTGCTGCTGGCGCTGGGCAACGCATTCTTCGCGCTGGCCGAGATCGCGCTGATCGCGGCGCGCAAGAGCCGGCTGCGCTACCTGGCGCGCACCAGCACGCGCGCGCAGGTGGCGCTGCGCCTCGCGCAGCGGCCGGACCGCTTCCTGTCGACCGTGCAGGTGGGCATCACCATCATCACCCTGATCACCGGCGCCGCCACCGGCACGTCGATCAGCGACACCATCCGCGCCTGGCTCACCCGCCTCGGCGCGCCGGTCGCAGAACATGCATCGCTGCTGATCGGGCTGGTGCTGGGCTTCATCCTGGTCACGACCATCAACATCACCGTGGGCGAACTGGTGCCAAAGCGCGCCGCGCTGGTCGCGCCCGAACGCATCGCGCAGATCGTGGCGTTTCCCATGCAGGTGATGTCGTGGCTGATGGCGCCGTTCGTGTGGTTCCTCGACATCATCACCAGCGCGGTGCTGCGTGTATTGCGGCTGCATCGCGTCAGCCGCGAGAAAGTGAGCGAAGAAGAAATCCGCCTGCTGGTCGCCGAGGGCGCCGAACAAGGCGTGCTGGATCTCGACGAACGCAACATGGTCAACCGCGTGCTGCGTCTCGGCGATCGCACCGTGGACAGCGTGATGACGCCGCGGCCGCGCATCGCGTGGCTGGATGCGGCGGCGCCACTGGCGGAAAACCTGGCGGTGCTGCGCGCCACGCCCTACTCGCGCTATCCGGTCTATCGCGAAGGCGAAGAAGAAGTGCTCGGCGTGCTGGAAGTCAAACGCCTGCTGCAATCGCTGGCGCAGGATCCGGATGCCGCCAAGCAGCCGCGCCTCGATCTGTTCCGCAAGCTGACCAAGCCGCTGTTCGTGCCCGCCACCACGCGCGCGCTGGACCTGCTGGACGAATTCCGCGACGCCAAGACGCCGTTCGCGCTGGTGGTGGACGAATACGGCGACATCGAAGGCCTGGTGACCTTGAACGACGTGCTGACCGCGGTGGTCGGCCATCCGGCGGGCAACGGCGCGGGCGGCGCCTCCGGCAATGCTTCCGCGCTGCGCCGCGACGACGGCACCTGGCTGATCGCGGGCTCGCTCTCCACCGATGATTTGCGCGAACTGCTGAAACTCGACGAACTGCCGAACGAAGAGGAAGGCGACTACTACACCCTCGCCGGCATGCTCATCGACATGCTGGGCCACATCCCCGTCGAAGGCGAAAGCACCACCTGGCATGGATTGAAGTTCGAAGTCGTCGATCTCGATGGGGCGCGGATCGACAAGGTGATGGTGTCACCCATCGCCACGGGTGAACAAGCTGGCGAACGGGAACTGGAAGACGGATAGCGGCAAGCGCGAATCTTCGCGCGCACAACAAAGCGCGGACGCGACGGCGCGGAGCCAAGCTTCGATGCGATTTCACACGCCGTTACCGCCCCCGATCGTCCGTGATATTGCATACCGCCCCATTCCAGCCGGATAACGCAGCCAAGGTACGATGCCTTGGCGCGCGTGCGGATCGGCCAGGAGATTGATGTAGCGTAGGAATTTCCCGATTGACAACCCCGTTCCGCAGCGGGACGATCCCGTTACCGCCCCGAATCTGGGGCAGAATTAGCGTTAGGGCCCATGACAAAGTTCAAGCGCCCCTCAGACATCACACCGGAAGAGTACGAGCTGCAGGTAAAGGGATGGCTTGAGTCTGTCGGGCACGAGCTTGACTCATTCTCCGCAGCTCACCGCCAGACTCTTAGCGGCGTTGATGGTGAGTACGAAATTGACGTTGTCGTGCGTTTCAAGGTGCTTGGAGGCGTTCAGTTCAAGGCGCTCGTTGAGTGTAAGAAGCACAAGAACCCAATCAAGAGAGAGTTAGTCCAAGCCCTGCATCAAAAGCAACAATCCCTCGGCGCGAACAAGGCAATTCTTGTTAGTACATCCCCCTTTCAAGACGGTGCAGTTGAGTTCGCTCGGGTTCACGGCATCGCGTTAGTAAGGCTCATCAGCGGAGCTGCTATGTACATACAAGGTAGCAAAAGCGATGATGCACCGATTCCATACATCCCTGCTGACGCCGACCCATATGCTGGGCTGCTGTACTCGCCGGATGACGGCCTCATCCCCGAGGGCTTCAATAGCCATAAGAATCTAGCGTTGGAGCGCTATCTTCTCGGGCCTGGGCCCTAACAGTTCATTCCAGCGGACGCGCTACGCGCGCCGCTAAATTCAGGCGTTAGGGCTCTGGGGAGGCTGAAATGAAGAGTTACTTGTTCGCAGCTCTCGCACTTCTTTCATTACCGGCGTACACATCAGATTGGGCGACCCAAGCACAACACGACATGGGTACTCCAGGTGGAAAGCAATATGAAATGGTTGCTGCAAAATACGCTGCTTCCGCTTTGGGGCAGGTCATGGGGGCTTGCGTCGAGTCATCGTTGCCGTCCACCTTCCAGCTTTATATCAAGCTCTCTGCCAGCGGCGCCGTGGTTGCATCGTCAGTCAGTCCAGTCTCTTCAGCGGCAAACTGTTTCGCTGGACAGCTAAGCAAGCTCACTGGCCAAAGCCGCCATTCGCGCCGTTTGTGTACACCATGGAGATGTTTGGCAATGAGGCAGACCTTCAGCCCTAACTATTCGGTCAAGCGGACGCAAACCCGCTGCGCGGGTTGCGCCGCTTACCTCAAGCGTTAGGGCTCAGGGGGCGGTGCACGATGTCGAAGAGTGTATTCAACGTTGCGTGGATTGGCGACGAGCCAGATGAGTTTAAGAGCAAGTGGTGTA
>DASZTT010000272.1:0-2858 GCA_035547895.1 Rhodanobacteraceae bacterium
CATAGCTGGCCATGTTGCTGAGCTCCGTGGATGCGTGGCGCCGCCCGTGCCGCGATGGCCCTGACCGGACGACTGTAAAATGACGGGTTTACCGGGCGTGCGCGGCCCGGACACAAGGCCCACCATGATAACCGCAACCGGTGCTTCCTCCCAGCCCGAGCCCCTGCCCGACTGGCGCCAGTCGCTGCGCGACGCCGTGACCGACCCGGCTGAATTGCTGGCGTTGTTGGGCCTCTCGCAGCTCGCCAACAGGCTGCCGACCGGCGATGCGGGTTTTGCGCTGAAGGTGCCCCGCGGTTTCATCGCGCGCATGCGCCACGGCGATCCATTCGATCCATTGCTGCTGCAGGTGCTGCCGCAACTCGCCGAACTGGATGACGTGCCGGGCTTCACTAATGATGCCGTCGGCGACCTCGACGCGGTGCAGGCACATGGCGTGCTGCACAAATATGAAGGGCGCGCGCTGCTGATCGCGGCCGGATCGTGCGCGGTGAACTGCCGCTACTGTTTCCGCAGGCATTTTCCCTACGCCGGTGAGCTGGCCGCCGCCCATGCCTGGCGCGAAGCGGTCGATTGCCTTGCGAACGATGCCTCGATCCGCGAAGTGATCCTGTCCGGCGGCGACCCGCTGGTGCTGTCGACCCGCAAGTTGACGGATCTGACCGATGCGTTGCGCGGCCTGCCCCACGTGATCCGCCTGCGCATCCATTCGCGCCTGCCGGTGGTGCTGCCCGAGCGCATCGACCCGGCGTTCTGCGCATGGCTGTCCGCGTTGCCGTTGCAGCGCGTGGTGGTGCTGCACGCCAACCATCCGAACGAACTCGACGCCTCCGTGGAAGCAGCTTGCGAGCGACTGCGCGAAGCGGGCGTCACGCTGCTCAACCAGTCCGTGCTGTTGCGGGGCATCAACGACGATGCCGATGCCTTGAGCGAACTTTCGGAACGCCTGTTCGCCTGCGGCGTGCTGCCCTATTACCTGCACCAGCTCGACCGCGTGCGGGGCACTTCGCATTTCGAAGTCCCCGACGCCCGTGCGCACGATCTGGTGGACTCGATGCGTGCCCGCCTGCCGGGTTACCTGGTCCCCCGCCTGGTCCGCGAATTGCCGGGTGAAAGCGCCAAACGCCCGGTTTGACGCGGCGGCTGGCGCTGCCCACCCTGATCGGGTACAACAGCGGGCATGAAAATCATGAACGCGGCGGCCCGCCCGGACCCACGGGCGTGGCACGCAGACCTGCGGTTCCCGCAGCCCAGAGGCTTCGATGTTGCCTGAACCGATTACCAAGCTGATCATCGCCGAAGATCAGGCCGAAGACGCCGAACAGATCATCAGCGTACTGCGCAACAGCGGCATCGCCTTGCGTCCGCAGCGCGTCTCGACCGAAGAGGAACTGGCCGCGACGCTGGAATCGTTCACTCCGGACCTGGTCCTGGCCAATCCTTCGTGCAAGGGAGTCACCCTGGACGGCATCGCACGCGCGCTCGATGCCACCGGCAAGGACGTCGCGCTGCTCGCCCTCACCGATCGGCTCACCGACGACCTGGTCGCGGAAATCATGAGCCAGGGCAGCATCCGCGGCATCGCCCTGCGCAACCGCCACGACCAGTTGCAGAACGTGGTGCGCCGCGAACTGGATGCGCTGGACACGCGCCGCAACGTGCGCAAGCTGGAAGCCGCGCTGCGCGAATCCGACCGCCGCTGCGACGCACTGCTGGATTCATCGCGTGATCCGATCGCGTACATCCACGAGGGCACCCACGTCCGCGCCAACAACGCGTACCTCGAAATGTTCGGCTTCGAAAGTTTCGAGGACGTGGAAGGCTTGACCATCCTCGGCCTGGTCGCGCCGCAGCACACCGCGGATTTCAAGGACCTGCTGAAGCTCCTCGCGCGCGGCGAGAAGCCGCCGCCGCGGCTCGACCTCACCGCACAGCGCGCCGACGGCAGCGCCTTCGAAGCGGTCATGGAATTCTCGCCTGCCACCTACGAAGGCGAACCTTGCCAGCAGATCGTGTTCCGCCTGCCGGCGTCCAGCCCGGAAGCCGAGGAGGAACTGCGCCGCCTGAAGACGCAGGATCCGCTGACCGGGCTTTCCAACCGCACGCACTTCCTCGAACTCATCGACGAAGCCGTGGCCCGCGCGATCGGCGGCACCACCGATCAGGCCTTGCTGTTGCTGGAACCGGACAACTACCGGCACGTGCTCGACACGGTCGGCATCACCGGCGCCGACGACGTGCTGCGCCAGTTGGCCGGCACCATCAAGCAGCGCCTGCGTGCCACCGATACCGCCGGCCGCATCGGCGACCACGCGTTCGGCATCCTGCTGTCCAACAGTCCGCAGGCGGAAGCACAGAAAATCGCCGAATCGCTGCGCAGCAGCATCGAGGCCGCGATCATCGAGGCCGGCGGCAAGTCCACCAGCCTCACCATCAGCATCGGCGGCAGCCTGCTGGGCGAGAAGAACGCGAAGTCGCAGGTGCTGCTGTCGCAGGCCGACGACGCGCTGCGCGCCGCGTCCGGGCAAGGCGGCAACCGCATCGACATCCACGATCCGGCCGCCGCCGACAAGGCCGAGGCCGCGCGCGAACAGCAGTGGCTGGAGATGATCGACGGCGCGCTCGCCAACGACGGCTTCGTCCTTTACTACCAGCCCATCGTCAGCCTGCAGGGCGAGGAAGGCGAATACTTCGAGGTGCTGCTGCGCATGCGCGGGCCCACCGAGGAAGTGCTGCCCGCGCATTTCATGCCCATCGCCGAGCGCAACGACCGCCTGCTCGCGATCGATCGCTGGGTCATCGAGCGTGCGATCAACGAACTCGGCAAGCGTCCCGCGACATCGGCGGCCGCCACGCTG
>DASZTT010000273.1:0-4658 GCA_035547895.1 Rhodanobacteraceae bacterium
CGGCATTGTGTCAACGGAGATGTATTGCAGGAGGGGTGGCATCCGGGAGGCAGGAGGTCTGCCATCTAAGCCGGCTTCTTGTTGCGAAGGCGTTCGACCAGTGCACGCAGGGTGGTTTGCGCCTCGGTTGCGAACCAGCCGTCGAGGAATTCCTCGACCGGAAGCGCAGCGGGATCGTCGAACAGGTGCGCGAGATCGGCGCGTGCCATGGCGCGGGTCGCCAGCATCGCCTGACGCGGCAGTCGCAGCAGCGGTTCCAGCCACGCGAGCGTGCGGGTGACGACGTGGTCGACGTGGGTCAGTTCATCGACCATGCCCGCGGAGAGCGCCGCGTCGGCATCCAGCATCGTTCCGGACACGAGCAGGCGCTCGGCGCGGTACGGCCCGACCAACCGGCGCAGCGCAGCCTGGATGCAGTCCGGCACGGTCAGTCCGACTTGCACTTCGTTGAGGCCGATCCTGAATTCGCCGCGCGCCATCACGCGGTAGTCGCAGAAGATCGCGAGCACCGCGCCACCCGCCGGGCTGTGCCCAGTCACCGCCGCGGCGACGGGTATGGGCGAACGCGCCAGCGCCGCGCATAGTGCGAAGAAGTCGCGCCAGAACGCGCGCATGGCGTCGCGGTCGAGTTGCAGCAGGGCAGGAATGTCGAGTCCCGCCGAGAACAGTCCCTGCGATCCGGACAGGATCAACGCCGTCGCGCCGTTGGTGGGCGCGCGCTCCACCGCCTGCTTCAACGTCGCGACGAGCGCGGGGTTGAGCGCGTTGACGGGCGGACGCGCGAGCCTGAATTCGCGGATGCCGTGGTCGTGTTCGATGATGTCGAGCATGGTTGCTCCGTTTTTTGTCGTCATTCCGGCGCCAGCCGGAATCCATTTTGCTTTACTACTAGATCAAAGTGGATCCCGGCCTGCGCCGGGATGACGGCGGGTGAGACTCCACCCTAGTCGCACTGCGGTGCTTACATGTCCCGCGCGGTCCAGGTATAGCGCACGGTGTAGCTGAGCGTCGCGCTGCCGTTCGCGGGCACCGCCACCTTGAATTCCAGCAGCTGCGGTGTCTGCTTCGAAGGCTTGATGCTGGACGAGGCCAAGCTCCATTCGCGCCAGCGGTTGGGATGTTCGCGCACCGTCACCGTCCGCGCCGCATTGCCGCCATTGGTCAGCGTGACCTTGTAGGCTTCGGTCATCGTGTGCGCCCCGGCATCGACATGGAACGCGGTGCGTTCGCGCGTGGCGCGAAGATCGAAACTCTCGCCGAGCTGCACCGCCACGCGCTGGCCCCTGGGCGTGTCGGGGACGTTGCCTTCACCCAGCAACGCGGGCGCGCCGTTGCGGTCCGCGATCCACGCGCGCAACGTGCCGGCGGACAGTGCGTCGGGTGCGGTGAACGCCAGTGTGCTGGCGATCGGACGGTCCTGGTAATCCCGCCCGCCGTAGTCGCTGGTATTCGGTTTGGGCGGAAAGTAGGCATTGCCGTCATCGATGACGTATTCGCGCGTGCAGGCGAGCGTCTGTGCCGGATACAGCGGCGTCAGCGTGACGGTGCCGTTCGGCAGGCTCACCGCGCCCGCGAGCGTGAAACTGCGATAGTCGCCGAGCGACGACTGCACCGGCATCGCTTCGGCGGCCATGGGCGCGGGCGCCTTGGCCATGCTGTACATGCGCACGCCGCGATTGCCGAGATTCGGTTGCCCCGCGACAAGCTGGACATCGGCGCCCTCGTAGTCGCGTCCGCTCCGGTTGGCGATGCTGGCCTGCGGCTTGAATTGCATGCGGCAGGCGCTGCCGCCGTCGAGCGTCGCCGCGTAGGCCGCACGCCAGCCGAGTCCCGAGGTGGTGTAGGTCAGCAACGCATTGCGATTTCCGCCGGACCTGGCGTCTACGTCGAGCAGCAGACTGCTGCCGCCGGAAACGGCATCCCCCGGCAACGTGACCGAAGCGTAGTCGTGCACCAGGTGCACCTTGCCGTCGTTCGTGCGGATCAACACGCCGTTGTCGGACGCGCCCAGCAGTTCGCCCGTGAATCCGCCGCCGCTGGATTGCACCTCGACCTGGCTGCCGATCGCGCCATCCAGCGCGCCGTTCGCGCTGGCGTTGGCCAGCGCCACGCGCTGGCCGAGCACGGTGACGGTGGAACCCGGACCGAAAGTCACCGCAACCGCTTCGGGATCGAGCGTCGCGGGCAAGCCTCCGATACGGACCTCGTGGCTGCCGGCTGCAAGATCGAGCACGCGTTGTTCGTGCACCAGCGCGTGGCCGGCATCCAGCGTGCCCTGGTTGCCGCCGGTGAACAGCGCGTCGTTGTCGGCGGAATAGATGGTCAGACGGGCATGCCCGGCGGCGAGTGCGGCCGGTGTCGTCAGCAATGCGGCGATGGCCGCGCAAAGCAATCGGCGAGGCATGGAGTGTCTCCGTGGTGTCGATGCATGCCACGATGATAAACGCGATGCGCCAACGGTGCGGAAGCCGCTTCAGCGGGCCTGCACGCCATCCAGCAGCGCCATGACCTCGTTCCTGTCGCGCGCGCGCAGGAGGCGCGGCGCCAGCGCACGCAGCGCCTTGCGGTCGCAGCGCGACAAGGCGTCGCGCTGGGCCAGGATGCGGTCGGGCAGCATGCTGAAGTCTTCGAGTCCGAGTGCGATCAGCGCGCAGGCGAATGCGGGGTCGCCGGCGATCTCGCCGCACAGGCAAACCGGTTTGCGCGCCATGCGTGCGCGGCCGATCACGTGCGCGAGCGTGCGCAGCACGGCGGGATGCGCGGGCTGGTACAGCTTGCCGAGCTGGTCGTTGTTGCGATCGGCAGCGAGCACGTACTGGGTGAGGTCGTTGCTGCCGATCGCGAGGAAGTCCGAGACTTCCAGCAGTGCTCGCACGTTGAGTGCGGCGGCCGGCACCTCGACCATCGCGCCCAGTTCGAACTGATCCGGAATCTCGTGGCCCGAAGTGCGCAGGTCGCGCGCGCATTCCTGCAGCAGGCGGCGCACTTCGACGAGTTCCGCGGCTTCCGTGACCATCGGCACGAGAATGCGCAGCGGTCCATAGCAGCTCGCGCGCAGGATCGCGCGCAGCTGCGGCACGAGCACGTCCGGCTGGCGCAACGACAGGCGCACGCCCCGCACGCCCAGCGCGGGGTTGGGTTCCGCCGTCATCACCAGGCCCGCGGCATCGGCCTTGTCGGCGCCGAGATCGAGGGTGCGGATGGTGACCGGCAGGCCGCCCGCGCCCAGCACGGCATCGCGGTACGCGTGGAACTGTTCGTCCTCGCTCGGCAACCCGTTGTGCGCGAGGAACAGGAACTCGGTGCGATACAGGCCGATGCCGGCGACGCCGAGGCTGCGCGCACGCTCGATGTCCTCGGGGCGTTCGGCGTTGGCGAACAGGCGCAGCTTGCAGCCATCACGCGTGCGGGTTTCGGCGCCTGCGAGTTGCGCGAGCCGCTGGCCTTCGCGCAGTGCCTCGCGCTGCCAGTTGCGGTATTGTGCGAGATCCTGCGCGGCCGGATGCACGATGACTTCGCCGCGCACCGCATCGACCAGCACCAGGTCGCCATCGCGCAGGTCCTCGAGCACGCCGTCGGTGTTGACCAGCATCGGCAGGTGCAGGCTGCGCGCCAGGATCGCACTGTGCGAATACTGGCTGCCGGAACCCGCGACCACCGCGAGGATGCCGTGGCTGGCCATGTGCGCGAGTTCGCCGGGCGCCACGCTTTCGGTCACCAGGATTTCGCCGACGCGCGTCGCGAGTTTCTTTTCCTCGCTGCTGGCCTGGCGCGCGAGCGCACTCTGCACGCGCGCGATGACGTGGTCGACGTCTTCGCCGCGGCTGCGCAGGTAGGGATCGTCCATGTTGTCGAACACCGCGACCAGGCGATCGCGTTGCGCCTTCAGCGCGGCGGCGGCGCGGTAGTGGCCCTTGCGGATCATCGCGCGCAGGCCTTCGATCAACTCCGGATCGTCGAGCAACTGCGCGTGCGCATCGATGAATTCGCCGACCTCTCGGGCCAGCGCGCCGTGCAATTTGCGGCGCAATTCGGCCATGTCCTCGCGGGCGACGGCGAAGGCGCGTTCGAGGCGCGCGACTTCGTTTTCGATTTCGGCATCGGGCAGCGGAGTGTTGTCGATGCTGAAGCGCGCCGGCTGCTCGAGCCGTACGCGTCCCAGCGCCATTCCGGGCGCGGCTGCGTAGCCTGGGAAGACGCGCCTCATGCGCCCTCGTCGAACTTGCGGTCGAACAAGGCCGCGACGGCGTCCAGCGCCTGCGCTTCGTCCGGACCTTCCGCGCGCAACATCAGCTGCGTGCCGATGCCTGCCGCCAGCATCATCACGCCCATGATGCTTTTCGCGTTGACTGCGCGGCCACCGCTCACCAGCCACACCGTGGCCTTGAACCCCTGGACCAGCTGCACCAGCTTGGCCGAGGCGCGCGCGTGCAGGCCGAGCTTGTTGCTGACCACAATTTCCTTTTCGACCATCGGGACGTTCCGGGCTGGCGTCCCGCTACGTTACCAAAAGCCGGCACGCACAGTCAGGAACGCAGGTAGCGCGGATGGAGCACAGCGGAATCCGGGACGGCCTCGCGCGGTTCCCCCGGATTGCGCCGCTGCGCGGCTTCATCCGGGCTGCTGCGGGGTCGTCAAACCTTGTCGATGCAGATCCC
>DASZTT010000274.1:0-10643 GCA_035547895.1 Rhodanobacteraceae bacterium
GCTCGCCACGGCCTTGCTGCCGGACGACGCCGCAATCGGTCCGGCCGCCGGCGCACTGTTGCTGCTCCTGCGCTGCTTCATGGCGTTCTCGGTCGGCGGCGAATACACCGGTGTGGTCGCCTATCTGCTGGAAGGCGCGCGCGCGGAACGCCGCGGCTTGATCACTTCCTTCGCATCGGCCGCGAGCGAGATCGGCGCGCTGCTGGCGGTGGCGATCGCGGCGCTGACGGTCGGCGCGATGAGCAACGCGCGCCTGGAGGCCTGGGGCTGGCGCATTCCATTCTTTGCCGGCGCATTGCTCGCCGGCTGTGTCTGGATCGCGCGTTCGACGATGCAGGAGTCACCGGACTTCCTGCGCCAGGTGCAGCGTCGCAGCGTGCCCGAATCTCCGTTGCGCCAGACACTCGTCCATCATCGCCCTGCGTTGCTGCGCACCTTCGCCATCTCGGCGCTGGGTTCGATTACCTACTACGTCGGCATCACCTACATTCCGGCATTCCTCAGTTCGTCGCACATCCTTGGTGAAGGCCGCTCGCTGTGGCTGTCGACGACGGCGGCGGTCGCCGTCATCCTGGTCACGCCGTTCGCGGGCGCACTGTCCGACCGGATCGGACGCAAACCGGTCCTGATGGGACTGGGCATCGCAAGCATGGTGCTGCCGTTGGCGATGTTCGGCTTGATGGCCGGCGGCAGCCCAGTCCGCATCGCGATCGGCGCGATCGTGCTGGCCTGCGTCGCCGGCGGCGTGAGTGCGGTCGGTGCGCCGGCAACCGCCGAACAGTTCCCGGGCGAAGGCCGGCTCAGCGGCCTCGCCCTCGGCGTCACCATCGCGACCGCGCTGTTCGGAGGCCTCACGCCTTTCCTTGCGGAGCTGCTGGTGCAACGAACCGGCTGGGCCGCCATGCCCGGCGCGATGATCGCCACCGTCGCGCTCCTCGTGATGCCGGTTTTCGTGACGATGCCCGAGACGCGGCCGCGCGGAATCGCAACCTGATCGTTGGCAACGCGGCCATTTTGCCCCGGCTGCCCGCATTGCGGCTATATTCGTGCTGCACGGCGTGGGGACGCCGCTCAGGAGAAAGCCGATCTTCGGAGGCGCGGTCATCCTGTTGTTGATCGCGATGCTGCCATCACTTGCCATGCTGCCGTTCCAATTCCACCTCGCTGGAGCGGGGACGCCGCCGAGTCCGACCATCTTCGTCGCAACGATGATCGGTTCCCTGCTGCTCGGTTTGCTGCTCATGCCGCTGTACGCGGGCTATCTGCAGGTAATCGATGTGGCCGAGCGCGGATTGCCCGCGCGCGCGAGTGGCATCTTCAAGCTTTACCGGCACGGCGGTGCGTTGCGCCTGATCGGCTACGGCGCCACGCTCATCGTCATCTACCTGGCCTGGCTGGCAGTCGTCATCCTGGCGGCCGGGCACGGCATCATCGACTGGTACATGCAGGTGCTGACCGCACCGGCCAACCACACGCCGCCACCAGGGCTGCCGCAAGGCTTCGGCATCGCCATGGCACTTTTCACGGTGATGGGCCTTTTCATGATGGGTTTCTATTCGGTCAGTCTCGGCCAGGTCGCGCTGCGCGATCGCAGCGTCTTGAATGCCGTCGGCGATGGTTTCCTCGGCGCGCTGAAGAACCTGCTGCCACTGATCGTGCTTGCGATATCCCTGGTCGTCGCGTGGATCGCGGTAGTGATCGTGATCTTCGTCTTCGCGCTGCTCGCGATGCTTGTCGGCATGTGGATGCTGTACGCGCTGATGGTTCCCATCTACCTGGTGCTCCTGCTGGTGGTATTCGCAGCCATGTTCGGCGTGATGTATTACCTCTGGCGCGACGTGTGCGGGGGCGACACCGTGACTGGCGCCGCCGAGACCATTGCTGCGTGACACAACGTTCGATCCATCCGAACTGGCGCCGCCGCGAGAGTGTCTGCGGACCACTTCGGCGCTCTCACGACAACGTGGCGTTGCCCTCCTCTTCCAGCGCCTGGCGGCGCGAGCGCCAGGTCTCCTCGGTTTGCGGCTTGACGAACAGCGCGACGATCGAGGCATCGGCCTCGCGCGCACCGCGCTCCATGCGGTTGACGCAGGCCTCGATGTCGGGTGCGGTCAGCGCATCCTCGAATTCCGCGCTCAGCATCGCGACCACCTGGTGCGGTCCCATCTGCATCGTGAGCACGCCGTTGGCGCTGCGAACGCCCGCGTCCTTCCGGGCAATGGCGAGGATCTGTTCGCCCACCCGCGGATGCGCGGGTTCGCCCAGCAGCAGGCCCTTGCTCTCGCGCGCCAGCAGCAGCGCCGCGGTGGCGAGCACCAGCGCGATGCCGATCGACGCCGCGCCGTCCATCCACGGCGCGTGCAGGACGCTGCCGCCATAGATGCCGATGAACGCGATCAACAAACCCAGCAACGCGGCGCTGTCTTCCAGCAGCACCGTGAACGTGGTCGGATCCTTGCTTTGCCGAAAAGCCTGGAAATAGCCGAGCTTGCCCTTGCGCGCGCGGAATTCGCGCCGCGCGATCGTCCACGAGGCGCCTTCGAACACGCCCGCGACCGCGAGGATGATGTAGTTCAGCCACAGGTCGGTGTGCGGGGTGGGGTGGCGCAGCTCCACGATGCCTTCGATGCACGACACGCCCGCGCCCAGCGCCAGCACCAGCAGCGCCACGACGAAGCTCCAGAAATACAGCTCGCGGCCGTGGCCGAAGGGATGCGCGCGGTCGGGCGGCGTCGCGGCGCGGTTCATGCCGTACAGCAACAGCACTTCGTTGATGCTGTCCACCGTGGAGTGCACGCCCTCGCTCCACATCGCCGAACTGCTGGACAACGCCGCCGCGATGAACTTGCTCAAGGCGATCAGCAGGTTGCCGGCGAGCGCGGCATACACGACGAAACGCGATTTCGAGGGCCGGGCCATCGCACGTCACCCGGCGCAGCGGGCGATGCTGTCTGGAACATTCGCGCGCCATCCAGCGCGGCTGCGCCAAACCGGCGCGCAATTTTGCTGGTCCGCATCCCTGCGAGATCGTTTCATCGGCTGAACCCTGGCCTCTGCGCGACGTTTCCAGCCTAAAGCAAGGCGGCCCGCACGCGACCGGCGAGCCACCGGGCGTGTTGGCGCGTGTTCATGCAACGCGGCCATTCACCCCAAGATTCGGGCTCGATTACCCCTTGTATCCACGCCATGAAAACGCTCGAACGAAATGTCGGATATACTTGTCCGGCAGCGCTTGAGGCAATTCGGATGCACTGCATATTCTTTGCGGCGAGTTCGCCTCACTCTGTGCCGTAATTCATCCACGTTTTCAAAGGTCATGTGTCATGGCGGATCGCCAGAGCGGTACAGTCAAATGGTTCAACGATGCCAAGGGTTTCGGCTTCATCACGCCGGAAAGCGGTGACGACTTGTTCGTCCACTTCCGCGCCATCCAGGGCAACGGATTCAAGTCGCTGCAGGAAGGCCAGAAGGTCACCTTCGTTCCCGTGAAGGGCCCGAAGGGCATGCAGGCGGACCAGGTGCAGGTGGCGTAAGTCCCCTCCCGGGTTTGCAAGGGAAAGCCCGCTTCGGCGGGCTTTTTCGTTTCCGGGCGAAATGCCGCCTGCACAAGCCTGGCGATCATGCACCACGCTGCGCCGCGAACACGGACTCGATCGTCGGCGGCGCCTGGGTCCGCGCGTACATTCGTTCCACGTAGGCGCACAGGACCGGCGCATCGCCCAGCAGGTCGGCCTCCCTTGCCCAGTCCAGCGTGTATGCGGCATTCAGATCCGCCACGCTCAGGCGGTCGCCCACCAGGTACTCGCGTCCCTGCATGTGCCTTTCCAGCACCGCGGCCATCGCCTTGCACTCCTGCGTGGCCGTCGCGATGTCGGCGGGAAGCCGTTTCTCTTCCGGATAGATCACGCTGTTCCGCGCGATGCGCCAGAGCGGCTGCTCGATTTCCGTGACCAGGAAGAAAATCCAGCGATACATCTGCGCGCGCTCCGCGATGTCTTCGGGGATCAGCCGGGCCGCCGGATACTTTTCCGCCAGGTAAAGCTGGATCGCCGACGACTCCGTCAGTACCACGTCCCCGTCGACCAGCACCGGCACCTTTCCCGTCGGACTGAGGGCCCGGAACGCCGGCGACCGCGTCTCTTCGCTGAACGGTGCCGTGGGTATCCATTCGTACTCGAGCCCCAGCTCGTTCAGCAGCCAGAACACGCGCAACACGCGCGTGGGCAGCACGCCATACACCTTCATCTTCGTCATTTTTGCCCGTCCTTCCCGGCCGAAGTCAAACCATCTCCCTGACTTCGACGAATGGCGGGCGCGCCAATCGACACGACGCAACCCGCCATTCAGGCCCGGGTGTATAGTGCCCTCAGCAGCAGGCCATCGAATGCCCGGCAAGCGGATACAGGCCCGCTGCGGAGGCGAAGGTGAAAGCCTTCATCTTGTTGCTGCGGATCGGCGTCATCCTGTTCGCCGCATCGCTGGCGGGCTGTGCGAATTTGCCCACCGCCCACACGCGCGACGTCACGCCACTGTTCCACGACGCGCTTTTCAAGCCGTTGCCCAAGCCGATCGACAGCCGCGCGGTGTTTGCCGTCGATGCCCCGATGCGGCACTTCATCGTCAGTGAAATCGTTCCGCAGAGCCGCCACGAGGATCCGCGGCTGGCCCTGCTCGATGCGCTGAAAAGCAAGCTCCTGATCGATTACGACTCGGAGATGACCCGTACCGCGTCGCAGACCTTCGCGGCGCGCGAGGGCAATTGCCTGTCGCTGGTCATCATGGCGGCCGCGCTGGCCAGGCGGCTCGACATCCGGGTGACCTATCAGGGTGTGTCCCACTTCGACACCTGGTCGCGCGATGCCGGATTCGCCATTCTCAGCCAGCACGTGAACCTGGTGCTCGGCCCGCGCAGCTCGGGTACCCGGTACTACCAGGGCGATGACGTGCCGATGATCGTCGACTTCCTGCCGTCGCGGCAGATGGCGAACGCGGTGTCCCGGCCCATCGCGGAGCAAACCGTCATCGCGATGTACATGAACAACCGCGCGGCCGAAGTGATGGTTGGTGGTGATCTCGATCGCGCGTACTGGTTCGCGCGCGCGGCGCTCGAAGCCGACCCCGGCTTCGCGAATGCCGCCAACACGCTCGGCGTCATCTACCACAAGCGGAACGACCTGGCGCCCGCCGAACAAGCCATGCGCTACGCGCTGCGGCTCGATCCCGACAACGTCTCGGCGCTCACCAACCTGTCGCGGGTCCTCAAGCAGGAAGGCCGCACTGCGGAAGCGCAGGCGCTGGAGAAAAGGCTGGCCGAAATCCAGCGCCATCCGCCGTTCGAGTTCTATGACCGCGGGGTCGAGGCGATGCAGGCCGGCCAATACGCGGAAGCGGCGCGGCTGTTCGAGAAGGCGCTGTCAGAGCGCCCCTACGATGTTCCGTCGCATTTCGAACTGGCGATTGCCGCGATGCACCTGGGCGACATGCGCCGCGCACGCAAGCAGCTGGAACTGGCGGAGAAGAACAGCACCACGCCGGAATCGCGCGCCATCTACGCGGCCAAGCTGCGACACCTGAAGTCGTTGAACTGAACAAGCCGAGACACGGCCATCACATTGACCGGCGCTGGTTTCGCCGACGTTGCCGCGCACATCATCGACGCCCAATGAGGTCTGCTTTCGATGAAGAGGCGGCGCGGGTTCGCCATGGTTGGATCGCGCAGGTCGCCTATGCCTGCTTCCGGACCGGCTTGTCGCGAAACGCGGCCCACTGCCGGCGCCAGACGCCCAGATCGATATGCAGCAATTTTTCCAGCCTGTCGACGTCGTCGGAGAATTGTTCGACGAGATAGTCGTGTGTCCCCGGATTCATGACCGGCCTTGTGGCCGCCTTGCGCGAACTGCCATAGATGACGTCCGCCAAACCGATTCGCTTGCCGGCATTGACGATCCAATGCAGGCCGCTGTTGCGCAGCTTCGTCACGGTTCGGCTGGTCATCTTCGCGATCAACGGGTTGACTGGCAGTGCTGCGGAATTGATTTTCCTGCCTGGTACGCCTCGTGCCGACGACGCAGGCAAACCAAACACCTCGTCAACTTGCCGCGCGTACTCCACCGGGCGTTCCTTCAGGTCATCGTAAAGCGTGATGCGAACCGCTCCCCGCCCGAACTCATCCAGCCAACGGTTCAGATGTCTTGCATACAAACCGTGCGTCACGATTTCGGGGGATTCCCGCACGGCGGTGTCGAAATCCTGTGTCGTGCGGCCATGCTGACGCCAGTGCATGTAATGCGACCAGGTCCTGTCCACGGGATTCCTCAAGGTCACCATCAAGGTGGGCTCATGCAGCGTCCTGCTGACCCTGCCTATGGCCGCGTAGTTGTCAAACAGTGTTGGACAAATCTCGATGATGCGCAGGTGCCGGACTGGATCGTAATGATGGAAGTGGTTTTCATACCAGACTTCGCCCATCCCGTTTTTTTCCGCGAAATAAAACGTTTCCTTGACACCCTTCGGCAAACAGACGTCCCCCCTGGACGCGAGATATTCGTGCAACCAGCTCGACCCGGTTCGCATCGGTCCGATTCCCAGCCCGTTCGGAAGTGATTTGTCGATGCTCACCATTTGGCACGCTCCTATGTGCTGACTTCGTCCTGGGAAGCGAGTACGGCGGGTTGCCTGGGTTACCGACAACCGGTCGTCAGGACAAGAGGCTCCAGACGGGCGGGGCCATGATCGACCGGGCGCGTTGTCGAGGCGCTTCGGGGCACGGTGTCACCCGATTTGCGTGCAACATTCCAGCGAAGAGGAAGTCGCGTACCGTCTAGGGAAACGCTAGCGGGTGCACATGTCAACACGGTTACAAGGCAAGTGTTCAGGTTCTGATGTTCACAGACGAATTCATATTGGGCCGTCCGGTCGAATGCCGACGTTCGCTTCCGATCCGGCGGTGCCATCGGTAACCATCCAGCCCGCCGCAGCGAATATCGGATGTGCTTTCCGTCCTGGACTTTTCCGCCGGCAGCACGAACCCACAAGGAGAAATGCAATGAAGGCGATCGTGGTAACGGATCAGGCCGCGGGAACGGCTGCGATGAAACTGTTGCAGCGGCCTGAGCCGCAGGTGGCCATCAACGATGTCGTCGTCGAGATCCATGCGTCGGGCTTCGTGGGAACCGAGTTGACGTGGCCTTCGACCTGGACCGACCGCCTCGGCCGCGACCGCACACCGACGATTCCAGGACACGAACTGGCCGGCGTGGTGACCGCGCTCGGCTACGGCACGGCGGGCCTGTCGGTGGGACAGCGGGTGTTCGGGCTTGCGGACTGGTACCGCGACGGCACCCTGGCGGAATACGTCGCGATCGAGTCGCGCAACCTCGCACCACTGCCGGGCGACGTCGATTTCACGGTGGGCGCGAGCCTGCCGATCTCGGGCCTGACCGCGTGGCAGGGACTGTTCGACTACGGCCGCCTCCGGGCCGGGCAGAGCGTCATCGCGCACGGTGCGGCCGGTGCCGTCGGGTCGATGGTCACGCAACTCGCGCGTGAAGCGGGCGCCTACGTCATCGGCACCGGACGCGCCGCCGATCGCCAGAAGGTGCTCGACTTCGGCGCGCAGGAGTTCGTCGATCTCGACAACGACACGCTGGAAGACGTCGGCAGCGTCGATCTGGTGTTCGATGTCATCGGCGGCGACATCCAGAAGCGATCCGCCAGCCTGATCCGGGCCGGAGGAACGCTGGTGACCATCGTCGGACCGGCCGAGGCGCGTCCTGTCGACGGTTTGGCGATCGACTTCGTGGTCGAATCCGACCGCGCCCAACTGGGTGAAATCGTCCAACGCGTGCGCGACGGCCGGCTGCGGACGAACATCGGCAACGTCGCCACCCTCGACGAGGCCGTTGCCGCCCTCAATCCGGCCAGGCGGGCCAGCGGCAAGACCATCATCCGCGTGCGCCCGTGAGAGACTCGCGGACGACCACCGAAGGAGCAGCCATGACACAGTCACATCGACATCTCGACGATGCATTCATCGCCCGCCAGCGCGAGCGTCTGCTCGAACTGCGGGCACGACTCGTTGCCAGCGGTGACGCGGCCGGCACGGATGAAAACACGCTGCAGGCCGCGGCGGGCGATGAACCGCGCGACGCCGCCGACGACGGCGACCGCCTGGAACAACAGGCCAACGACGAGGCCTTGTTCGCCCACGACCTGGACAGGATCGCGACCATCGATCGCGCCTTGGAAAAAATCCGCGAGAACACCTACGGCCTGTCCGACGGCAACGGCGAGCCCATCGGCCGCGCGCACCTCGAAGCCGTGCCCGAAGCGATTTTCACCGCGGACGAGCTGCGCGCCCGCCAAAGATGAAGCAGCGGTGCGCTTGTCCGGTGCATGCGCGTCCGCGGATTTGATTCTCCGCATGGGCTTTTCGGCCCGGGCGTAAAATGGGCGCCGATGCCCGCAGGGCGCGGCGCGCAGCAATCTTGTCCAGTGCGAATGCCAGCACGGATGAACCGTCCACGGCGGATGCAGACGCCATCGTCGTGGGCGCCGGACCGGCGGGCCTGGCTTGTGGCGCCGCGTTGTCGCGTCGGGGCCTGAAGGCGTTGATCCTCGAGAAGGGCGACGCGGTCGGCGCGGTCTGGCGACGCCATTACGACCGCCTGCACCTGCACACCGACCGCGACCACTCCGCCCTGCCCGGCTGGCCCATGCCGCGCAGCTACCCGCGCTATCCGGCACGCGCCCAGGTGGTCGAGTACCTGGAAGGCTACGCGCAGCACTTCGGGCTGCAACCGGTCTTCCGCAGCGAAGTGAAGCGCGTGCGCCGCAACGACACGCATTGGCAGGTGGAAACCAGCACGGACACACGCGCGGCACCGCTGGTGATCATCGCCACCGGTTGGGCGGATGCGCCTTACACACCCCGCTTTCCCGGCATGGACGACTACCGCGGCCGGATGCTGCACAGCTCGGTGTACCGCAATCCATCGCCGTATGCCGGCCAGCGCGTGCTGGTCGTGGGCCTCGGCAATTCCGGAGGCGAGATCGCGCTGGATCTGGCCGAGGCCGACATCGATGTGACGCTGGCGGTGCGCGGTCCGGTGAAGATCCTTCCGCGCGAGCTGCTCGGCCTGCCGGTGATCACCTGGGCGATCGCGCAACGCTGGCTGCCGCCGGGCGTCGCGGATTTCCTCGACGCACCCCTGCTCCGCCTCGCCATCGGCTCACTGCGCGGCACCGGCCTCACGGAACTGCGCAAAGGTCCGCTCCGCATGATCGCCGAGGATCATCGTGTGCCCATGCTGGACGTCGGCACGCTCGCCCGCATCCGCGACGGATCGATCAAGGTGCGCGACGGCATCGACCACTTCACCGCCGATGGCGTGGTGTTCGCCAGCGGAGCCGCCGAATCCTTCGACACGGTGATCTTCGCGACCGGCTTCCGTCCCGACATGCGCGGACTGCTGCCCGACGCGCCCGAGCTGTTCGACGGGCAAGGGCTTCCGCGCGTGACCGGCAAACCCACCGGCCAACCCGGCCTGTTTTTCTGCGGGCAGATCGTGATCGCCAGCGGCCAGTTCCGCGCGATCGGCATCGAAGCCGAACAGATCGGCCGCCTCGCGGCGAGATACCTGCTCCACTGAAGGCAAACGCAAGGAAAGCGCGCCATGAAAATTGCAACCTACAACGTCAACGGCATTCGCGCGCGGCTGCCGTTGCTGCTGCGCTGGCTCGAGGCGGAGTCACCGGACATCGTGTGCCTGCAGGAACTCAAGGCACCGCAGGAACTGTTTCCCGTCGACGCACTCCATGACGCGGGCTACGGCGCGGTGTGGCACGGGCAGAAGAGCTGGAACGGCGTTGCGATCCTGGCCAGGGGCTGCGAGCCAATGGAACGCAGGCGGGCGCTGGCCGGTGATCCCGACGACGTGCAAAGCCGTTACCTCGAAGCGGAGGTGCGCGGCATTGTCGTCGGATGCCTGTACCTTCCCAATGGCAATCCTGCGCCCGGTCCGAAGTTCGACTACAAGCTGCGCTGGCTGCAACGGCTGACGGCGCACGCGCGCGATCTGCTCGATGTGGGCGTGCCCACGATCCTTGCCGGCGACTTCAACGTGATCCCGGAAGAACTGGATGTGTATGCGCCGGAGCGCTGGGTCGACGACGCGCTGTTTCGTCCCGAGGTGCGCGCGGCGTACCGGGATTTGCTGGCGCAAGGCTGGACCGACACGCTGCGCGCACTGCATCCCGGCGAGCACGTCTACACGTTCTGGAAATACCTGCGCAACGCGTTTGCACGCGATGCCGGCCTGCGCATCGACCACATCCTCCTGAGCCCCACCGCCGCGCGGCGTCTTCAATCGGCCGGCGTGGACCGCGACGTGCGCGGCTGGGACCACTCCAGCGATCACGCGCCGACGTGGGTCACGCTCGCAGACGTCGCAAGCTCACCACAAAAGGCACTCTGAGTCCGATCTCTCCGGGCCAAACTATGTAGCCCGGATGAAGCGAAGCGGAATCCGGGAGGGTCCGCACGATGCCCCGGATTCCACCGCTGCGCGGTTCCATCCGGGCTACGCAAAGGAATGTAGGCAGATGTCGCAAGCTCACCACAAAGGCACTCTGACCCGATCTCT
>DASZTT010000275.1:0-11506 GCA_035547895.1 Rhodanobacteraceae bacterium
CATCAGCCGCGTGTAACCCGGGAGGCCCGACACCGCGCCGCGTTCGGCGTCGGTCATCGGCGTCCACTCCAGCAGGTGCCTGCGGGTGAAGATCAGCCGCCAGCCGCTGAGCAAAATGGCGTCGAGGTTGAGCCAGGTCTCGAACGGCAGCACCGCGATCGCGAACACGTCGCGCAGCAGTTCGTGGCGGATGTTCCGCCAGGTGTTGCGCCAGCGACGCGGCGGCACCCGCTGCCATAAATTGCGCAGCACCTGGACGGCCGAGATCAGCAGCGGCGGCCCCAGCAGGAACGCGACCACCACCAGGCTCCAGTAGGCCCCGTGGTTGCTGTGGGTCCAGCCGCCCAGGAGCAGCGCCAGCATCGCCAGCGGCACCACGCCGCGGCGCAGGTTGTCCAGGATCTTCCAGCGGTGGTGGGCCTTCAGGGTGTTGCGCAGCCCACGCCGGCGCGGGCCCGGCACGATCGGCAGCAGCCATTGCACGATCTGCCAGTCGCCGCGGGTCCAGCGGTGGCGGCGGCGCACGTCCACGCTGAAACGGTTCGGCTGGTGCTCGATCAGCTCGATGTCGCTGACCAGGCCCGCGCGCGCGTAGCTGCCTTCCAGCAGGTCGTGGGACAGGATCAGGTCGTTCGGAAAACGCGTGCCGACCGAGCGGCTGAAGGCGTCGACGTCGTAGATGCCCTTGCCGACGAACGAGGCTTCGCCGAACAGGTCCTGGTACACGTCCGAGACGGCGCGCGTGTAAGGGTCAAGCCCGCCCGAGTTGCTGTACAGGCGCGCGAAGAGGCTGGGATGGTCGGCACTCCAGGTCACCGAGATGCGCGGTTGCAGCAGGCCGTAGCCGGCCACCACGCGGCGCGAGCCCTTGCTGAACCACGGACGGTTCAGCGGATGCGCCATGGTCTCGACCAGCTTGCGGCCGGCTTCGGGCGGCAACTGCGTGTCGGCGTCCAGCGTGATCACGTAACGCGTTTTCTGCAACGCCTCGACGTCGCCCACGACCACGCTGAAGGCGCGCTCGGGACGCGTGCCGCGCAACACGCGGTTCAGGTCGCCCAGCTTGCCGCGCTTGCGCTCGAAGCCCATCCACACCGACTGCCGCGCGTTCCATTCACGCGGGCGGTGGAACAGGTAGAAGCGCGTGCTGCCGGCCAGCGGATATTTCGCGTTCAGCCGGTCGATGCCCGCGGTGGCCGCCTGCAGCAGGGCCGCGTCGCCCGGCATGTCGCGCTCGGGCGCGTCCGGAAAATCGGTGAGCAACGCATAGTGCAGATTGCGATCGCGGTTGCCGAGGTAGCGGATTTCCAGCGCGTCGAGCTGTTCCGCCAGCCCCTGCGTGCTGCCCAGCAACCACGGCACCACCACCAGCGTTCGGTACTCGTCGGGAATGCCGCCGGAAAACGACATGCGCGGCAACAGGCGCGCGGGCACCAGCATGCCCAGCAGCCAGTTCACCAACGTCACCGCGGGTTGGCTGGCGGCGACGAACACCGCGACCAGCAGCACGAAGTCGATCGCCAGCGGCATCGATGCGACGTACCACTCCCGGCCGCCGGCGACCGCCACGGTCAGCAGCAGGCTGATCAGCAGGATGCTGCCGAGATAACTCGCCGATGGCCAGCGCCGCAGCCGCTCGGCGATACGGTATTCGGTCGACGGGCGCGCGCCCAGCGCGTGCGCGAAGGTGGCCAGGCCCGCGCCGATCAGGAAATAGCCGACGTGGCGGCGGCGCGGATCGGTGCCGGCCGCGCAATCCAGCCGTGCCAGTTCCAGCGCGCGTTGCGCGACGTCGATCTCGCTGCGGCCGCTGCGCCTGGCGAGCACCTCGACCGCATGCCGGTAGCGGCCGCGGGTGGCGAAATCCATGCCGGCATGCGCGTTGGCCGGATCCTTGCCGAGGATGCGATCCACCTTGCCGACGCGTTCCAGCAATTCGGACCAGTTGTAGTCGCGGGTGCGGCGAAGGCTGTTGATGCGGTTGGCGATCGAGACCTGGTCGGCGGCCTGCGCGCGCGATTCCTCGTCGATCACCCGCGACACGCTGGTGCCGCGTTGTTCCAACTGCTGCTCGGCGAAGGTGAGCGCCAGTTTCAGCGAGGGGTGCTTGCCTTCCAGCAACCGATAGAACTCGGCCGCGAACGCGGCCGATGCGAACACGTCGGTGCGCGCCATTTCGGCGACGCCCAGCAGCATGTCGTTGGGCGCGCGCGTGGCGACGCCGATCAGCCGTTCGGCCCAGGCCTCGGCGTTCGAATAGGCCTGCATGCGGCGGGTGATCGCGGCGGCGTCGCTGGCCAGTCCCTCGATCAGCGCCACCCGCACCAGCACCGGCAGCGTCCACAGTTCGACCAGGTCGAAGGTCGCGTGCGCCTGGTATTCGTCGAGGTACCGTTCGACCGCCTCGGGTTCGACGTTGCCGTCGAGTTGCGCGATGCAGGCGCGCAGGGCGCGCAACATGCGCGGCACCACCTGGCCATCGGGCTGGTTGCGCGGCAGCCGCTTCCAGACATTCGCCGGCAGCGCTTCACGGACTTCGCGGATCTCGTTGCGGATCAGGTAGACGTTGTCGATCAGCCATTCCGCCGCGGGTTCGACGCGGCGGTTGTCGATCGCGGCGGTGCGGGCGACGGCGTAGGCGTGCTGCAGCGTGCGGTCGTGCGCCACCAGCGCCCGGTCGAGATCGAAAGCGGGAGCCTCGCTCAAACTGTCGTGCCCGCGTGCGAGCACGGCCGGCGGAATCGGTGCCGCGGCGGCGCCGTCAGGTTCCCACGGCGTGACGCGGCTGCGGTTGCGCGCGGCAATGCGCGCGGTGCGCCTCATCCCGAGACGGCGGATCCATGCTTGCGGGCGGCGGTTGCGTGGCAACTCGTGCAATCACTCGTCGGGTGGAATCTTCGATGTTAACGAAACGGTTGTGACCGCGATGTTCATGAACGGGATTCCGGCCGGACCTCGATCAAGGCTGGTCGCGCAGCACCAGCACGTGCCCGTCGGGATCGCGCAGCAGGGCGATCGTCGTTCCGTCGATGAAACCGCTGGCGACGATCGCATCGTTGAAATCGCCGTCGGTAAGCGCGTCGAGCAGCACGTCCACCTTTCCGGCTTGCCAGACCAGCCGGTCCGCGGCGACGGCGGTGAGCCCCGTCGATGGGTTCGGCCGGCCGCGTGGCTGCCGGTAGCCGAGCAACTCCAGGTGCGGCGTGCGCGCCGCGCCCTGCATTCCGATCACCTCCACTTCGACGTCGGCGAGCGCGTCAAGACGTTGTTGTTCCGGGCCGCGGTTCAAGCCGCGCGATGTGACGTGCATCCCAAGCAGTTCGTAGAACAGCGTGCTGCGTTCGACGTCGGCGATGCTGATCGCGCTGTGGTCGATGCCGAGCGCCGGGCCATGCTCGCGCGCCGATTGCCAGGACGGATCGCCCGCGCCCTGCGGCAACGCGATCAATTCCAGCGGATGGCCGTCGGGGTCGCGGAACTTGAATGCAGTGACCGAACCGGTGGATGGCGGCAGTGTCTGCGGGCCGCCCTGCGTGATCGGCACGGCGCCGTTCCGCATCACGCGGTCGCACGCCGCATCCATGTCGTCGACCACGATCGCGCAATGCTGGAACCACGCATCATTCGATTCGCTGTCGGCCGGATAGGGTGCGGCGGTTGGAAACCCGGTGAGCACGAGCGTCTGCGCGCCCAGCGAAAGATACGCGCAGCGGGGCGCCGTGTCGCACAGGCCGGGCAGCAAGGTCCACGCGGGCGGCGCGGCGTTCGGGGCATCCACCCGGAAGCCCAGCACGTCGCGGTGGAACGCCACCGCGCGTTCGAGGTCCGCGGTGTTGCGCTCGGTGCGGAGAAGTTTCTCGATGCCGTGGCTCATGGCCGCTGCGCGCCGCGCCGGTTCACCCAGATCGCATACAGCGTCTGCGATGCGCACAGGAACAGACGGCTGCGGTGGCGATCGCCGAAGCAGAGGTTCGAGACCGTGCACGGCACCTCGATGCGGCCGAGCAGGGTGCCGTCGGGCGCGATGCAATGCACGCCATCGCCCACCGCCGCCCAGACGTTCCCGTCTTCGTCGCAGCGGATGCCGTCGGCGTGGCCTGCGGCGGAGGCGTAGAAATCGCGCCCATTGCGCAACGACTTGCCGTCTTCGCCGACCTCGTACACGCGGATGCCGCGTTTCGAGTCGGGTTCGAACTGCACGCCGGTGTCGGCGACGTACAGGCGCTTCTCGTCGGGTGAAAAACACAAGCCGTTCGGGCCCGCAATGTCGCCGATCACCGCGTCGAGCGTGTCGGCGCGCGGATCAAAGCGGTACAGGTTGGCCGGCAATTCGGATTCGCGCCTGCCGCCTTCGTAATCGGTCTGGATGCCATAAGGCGGATCGGAAAACCAGATCGTGCCGTCGGACTTCACCACGACATCGTTGGGTGAATTGAGGTGTCTGCCCTGGTAACGATCGACGAGCGTGGTGACGCTGCCATCGAGATCGGTGCGCACGATCGCGCGGCCGCCGTGCAGGCAGCCGATCAAGCGCCCCTCGCGATCGCGGGTGTGGCCGTTCGCGAAGCGCGACGGCTGGCGGAATACCGACACGCCGCCCGAAGCCGTCCAGCGCATGATGCGATCGTTAGGAATGTCGCTGAACAGCAGGCACTGCATGTCCGCGAACCAGACCGGTCCTTCAAGCCAGCGGAATCCGTCGGCGAGCTTTTCCAGCGGCGCATTCGGCAGCACCATGGAGCGGAAGCGTGGATCGAGGATTTCGTAATCACTCATCGGAGCGGTCCATCTGCACGATCATCAACACCGCCGGTTCGTCGCCGACGGTGCCGGAGCGGTGGCCCCTGTGGCCTTGCGCGTCGGCGATGCAACCCTGGTCGCCGCCGAACGAGATTTCACCCGGGCCCATCTCCACGCGCGTGCCATCCATGGTTTCCACAAACCAGCGCCCCGACAGCGGCACGATCCATTGCGGCGCAGGATTCTCGTGCCAGTCGCCGATCCAGCCGGGCGGCAGCACGCTGAACATTGCGCGCGCGGGTGTTTGCTCCAGCACGTCGTTCCATTGCGGCGCGGCGCCGCCCATGCTCTGGCGTTCGAAGTCGCGCAGCGTGCGGCGTTCCTGGTGGCTGACGCCGCGTGCGTCGGCGCACACGTGCCAGTACGTGACCGTGGGTATGTCAGTGCCCATTGGAGCCCATCCATCCCGGAACCGCCGCGGGCGGTGCAGTGCCGGCCTTCGTGTACACCGCGGTCGACGCCAGCGGCCGACGCGCGACCACGCCCGCGGGTGCAAGTTGCGTCGCGAACACCACCAGGAGCAGCCCGCCGACCAGTCCGAAATTCTTGAGGAAATCCCAGAAGTGGCTGCGCGCGACGCTGTTGCCGGATTTCCAGAAATCGCTGAACTTCCAGAACGGGTGGTACAGGAGCGCGGTGACCACGCAGAAGAACGCCAGCACGAACGCGGCGAGCCGATCATGCCAGCCGAACACGATGCAGAACGGCGCGACGCCTTCCACGACGATCGCCGCGACGAGCAACGGCGGTCCGCCCCATTTCGGCAGGAACGACGAATCCGCCTGCGCGATCGCGTCCCTCCAGAACACGATCTTGTCCAGCGCGCTGAACGGAAACAGCACCACCAGGCATACGCGGATCACGATCGGAACCAGATAGAGATTCAGCCACATGGCGCGTTCCTCACTGCATTCGCCGTGCGATCCGGTCGGCCACGCGCAGCGCGTTGGCGACGATGGTGAGCGTCGGGTTCACCGCGCCGATCGAGGGAAAGAAACTCGCGTCGACGACATACAGGTTGTCCAGTTCGTGCGCCTTGCAATCGAGGTCGAGCACCGAGGTTTCCGGGTCGGTGCCGAAGCGCGCGGTGCCGGCCTGGTGCGCGGTGCCGCCGATCGGAATGTCCTTGCCGAGATACTGGGTGCGGCGCAGCGTGTGCGGGTGCGCGCCGATCGGCTCCAGCAGCGCTTCCAGTTTCGCCTTGAGGCGACGATGCGCTTCCATGTTGTTGTCGGTCTGCTCGACGACGACGCGATCGCCGTCGTAGCGGATGCGGTTTTCGGGCCGCGGCAGGTCTTCGCTGGACAGCCAGAAATCCAGCGAGTGGCGCGCGATGTATTCGAACGGTTGCTCCGGCAGCCATGCCAGCCAGTCCGGCAGCGCCTCGCCGCGCAACGTGTCGGCGTGCGACTTGCCGGTCATCTGGACAAGGCCGAGCGGGAACGGCCAGTCGTCCGCGCCGAAATAGAAATCGCTCAGTCCGACCGTCTTCTGGAAAATCGTGTCGTTGGGTTCGCGCGTGATCGCCAGCAGCACGGACTGGTTGTGGCGGATGTAGTTGCGGCCCACCTGGTCGGAGCCGTTGGCGAGTCCATGGGGATGCTTGTCGTTGGCCGAGCGCAGCAGCAGCAGCGCGGACGACAGTGCGCCGCAGGCGACCACCACGATGTCGGCGGAGAAGGTTTCCATCGCCTCGCCGCGTTCCACCTGCACCGCGTTCACCGCATGGCCGCTGGCGTCGGTATCCAGCCGCGCAACGTACGCGCAGGTCAGCAGCGTCACGTTGGGATGCGCGTCCAGCGTCGGATTGATGCACATGATTTCGGCGTCGACCTTGCCGTTGGTCGGGCACGGGTAGCCGTCGAATGCGCCGCAACGGAGGCACGGGCTGGAACGCGCGACCGTGCCATCGGCTTCATCCAGCAGGATGCCGAGCGGCATGTGGAAGGGATGCAAACCCTGTTTCGCGAACGTGTCGGACAGTTGCTGCATGCGCGGCTCGTGCGCGACCGGCGGATACGGGTACGCGCCGTTGCGGCGCGGCTCGGTCGGATCTTCACCGGCGCAGCCGTGCACGTGGAACAGTCTTTCGGCTTCGTCGTAATACGGTGCGAACACGTCGTACTTCAGTGGCCATCCGGGCGACACCCCGTCGGCGTGCCGGATCTCGTTGAAGTCGCGCTCGCGCAGTCGGAACAGCGCGGCGCCGTACATCTTGGAATTGCCGCCCACGAAATAGTGCAGCCCGGGGTGGAAGGCCTTGCCGGTCTTGTCGTACCAGGTTTCATCAGCCTGGTACGTGTTGTCGACGAAGATCGATTTGGCGCTCCAGTTGTCGGGCGAGCGTTTCAGGAAATCGCCGCGTTCGAGGATCAGGATCCTCTTGCCGGACGGAGCCAGCCGTTGCGCCAGCGTCGCGCCGCCGGGGCCGGAGCCGATCACGATGACGTCGTAGTGGCCGGGCATGTTCCGTCCCTCCATGCCGCGCCGCGGCGAAGGGCCGGTTGTACACGCGGGCGTGTCTAAATCGAGTCAACGCGCGACCGAGTTGGAGCGGCATCATCGGGACGTTATACTCGCGCGGATATGTGGCGTCCGCGGGGGTCCGGGGACACCGTTCGCCTTTCAACCGGAGTTCGCTAGTGAGCACGCATCTCACCCCATCCGATCGTACCTTCATGAAGCATTTCGCGATCATGATTGCCCTGCTCGCGGGGACTGCGGTTGTGCTCATGATCATCGGCACGTTCGTGTGGGCGTCGCTCCCGAAGGAAAGCAACCAGCAGGAGCTCCAGCGCGCGGGCGACCGCATCACGCCGGTCGCCGCGGTGTACGCCGGCGACACGGGACGCGCCGCGATGGAAGCCGCCAAGGCGGCCGCGGCCAAGGCGGCCGCGTCGCAGGTGGCTTACGGCGGGACCACCGACGGCAAGACGATCTTCGGTCACCTGTGCACCACCTGCCATTCGACCGGAGCCGCGGGCGCGCCAAAGATCACCGACAAGTCGGCGTGGGCGCCGCGCATCAAGGAAGGCATCGCCACGCTGGTGAAACACGCGATCGACGGTTACACCGGTCCCGACGGCAACCACATGCCGGCCAAGGGCGGCAACCCGGCGCTCACCGATGCGCAGGTGGAAGCCACGGTGAAGTGGATGGTGTCGCAAGCGCAATGAGCGCTTCACCCCGCGATGTAGCGTTGCAACTGGTCGATCTCGACCGCCTGGTCGTTGATGACGGCCTTGACCAGATCGCCGATTGACACGATGCCCGCCAGCTTGCCGTTTTCCAGGACAGGCAGGTGCCGCACGCGCAATTCGGTGCACAGGCGCATGCATTCGTCCACCGTGGCGGCCGGGGATACGCTGGTTGGCGCCGGCGTCATGATGTCGGATACCGGCGTTTCGCGCGAAGAACGGCCTTTCAGGATCACCTTGCGCGCGTAGTCGCGCTCGGTGACGATGCCGGCCAGCGCGTCGCCGCGCAGCACCAGCAGGGCGCCCACGCCGCGTTCGGCCATCATGCGGATCGCATCCAGCACCGGTGCTTCCGGCGCGATGCTGTAGACCGCGCTGCCCTTGTCTTCCAGTAGATGCCTGACCTGTCGCATGACGTTCTCCTCAGGATCGCGGAAGGTTCTTCGATTTTAGCGCTTGCGGTCGCGGCGATGCGGTCTGTCCACGCGTGGTTTGGGTGGATGTTCATCCAGCACGTAGCCGACGCCGCCGAGCTGGCGCATCTGCTGTTCGATCCATGCCGCGCGGCGCTGCACGTAGGGCGAAGGCCGATCGGCGTGCCAGCCGCGCGGATCGGGCAGCACCGCGGCCAGCAATGCCGCCTGGTGCTGCGTCAGGCGCGACGCGGGTTCACGGAAGTACGCCTGCGACGCGGCCTCGACGCCATAGATGCCATCGCCGAGTTCCGCGATGTTGGCGTAGACCTCGAGCACCCTGCGCTTGGGCCAGGTAACGTCGATCAGCACCGTGAAATACGCTTCCAGTCCCTTGCGGAAGAACCCGCCGCCGCTCCACAGGAACAGGTTGCGCGCGGTCTGCTGGGTGATGGTGCTGGCGCCGCGCAGATGCCCGCCGGCTTCGGCCACATCGATCGCGGACTTGATCGAGGCGATGTCGAAGCCGTGGTTGAAGGGGAACGTCTGGTCCTCTCCCGCGACCATCGCCAGCGGCGCAACCGGTGCGATCTTCGCCCACGGCACCCAGTGATAGCGGATCGTGAAAGCGCGGTTGCCATGCCACGCCTGCGACAGCTTGCGTTCGACCATGTAGGCGCTGGTCACGGGCGGCACGAAACGCAGGATCAACACCGGCAGCCACGTCACCGCGAAGAACGCCAGCACCAGCCAGCCGAACCGCGCGAACCAGCGCTGCGCGCGCGAGCGGCGCGGCGCCGAACCGCTGCGCGAAGCGGAGGATGCACCGGTCATGCCGAGGCGTCGGGCGTCGCGTGGCTGGCCCAGGTTTCGAACGGTTCGGCCGGCGAATACAGGAAGCCCTGCGCGTACCGGCAGCCCATGCCCATCAGCAAGTCGCGTTGTTCGGCCGTCTCGACGCCTTCCGCGATCACCTGCATCGACAACAACTTCGCCATCGCGAGGATCGAGCGGATCACCGCATCGCTGCCACCCTCGCTGTGGCTCGACAGGCCGCGGATGAACGACTGGTCGATCTTGAGCGCGTGCACCGGGTACTGGTGCAGGTAGGACAGCGAGGAATAGCCGGTGCCGAAATCATCCAGCGAAATGCGGATGCCGGCGTTGCACAGCACCTGCAGCGTGCGCTTGGCTTCGGGCGGGTTGTCCAGCATCGCGCGCTCGGTGATTTCGAGACGTATGCGTGAAGGCGACACGCCGTGTTCCGCCAGCAGCTGCAGCAGGCGGCGATCGAGATCGGGATTGCGGAAATGTCGTGCCGACAGGTTGATGCCGATGAACGTATCGCTGCTCCCGGCGAGATCGTTGGTCTGCCGGCACACCTGCGTGAAGATCTGCCAATCGATGGTTTCCGACGCGCCAGTGTCTTCGGCGATGTTGAGGAACTCGCCTGGCGGCAGCAGCCCGCGTTTCGGATGCTGCCAGCGCATCAGCGCCTCGTAGCCGATCGTCGTGCCGTCATGGATGTCCACCACCGGCTGGTAGAACGGCACGAATTCCTCGCGCGTGATGCCGCGCCGCAGATCGTTCTCGATTTCCAGCAGCGACACCGCTTGTTGGCGCAGGCCTTCGTCGAACACGGCGTAACGATGGCGTCCGTCGGCCTTGGCGCGATACATCGCCGAGTCCGCATCGCGCAGCAATTCCTCCGGATGCCGATAGTGCTCGGCCGCCAGTGTGATGCCGATGGACGTCGAGGTGAACAGTTCCTTCGCGGCCAGCCGGAACGGCGCGTTGAGGTCATCGATGATGCGCTTGGCAATACGTGAGGCCTTGTCGGCGTCCGCGACGCCTTCGAGCAGCACGCCGAATTCGTCGCCGCCGAGCCGCGCGACCACGTCCTCGGATTTGACGCAGGACCGGATGCGGCTGCCGGCCTGGAACAGGAGATCGTCGCCGATCAGGTGCCCGACCGAGTCGTTGATCACCTTGAAGCGATCCAGGTCCATGAACAGCACCGCGAAACCTTTCGATGGATCCGCGTGGAAACGTTCCAGTGCGCGTTCGAGCCGTTGCATCAGCAGGCTGCGGTTGGGCAGGCCGGTCAGTGAATCGTGCAGGGTTTCGTATTTCAGGCGCGCTTCGATGCGTTCCCTTTCCGCGATCTGCGCACGCAGGTCGCGATTCGCGAGCGCCAACGCGCGGGTGCGCTCGCCGACGCGGTGCTCGAGGTTGGAATACGCGCGCCGCAGCGATTCGGTGGCGCGCACGCGTTCCAGCGCGTTGGCGATGTGGTAGGAAACGAAGGTCAGCAGTTCCTGGTCGCGCAGCGTGTAATGGTGTTCCGGCGAATAGCTCTGCACGGCCAGCGCGCCGACCGTGTGTTCGGCGCAGACCAGCGGCACCCCGAGCCAGCACACCGAATCGGCGCCGTGCTGCGCCACTTCGCCTTCCGCGCGCAGCCTCGCGACTTCGGGTGCGTTCGCGAGCAGTGCGGCGCCGTTGCGCAACACGTATTCGGTGAGGCCGTTGGCGAGTTTGCGCGGCTGCCGTTGGCGTTCGCGCTCATCGACCGAATAGGGGAATGTCAGTTCCGTGCCGTCCTCTGAAAGCAGCGCGATATAGAAGTTGCGTGCGTACAGCAGGCCGCCCACCACGCGGTGCACCGCGGCGTAGAAGTTGTCGATGCTCTCGGTGGTGCTGGCCAGTTCCGCGATGCGGAACAGCGCCGCCTGCAAACGTTCGCCGCGCTGGCGCTCCAGCACCTGCTGCTGCAGCACGCGGTTGGCATCGCGCAGCGCTTCGGTCCGTTCCTCGACGCGATGTTCGAGCTCGGCGTGCGCCAGGCGTCGTTCCAGCGCGGTCTGGATGTGCTGCGCCACGTAGATCAGCAGCGTCTTGTCCTGCTCGTCGTAATGGTGCGTCTCGTCGTAGCTTTGCACCACCACGCAACCAACCACTTCGCTGCCGCGCAGCAACGGCACGCCAAGCCAGTCCACGCAATCGGCGCCGGTGGAATGGAAAGGACCGTGGACCTGGGATTCGAGCGCGGTCAGCGAACCCATCAACGGCTTGCCGTCGCGGATCACGTACCAG